>NZ_JAIBNX010000084.1:0-34339 GCF_026130045.1 Micromonospora sp. CPCC 205371
CCGGCTCGGTGGCGTACTGGCAGGGCTGGTCAGCTTCGCGAACCCGTCGAAGATCGTCATCGGGGGCGGGCTCGCGCACCTCGGGCACATCCTGCTCGCCGAGATCCGCTGCGTGGTGTACCGCCGCTCGCTGCCGCTCGCCACCGGCAACCTGCCGGTGGTCCTCTCCGAGCTGGGCCCGCGTGCCGGCGTGACCGGCGCCGCGGTCCTGGCCAGCGACGTCGCTTTCGAGCAGGCGTCATGACCAGCCCGGAAGTGAATGACGCGGCGGTCGTCCTGAAGCTGGAAGACGTCGTCAAGACGTTCCCCGGCGTGCGGGCGCTCGATGGCGTGCAGCTGGAAGTGCGCGCCGGGGAGGTGCACTGCCTGCTCGGGCAGAACGGGGCCGGCAAGTCCACGCTCATCAAGGTGCTGTCGGGCGTCCACCGCCCGGACGAAGGGCGGATCGAGTGGCTCGGCGGCGAGTTCAAGCCGGCCAACCCGCAGTCCGCTATGAAGGCCGGCATCGCCACCATCTACCAGGAGCTCGACCTGGTCGACGACCTGTCGGTGGCGGAAAACGCGTTTCTCGGGCATGAGCCGCGCCGGTTCGGGTTCGTCCGGCGTGGATACATGTCCCGGCACACCAGGAAGATCCTGACGCGGCTCGGGCACGGCGAGATCCCACCGGGCCGGATGGTCCGTTCGCTGCCGGCGGCTGGCAAGCAGGTGGTCAGCATGGCCCGCGCGCTCTCGCACGACGCCAAGCTGATCATCATGGACGAGCCGAGCGCGGTCCTGGCCCACGACGAGGTGGGCAACCTCTTCCGGATCATCCGCGACCTCACCTCGAATGGCATCGCGGTCATCTACATCTCCCACCGGCTCGAAGAGATCCGGGAGATCGGCGACCGGGTGACGGTACTCAAGGACGGGCGGACGACGGCGGCCAACCTGCCCGCGCGCACGACGCCCACCCGCGACCTGGTCAGCCGGATGACCGGGCGCACCATCGAGTACGTCTTTCCGGAACAGTCCACACAGGACCGCGGGGAGGAGCTGCTCCGCGTCGACGGTCTTGGTCGCACCGGAGAGTTCGCCGACATCTCGCTCACTGTCCACAGCGGTGAGATCGTCGGCATCGCCGGACTGGTCGGCTCGGGTCGCTCGGAGCTGCTGGAGACCATCTTCGGCGCGCGCCGCCCGGAGTCGGGCACGGTGACGGTCGCCGGCAAGGCGCTGCGGCCCGGCAGCGTGGGCGCGGCGGTACGGGCCGGGCTGGGCATGGCGCCGGAAGAGCGCAAGAGCCAGGCGCTGCTGCTAGGCGAGCCCATCTACCGCAACGTCACGCTGGCCACCTTCACCGGGTACGCGCGGGGCGGGTTCACCAACGCCGGTAAGGAGATCGCCGAGGCGAGCCGGATCGCCGACGCGCTCGAACTGCGCCCGCGCGACGTGCGTAAGCCGGTCCGCACGCTGTCGGGCGGCAACCAGCAGAAGGTCGTGGTCGGCCGGTGGCTGCTCGGCGACACCAAACTGCTGCTGCTCGACGAGCCGACTCGCGGCGTCGACGTCGGCGCCCGGGCCGAGCTGTACCAGGTGATCCGCGACCTCGCCGCACGCGGCGTCGGTGTCCTGCTGGTCTCCAGTGAGGTCCCCGAGGTGCTCGGTCTCGCCGACCGGGTGCTGGTCATGCGGGAGGGGCGGGTGGTCCGCGAGGCGCCCGCCGGAGAACTCGACGAAGACACCGTGCTCGACCTGGTGATGGCGGGCTCGCTCCAGGCAGAAGAGGTCACCCTATGACGACGACGCAGACGGCGGCCCCGCCCGCCAACGAAAAGCCGGCCGAGACGCGGAGCTGGTGGCGCGACGACGCCAGCGAACCGCTGCGGCGCAACCTGGCTCTCTTTGCCGTGCTGATCCTGCTGATCATCATCGGCATCGCGACCCGGCCGGACCTCTACAGCGACTCCACGTGGGTGCGCAACAACATCTTCACCATCCTCGAACTGGCGTCGGTGATCGGCGTCGTGACCGTTGGCATGACCTTCGTGATCATCGGGGGCGGCATCGACCTGTCGGTGGGCGCGATCGTGGCGCTCGCCGGGGTCTGGTCGACCACGCTGGCCACCCAGAGCTACGGCGCCGGCGGCATGATCTTCTGCGCGCTCGCGGTCGGCATCGGTGTCGGCGTCGTCAACGGCATCCTCATCGCGTACGGCCGGCTGGTCGCCTTCATCGCCACGCTCGCGATCTTGGTGGCCGCCCGCGGGCTCGCCGCCCAGATCTCCGGCAAGCAGACCCAGGTGTCCACGAACACCTTCATCAACGACATCGCCGCCAACGACTTGCTCGGCATCCCGCTGCTGGTCTACATCCTGGCCGCGGTGGTGGCCGCCGGTTGGGTACTCCTCAACCGCACCACGTTCGGCCGGCGCACCGTCGCCGTCGGCGGCAACGTCGAGGCGGCCCGGCTCGCCGGCATCAACGTCAAGCGGCACACGCTGCTGCTGTACGCGCTGTCCGGCCTGTGCTGCGGCATCGCCGCCATCATGCTCACCTCGCAGGCCACCTCCGCTCAGGCGGCCATGGCCAACCTGTACGAACTCGACGCGATCGCCGCGGCGATCATCGGCGGCACGCTGCTCAGCGGCGGCCGCGGCACGATCATCGGCTCGCTCCTGGGCGTGATCGTGTTCGCCACCATTACGAACCTGTTCGCCATCAACAACCTGTCCACCGAGGTCCAGAACATGGTCAAGGGCGGCATCATCGTCGCCGCCGTGCTGGTCCAGCAGTTCCGGTACAAGTCGCTCTCCCAGCTTTTCAACCGCGCATAAACGCACCTGCCCCATCGGTGACCGTCCATGTCGGACGGTGGCCGGACCCCTTGCACCCTGACACCCCCGGAGGTCGCCATGCGACACCTACCCGATCTGTCCCGCCGCCGGCTGCTGATAGGCGGTGCCGCGCTCGGAGCGGGAGCCGTGCTCACCGGCTGCACGAGCAACGACTCGGGCGACGATGACAACAACGCGCAGGTGAACACGGGCAACAACAACGCGAACGCGGCGCCCGGCAAGCAGGTCACGATCGGCTTCTCCGCCCCGGCCGCGGACCACGGCTGGATCGCCGCCATCACCAACAACGCCAAGGCGCAGGCCGACACGTACTCCGATGTGGAGTTCAAGACCGTCGAGGCCGGCGCGGACGCGGCGGCCCAGCGCGCCGCCCTCCAGACGCTCATCTCCCAGAAGCCCGACGTCATCGTGCTGCTCCCGCACGACGGCAAGGAGCTGAACGCGTTTGGCCTTTCGGCCATGCAGGCCGGCATCCCGGTCGTCAACCTGGACCGCGCGTTCCCGGACGCCAAGGCGTACCGGCTCCAGATCAAGGGCGACAACTACGGCATGGGCGTCTCCGCGGCGGCCTATATCGTGGCGCAGATGAAGGCCAAGGGCGTCAGCGCCCCGGTCATCGGCGAGATCGCCGGCATGGACGAGCTGGAGCTGACCCAGGAGCGCTCGAAGGGCTTCGCGGACACCCTGGCGCAGGCCGGCTTCCGGGTGGCCAACCGGCGCGCCGCCCGGTTCACCGCCGACACGGGCCAGCAGGAGGCTGCCAGCCTGCTCCAGGCACTGCCCAAGTTGGACGCTCTGTGGAACCACGACGACGACCAGGGCATCGGCGTGCTGGCGGCGATCAGCCAGGCCAACCGCAGCGAGTTCGTCATGGTCGGGGGCGCGGGCTCGAAGGCGGCGATCGAGGCGATCCAGGCCGACAACAGCGTTCTCAAGGCGACCGTCACGTACAGCCCGTCGATGGCCTCCTCGGCGATCTCGCTGGCCCGACTGATCGCCCAGGGTCGCGGCATGTCCGACCTGGTCGAGCTCCAGGTGCCGAAGGAAATCACCCTCGCCTCCGAGACCATCACCAAGGAGAACGCGGGCAACTACCTGAAGCTCGGGTTCTGACATGAGGGCCCTGCTAGTTGGCGCTCGCTTCGCTCGAGCGGGTCATGCGCCCCTTGTGCCTCCCTGTAGCCGCCAGTCGCTCCGGTCGCTACGCTCCCTGCGCTTTGTGGTGGCTGCGGGAGGCGGCGCATGACCGAGCTACGGGTCGGCATGGTCGGTTACGCGTTCATGGGCGCGGCGCACTCGCAGGCGTGGCGCACCGTGAACCGCGTGTACGACCTGCCGGTGCGCGCCCGCATGGTGGCGGTGTGCGGTCGCGACGAGTCGAAGGTGGCGGCCGCCGCGGTCCGGCTCGGATGGGAGGGACACACCACCGACTGGCGTGAGCTGGTCGCCCGCGACGACATCGACGTCATCGACGTGTGCACGCCGGGCGACAGCCACGCCGAGATCGCCATCGCGGCGCTGGCGGCGGGCAAGCACGTGCTGTGCGAGAAGCCGCTCGCCAACAGCGTCGACGAGGCGCGGGCGATGGTCGCCGCGGCCGAGCGGGCCCGTGCGGCGGGGGTGCGCTCGATGTGCGGGTTCAACTATCGACGTACGCCCGCGGTCGCGGTCATGCGCCAGCTCGTCGAGGCCGGGCGGCTCGGCGTTATCCGGCACGTCCGCGCCGTGTACCTCCAGGACTGGATCGTCGACCCGCAGTTTCCGCTCGTGTGGCGGCTGCAGAAGGAGAAGGCCGGCTCGGGCGCGCTCGGCGACATCGGCGCGCACATCGTCGACCTGACCCAGTTCGTGACCGGCCAGCGGATCGCCGGCGTGAGCGCGCTGACCGAGACGTTCGTGAAGGAACGCCCATTGCCGGCGGAGGCATCGGGCCTGGCGGCGTCGGCCGATGGCACGGGCACCGGACCGGTCACAGTGGACGACGCGGCGCTGTTCCTGGCGCGGTTCGACGGCGGTGCGATCGCCACGTACGAGGCGACGCGCTTCGCCACCGGCCGCAAGAACGGGCTCCGCGTCGAGCTGAACGGCTCGCTCGGCTCGGTGGCGTTCGACTTCGAGCGGATGAACGAGCTGGAGTTCTACGACGCCACGCAGCCGGGGGCGGAGCAGGGCTTCCGTCGCATCCTGGTGACCGAGTCCGACCACCCGTACATGTCGGCGTGGTGGCCGCCCGGGCACGCCATCGGGTACGAGCACACCTTCACGCATGAGATGCGCGACTTCCTCGAGGCGGTCGGCACCGGTGTCGACCCGACGCCATCCTTCGTCGACGCGCTCGGAGTCCAGTTGGTACTCGACGCCGTGACCCGCTCGGCGGAGCGCGGTTCGGCGTGGACATCGGTGGCGCCCGCCTTGGAGCAGGTGGCCGCCTAGCGAACAGGTACGTGGGCGCGGTGGCGCGCGCCCACCCGGAGCTCCTCGGGCCCCGCCCACGAGGGTCCGGACGCGGTTGCGCCCCGCGTCCGGGATCGGGCGGGTCCCGAGGTTACCGAATACCAGGAAGACCTTGGCGGACATGGCACCGCGCCAGGGGGTTGGGCACAGCGCTTCAAACCCCGGAGGGTTACATGGCTTCACCAATCAGACGGTGGGTATCCGTGCTCGCCGCCGCAATCCTTACGACACCCCTGGCCGCCACCGCACCTGTGTCGGCCGCGCCGGCACCCAGTACCCCCACCGACGAGACCCTCGTGACGCAGGAGAACGGCCCGGCCGCCCTGCGCTCCTCCGTGCGGGCGCCGGAGACGTACCAGGTGCTCGTGTTCACCAAGACCGCCGGCGTGCGCCGGGACTCCATCGACAAGGGCGTCAACGCGATCCGGACGCTCGGCAGCGCCAACGGGTTCACCATCGACGTGACCCAGAACTCGACCGCGTTCACCGACGAGAACCTGGCCAACTACCGGGCGGTCGTCTTCCTCAACACGACCGGCGACGTGCTGTCGGGCGCGCAGGAGGCGGCGTTCGAGCGGTACTTCCGGGGCGGTGGCGGGTACGTGGGCGTGCACGCCGCTGCGGAGACCGAGCCGGACTGGACCTTCTACAACACGGTCGTCGGCACCAAGGTGGCCAGCGCGGCACCGGTGTCGTCGGGGCTCATCGACGTCGCCGACCGCGCGCACCCGTCGACCGAGCCGCTCGCGCGCGAGGTGACGCTGAGTGAGGAGTGGTACAACTACACGACCAACGTCCGGGGTACCTCGCATGTGCTGGCGACGGTGAGCGAGAAGAGCTTCACGGGCGGCACGATGGGGTACGACCACCCGATCGCGTGGTGCAAGGACTACCAGGGCGGCCGCTCGTGGTACACGGGCCTGGGGCACTCCACCGCCTCGTACGGCAACGGCGCCTTCCGCAAGCACCTGCTGGGCGGTATCCAGTGGGCGGCCGGCGTGGTCGAGGGCGACTGCGGTGCCACCGTCATCGCCAACTACGAGAAGGTCACCCTCAACGACGAGCCGGGCGAGCCGATGTCGCTGTCGGTGCTGCCGGACGGCCGGGTGCTGCACAACACGCGGGGCGGCGAGATCCGGCTGTACGACCCGGCGACCGGCGCCAGCCCGGTGATCAACACGATCCCCGTGTACCAGCACGACGAGGACGGCCTGCAGACGCTCACGATCGACCCGAACTTCGCGCAGAACAAGTGGGTCTACGTGTACTACTCGCCGCGGCTGGACACGCCGACCACCGACGCGCCCGCGACCAGCACCGACCCGACCGTCTGGGACCAGTACAAGGGGTACAACCAGCTGTCCCGGTTCAAGTTCGTCGAGACGCCGACACCCCATCTGGATCTGGCCTCTGAGCAGCAGATCCTGCGCGTCGACGTCGACCGGGGCATCTGCTGTCACGTCGCCGGCAAGATCAAGTTTGACGGCAAGGGCCTGCTGTACCTGGTCACCGGCGACGACACCAACGCCGGTGGCTCCGACGGGTACGTGCCGATCAACGAGTCGCCGACGCAAGGGCCGGGCTACGACGCGCAGCGCTCGTCGGCCAACACCAACGACCTGCGGGGCAAGGTGCTCCGCATCAAGGTCAAGGACGACGGCTCGTACTCGATCCCGTCCGGCAACCTCTTCCCCGAGTCGCAGGACGCGGACGGCAAGACCCGGCCCGAGATCTTCCTGATGGGCCTGCGGAACCCGTTCCGCTTCGACGTGGACAGCAAGGGCATGGTGTACGTCGGCGACTACTCGCCGGACTCCCGCGTGCCCAACCCGACCCGCGGCCCCGAGGGCACCGGCCGGTGGTTCGCCACCAACAAGCCGGGCAACTACGGCTGGCCGTACTGCTACTCGCCGACGCTGCCGTACGTCGACTTCGACTTCGTCACCCGCACCTCGGGCGCGCCGTTCAACTGCGCCGCGCCGGTCAACAACTCGCCGCGCAACACCGGCCGCAGCGTGCTGCCACCGGTCGAGCAGCCACAGTTCTGGTACACGTACAACGCGCTCACCCCGTGCCCGGAGGCGTACCTGCAGACTCCGGCCGGAACGTGCGACTTCAAGTGGCCGGTCATGGGCACGGGCGGCGTCGGCCCGCACGGCGGTCCGATCTACAAGTACGACCCGGAGTTGGAGTCGCAGACCAAGTTCCCGGAGTACTACCAGGACGCGGTCTTCTTCGGTGAGTTCACGCGGGACAAGATGTTCGTGATGCGCACCAACGGCAGCGGCAAGCTGCTGGGTGCCGAGCAGTTCCTGCCCGGGTTCGTCTTCGACAACCTGATGGAGATGGAGTTCGGGCCGGACGGCAACATCTACTTCCTGGAGTACGGCGACGGTTTCTTCCGGCCCAATCCGGACGCCCAGCTCGCCATGATCCGGTACGTGAAGGGCACCCGGTCGCCGGTGGCGAAGCTCAGCGCGACGCCCACCTCTGGCCAGGCGCCGCTGACCGTGCAGTTCTCCAGTGCGGGCACGTACGACCCGGACCCGGGTGACTCCATCTCGTTCGCCTGGGACCTCGACGGCGATGGCACGGTCGACTCGGCCGACCCGGACCCGTCACACACCTACACGGCCAACGGCGTCTACACCGCGAAGCTGACGGTGACCGACTCCAGCGGCAAGACGGCGGTGCTGACCCGGGAGATCACGGTCGGCAACACGGCACCGGTCGTCACGGTCACCTCGCCGCTGGCGGGCACGTTCTTCAACTGGGGCGACACCATCCCGTGGACCGTGACGGTGACCGATCCGGAGGACGGCCCGATCGACTGCTCTCGGGTCAAGGTGTCCTTCGTGCTCGGCCACGACACCCACGGTCACGGCATGAGCGACCAGTACGCGTGTTCCGGCTCGTTCGTGAGCCCCGCTGACGGCGGCGACCACGCGGGCGGCTACCTGTACGGCGGCGTCAGCGCGACCTACACCGACCTCGGTGCGAACGGCCAGCCCGCGCTCACCACGGTCGACCAGGTGGTGCTGCAGGTCCGGCGGCAGCAAGCCGAGTTCGCGCAGGTGCAGCAGGGCGTCACGCTGGCCAACACGGGTGATACCGGCGGCGGCCAGCACGTGGCGGGCATCGACGCCGGCGACCACATCGCGTTCAACCCGGTCAACCTGGGCGGCGTCGGCGCGATCACGTTCCGGTACGCCAGCGGCGCCACCGCGACGGCGGGCACGCCACGGGCCACGGTCGAGCTGCGGTCCGGCTCGCCGACCGGGGCGGTGGTCGCCACGGCGACGCTCAACGCGACCAGCGGCACCAACTCCTGGACGAGCGCGACGGTGCCCATCAGCGCCGCCGCCGGTCCGCAACAGATCTACCTGGTGTTCCAACCGGTGTCCGGCGGACCGACCACGAGCCTGGTGAACCTCAACTGGGTCGAGTTCGGCGCGGCGGCACCGTAACGCAGGCGCCGGGGGCGGGGGCCGTCCGCTCCCGTCGCCCCCTCCCCCCCCCCGCCGGGGCCCCTGGCCGTGCCGGGGGCGCCGCCGCCCGCGCGGTCGCGGTGGTGCCATCCCGGCTGGCGGGTGGATGGGGCCTAATACTGACACAAAGGGTACAAAACGCTGGTATCAATGCAGGGGGAGGCGGCATGGCGACGGGTGTCTGGCTTGTCGGCGCGCGCGGTTCGGTCGCGGCGACGAGCATCGTGGGAGCTGCGGCGATACGCGCCGGCTTGGCTGAGCCGACCGGCTGCGTCACAGAGCTGCCCCAGCTCCAGGGCGCGTCGCTGCCGCCGCTGGGCGAGCTCGTCTTCGGAGGCCACGACGTCGCGGACACCCCGCTGGCGAAGAAGGCCGACGCGCTCGCCGCCGCGGGCGTGGTGCCCGCCCGGCTGGTCGCGGCGGTCGCCGAGGAACTCGCCGCCGCCGACGCGGAGATCCGGCCAGCGCCCGCCGTCGCCACGCAACGGGAGGCAGCGGCGCTGGTCGCGGGCGATATCGCCGCCTTCCGGGACCGCCATCGGCTGGAACGCGTCGTCGTGGTCAACGTGGCGTCGACAGAGCCACTGGTACAGCCACACCCCGCCCACGATGATCTCGACGACCTGGAGCAGGCGCTCGGCGGTACCACTCCCGTGCTTCCGCCGAGCTCCCTCTACGCGTACGCGGCCTTCACCGCCGGCTGCTCGCACGTGGACTTCACGCCCTCGACCGGTGCCCGGCTGCCCGCCCTCGCGCAGATGGCCACCCTGCACGGGCTGCCATACGCCGGTCACGACGGCAAGACCGGCGAGACGCTGGTCAAGTCGGTGCTCGCGCCCATGTTCGCGATGCGCAACCTGCGGGTCCGCACCTGGTCGGGCACCAACCTGCTCGGCGGCGGCGACGGTGCCAACCTCGCCGACCCGGGCCCCAACGCCGCGAAGGCCAGCAGCAAGCAGCGCGTCCTGGCCGAGACGCTCGGGTACGAGCCGCAGGGGCACACCCGGATCGAGTACGTGGACGACATCGGCGACTTCAAGACCGCCTGGGACCTCGTCACGTTCACCGGGTTCCTGGGCACGTCGATGCGGATGGAGTTCTCCTGGCACGGCTGCGACTCGGCGCTCGCCGCACCCCTGGTACTCGATCTGGCTCGACTGACGGCCGGCGCGCACCGCGCTGGACGGTCCGGAGCCCTCACCGAGGTGGCGTTCTTCTTTAAAGATCCACTCGGGACGGTGTCGCATGGGCTCGCCGAACAGTGGGCCGCGCTCGCGGCGTTCGTGCGAGGGCTCGGCGATGCCTAGCTGGCGGGCGCTCATCGACCTGGTCCGGGCGCCGGCCGCACTCTCCGTCCCCGGCGACGTGGTGGCGGGTGCGGCGGCGGGCGGCGCGCTCCGCCCGCGCACGGCGGGACTGGCGGCGGGGGGGGGCTGCCCGTACTGGGCCGGGATGGCCGCCAACGACTGGGCCGACCGCGAGCTGGACGCGGTCGAGCGGCCGGAACGCCCGATCCCGTCAGGGCGGGTCAAGCCGGGCCAGGCGGTCGGTGTCGCGGCGGCCCTGACCGTGGCCGGCGTCGGGCTGGCCGCGCTCGCCGGCGGTCGCCGGTCCCTGGCCGTCGCGCTGCCGCTCGCGGGCACCGTGTGGGCGTACGACCTGGTCGCCAAGAACACGCCCGCCGGCCCAGCGCTGATGGCCGCTTGCCGCGGGCTCGACGTGCTCCTCGGCGCGACGCCCGGCCGGCTTCGGCGGGCGGTGCCAGCCGCGCTCACGGTGGCCGCGCACACGTACACGGTGACCGTGCTGTCCCGCCGCGAGGTCTCCGGCGCCGATCGCGCCTTGCCCGCTGCGACGCTGGCCGGCACGGCGGCGGTAGCCATCGCCGCCGCCGCGCCTCGCGCGCTGGCCCATCGCTCGCGCGCCGCGGCCGCCGTACCGGCTGCGCTGTCCGCCTGGTACGTGGCGCGGTATGGCGCGGCGCAGGCGCGGGTCGCCGCGGAGCCTTCGGCGGCGCGGGTACGTGCCGCCGTGGGCGCCGGCCTCACCGGGCTGCCGCCGGTGCAAGGCGCCCTGACCGCCGCGGGGGGCGCGCCGGCCGCGGGCCTGGCCGTCGCGGCCGTCGCCCCGCTCGCTCGCCACCTCGCACGAAAGGTCTCACCCACATGACGCTGCGATTCGGGTACGGGACGAACGGGTTCGCCAACCACCGGCTGCCCGACGCGCTGCGCGTCATCGCCGACCTCGGATACGAGGGCGTCGCCCTCACACTCGATCACGACCACCTTGACCCGTTCGCGCCTGACCTACCCCGGCGCACCGCCGAGGTGGCCGCGCTGCTCGACCGGCTCGGCCTGGCGGTCGTCATCGAGACCGGCGCGCGTTACCTGCTCGACCCGTGGCACAAGCACGCGCCGACGCTGCTCGACGACGAGCCGGCGCTCCGGCTGGAGTTCCTGTGCAGGGCGGTGCTGGTGGGTGCGGACCTGGGTGCCGAGGCGGTGTCGTTCTGGTCGGGCGTGGCTCCGCCCGGCGTACCGGACGCCTGGGACCGGCTCGTGCGCGGCACGGTCTCCATCGTGGACGCCGCCGCGACGGCCGGTGTGACGCTCGGCTTCGAGCCCGAGCCGGGGATGCTGGTCGCCGACATCGCGGGCTGGCGCCGCCTGTACGCCGACCTGGGCAGCCCGCCCGGCTTCGGCATCACCCTCGACATCGGACACTGCCGGTGCCTGGAGCCGCTGCCGGTGCCCGATTGCGTCGCGGCTGTCGCTGAGTACCTGGTCAATGTGCAGATCGACGACATGCGCCGCGGCGTTCACGAGCATCTGGAGTTCGGCACGGGCGAGATCGACTTCCCGCCCGTCCTCCGCGCTCTAACCGACGCCGGCTATCGCGGCCTGGTGGCGGTGGAACTGCCCCGCCACTCCCATGCCGCACCCACCGTGGCCGCCCAGTCGATCGAGTTCTTGCGCGCGGCGGACAGTGAAGGTTCGCACGCTGCTTTGCTCTGCTTCCACGGCGGAAACACCGGGCGTCCGGATATCGGACGGGAGCCGTTGCATATAAGGAAGCAGAGCAAAGCAGCGTGGAGCGGCACCGGCGGCGGAGGGCAGGAGCCGTGAAGACGCTGGCTGAGCTGAGGGCGGCGCTCGGCGAGCGGCCGTGGCTGGACGAGGCGGGCGCGCAGGTCCGCGCGGACCCGGGCGCGATCGGGCGGCTGGTTCCGGCCGCCGGGCGCAAGTGTGGGGGGGCGCCGCCCGACGAAGCGCCAGGGTGGGGGGCCGACGTGGCAGCTCGGGCGGTGTTGCTGGGCGCGCTGCCGGCCGAGCGGGTCGCCGCCGAGGCCGGCGAGGCCTACCGGTACGGGGACGCGGCGGAGAAGCGGGCGGTGCTCAAGGCGCTGCCGCTGTTGCCGATCGGCGGGGACGCCGTGCCACTGCTGCACGACGCGATCCGCACCAACGACACCCGCCTGGTGGCCGCCGCCCTGGGCCCGTACGCGACTCACCTGGACCCGCCCGCGTGGCGGCAGGCGGTGCTCAAGTGCGTCTTCATGGGCGTGCCGCTGTCTGCGGTGGACGGTCTCGGCGAGCGCGCCGACGCCGAACTGGCCGGCATGCTCGCGAGCTTCGCCGAGGAGCGCCGCGCCGCTGGCCGGGACGTACCAGCCGACGCGCTCGCCGTGCTGGAAAGCCTGAGGGAGGGCTGATGCGCATCTTCGACCCGCACATCCACATGACCTCACGGACCACGGACGACTACGAGCGGATGGCGGCGGCGGGGGTACGCGCGCTCGTCGAGCCGGCCTTCTGGCTCGGCCAGCCGCGCACGAACCCCGGATCGTTCGCCGACTACTTCGACGGGCTGGTCGGGTGGGAGCCGTTCCGCGCCAGCCAGTTCGGCATCCGGCACCACGCGACGATCGCGCTGAACCCCAAGGAGGCCAACGATCCTCGCTGCCGGGGCGTGCTCGACCTGCTGCCCCGGTACCTGGAGAAGGACGGCGTGGTGGCGGTCGGGGAGATCGGATACGACTCGATGACGCCGGAGGAGGACGAGGTCTTCGCCGCACAGCTGGCCCTCGCGGTCGAGCATGACCTGCCCGCGCTGGTGCACACCCCGCACCGCGACAAGGCGCGTGGCACCGAACGCAGCCTCGCCGTGGTGGACGAGTCGGGCGTCGCGCCCGGCCGGGTCGTGATCGATCACCTCAACGAGGTGACCGTCAAGCTGGTCCGGGACACGGGCTGCTGGCTCGGCTTCTCCATCTACCCGGACACGAAGATGTCCCCGCCCCGGATGGTGGAGATCCTGCGCGAGTACGGCCTCGAACGGATGCTCGTCAACTCGGCCGCCGACTGGGGGCGCTCCGACCCGCTGCTGACCCTCGCCACGGGCGAGGCGATGCTGGCGGCGGGTTTCAGCGACGACGACGTCGACCGGGTGCTCTGGCGTAACCCGGTCGAGTTCTACGGCCAGTCGGGGCGCCTCGACCTGTCCGATCTGGACGGCGCCCAGCCGACGTTCGCGGGCAACTCGATCCTGCGCGGAGGCAGCTGATGCATCTCAGCTACTGCACCAACGTGCACCCTGCCGAAGACCTCGCCGGCATCGTGCGCCAGTTCGACGCGTACGCGGTCGCTATCCGGCGGCACCTCGACGCCGACGTGCTCGGCCTCGGGCTGTGGCTGGCCGCCCCGGTGGCCCGCGAGCTGGCGGCGGACCCGGCCGCCCGGCGGCGGCTGCGGCACGAGCTGGACGCCCGAGGGCTGGAAGTGGTCACGCTCAACGGGTTCCCGTACGAGGCGTTCCAGGCGCCGGTCGTCAAGCACGCCGTGTACCAGCCGGACTGGACCACCCGGGAGCGCCTCGACTACACGCTCGACCTGGCCCGGGTACTGGTCGACCTGCTGCCCGACGGCGCCGAACGCGGCTCGATCTCCACGCTCCCGCTCGCTTGGCGCGTGCCGTGGGACAAGCGGCGAGAGGAAGCCGCCGCGCGGCATCTCGACGAACTGGCCGCCGTACTCGCCAGCCTAGACCGGCCGATCCGGGTCGGGTTCGAGCCGGAACCCGGCTGCGTCGTGGAGACCACGGCACAGGCGGCCGCAGCCCTGTCCGGTGTGGACACCGAGTGGCTGGGTGTCTGCCTCGACCTCGCGCATCTGGCGTGCGCGTGGGAAGACCCCGGCGAGGCGCTCGACCGGTTGGCCGCCGCCGGACTCCCCGTGGTGAAGGTGCAGGTGTCCGCCGCGCTGGAGGCCGCCGATCCGGCCGGTGCCGCGGGCGTGCTGCGCCGGTACGTGGAGCCGCGCTTCCTGCACCAGACGCGTTCCGCTCTGGGCGCGGCGGCGGACGACCTCGACGAGGCCCTCGACACCCAGCTACCCGGCCCGTGGCGAGTGCACTACCACGTGCCGCTGCACGCCGAGCCGGCCGCGCCGCTCACCTCGACCGTGCCGGTGCTGCGGGCGGCGCTGCGGGAGCTGGTCCGGCGGGACGCCTGCGACCACTTCGACGTGGAGACGTACACATGGGGCGTGCTGCCCGAGGAGGCCCGCCCGCGTACCGACGCGGACATCGCCGCCGGCATCGCGGCCGAGCTCGCGTTTGCCCGCAACGAACTGCTGATGGGGGTCGCCTCATGAGTAAGAAGCTTGTCGTCATCGACGTCGTGGGGCTCACCCCGAAACTGCTCCGGCACATGCCAAGGCTCCGATCCGTTGCCAGTACGGGGTTTCAGGCGCCGCTCGGCACGGTGCTGCCAGCGGTCACCTGCACCGTGCAGTCCACGTTCCTCACCGGTGCGCCGCCCGCCGAGCACGGCATCGTCGGCAACGGCTGGTACTTCCGCGAGCTGGGCGAGGTGCTGCTGTGGCGGCAGCACAACGCGCTCGTCGGCGGCGAGAAACTGTGGGACGCCGCGCGCCGCGCCGAGCCGGGCTACACGGTCGCCAACATCTGCTGGTGGTACGCCATGGGCGCGGATGTCGACTGGACGGTCACGCCGAGGCCCATCTACTACGCGGACGGGCGCAAGGAACCCGACTGCTACACGTTTCCGCCGGAGCTGCACGGCGAGCTGACCGATGCGATCGGCCCATTCCCGCTCTTCACGTACTGGGGCCCGGGCGCCGGCCTCCCCTCGTCGCGGTGGATCTGCCAAGCCGCCGAGCGGGTCATGTCCACACACGACCCCGACCTGACCCTCGTCTACGTCCCGCACCTGGACTACGACCTTCAGCGCTTCGGTCCCGCGGCGCAGGAGGCGGTCGCGGCCGCCCGGGAGCTCGACAAGGTGCTGGCGCCTCTGCTCGACGCGGCCGCCCGACGGGGCGCCACGGTGGTCGTGCTATCCGAGTACGGCATCACGCCGGCGCGCCGCCCGGTCGACGCCAACCGCATGCTGCGCGCCGAAGGGCTGCTGCGGGTGTACACACAGGACGGCATGGAGTACCTGGACCCATGGACGTCCCGCGCGTTCGCGGTGGCCGACCACCAGATCGCGCACGTATACGTGAAGGACCCCGCCGACGTGCCGCAGGTGGCGAAGCTGTGCGCGGCGCTTCCCGGGGTGGCCGACGTGCTCGACGAGCAAGGAAAGGCCGCGCAGGGGTTGGACCACCCGCGCTCCGGCGAGCTGGTGCTGGTGGCCGAGCCGGACGCCTGGTTCACGTACTACTACTGGCTCGACGACGGCAAGGCGCCCGACTTCGCCCGGCTCGTCGAGATCCACCGCAAGCCCGGATACGACCCGGCGGAGCTGTTCTTCGACCCGGCCGCGCCGGGAGCCGCGAAGAAGCGTGCGGCGGTCGCCTTGGCGCGCAAGAAACTCGGCATGCGGTACCTGATGAGTGTGGTCGGCCTGGACGCCGGTGCGCGGGCGGTGCGCGGCTCTCACGGCCGGCTGCCCGACGATCCCGACGACGCGCCGGTGCTGCTCTGTTCCGACCCGACGGCCGCCCGCGATGGGTTGGCGGCCACCGAGGTGAAGGGCTTCCTGCTGAGCCTGGCGGCACTATGACTGAGCTAGCCGACGCTCGCTCCGCTCGCGCGGGTCACGCGCCCATGGTGCCTCCCTGTAGCCGCCGGTCGCTACGCTCCCTGCGCCTTGTGCCGGCTGCGGGAGGCGGCGCATGACCGTCGAAGCCACCCGTGACGCGTACTTGCGGGAGCGGTTCGACGCGGTGCTCGCTGACTTCATCGACCGTCAGGATCCACAGTGGCCGGACGGTGCACCGCGCGGCGTGCTGGCCACGATCCGGCGGTTCGTGCTCGCCGGTGGCAAGCGGCTGCGGCCGATGTTCTGCTACTGGGGCTGGCGGGGCGCCGGGGCGCCGGACAGCGACGAAGTGGTGGCCGCGGCCGCCGCGCTGGAGCTGTTTCACGCGTTCGCGTTGATCCATGACGACATCATCGACGGCAGCGACCGCCGGCGCGGCGAGCCGTCCGTCCACAAGGTCTTCGCCGAGTTGCACACACGCTCGGCGTGGCGCGGCGATCCGGCCCTCTTCGGGCGCAACACGGCGCTGCTCTGCGGCGACCTGTGCGCGGCGTGGGCCGATCAGATGTTTCAGGAGTGCGGGCTGCCCGCCGAGCGGATGCGGTCCGGTTATGCCGTCTTCGCGTACATGCGCACCGAGGTGATCGCCGGGCAGTACCTCGATCTGGTCTCCGGCGTCGGTGACGGCTCGGTGGCCAGCGCGCTGACAGTGATCCGGATGAAGGCGGCACGCTACACGGTCACGCGGCCGCTGCAGATCGGTGGCGGGCTCGCCGGCGCGGACCGGGCACTGCTCGCCGCGTACGCCGAGTTCGGCGACCCGCTCGGCGACGCGTTCCAGCTCCGCGACGACGTGCTGGGCGTCTTCGGTGATCCGGCGGTCACCGGCAAGTCCGTTCTGGACGATCTCCGGGAGGGCAAGCCGACCGTGATGATGGCGCTCGCGCGCAGCAGGGCCGACCGGGCGCAGGCCGATCGCCTCCGCGATCTCTTCGGCAACCCGGACCTTGACGCGGTCGGGGCGGAGGATCTGCGGGCGATCATCGTCGATACTGGTGCGCTCGACCGGATAGAGCAGATGATCCGGGTACGGGCCGAGGCGGCGCTCGCGGCTCTGGAGCGCGCCCCGCTGTGTACTGATGCGCAGGAAGCCTTGAAAACCCTCGCAACTCAAACGGTTAATCGAAACATGTAAAGCGAAAAGTTTACCCATAGGTCTGGTGTCGCGACCAGGAGATCATCTACTGTCGCGCCTCGGGGAGGACGTCTATGGCCGCGAACGACCAGGTCACCACGGAAGTGGACCACGTCGACCAAAAAGCCCAATTTGTCGTGCCGCGCCAGCGGACGCCGCAGCGCACGGGCTGGCGCCCGCTGCACGTTGCGATGATCGGCCAGAAGGGAATGCCCGCCACGTACGGCGGGGTGGAGCGGCACGTCGAGGAGATGGCGAGCCGCCTCGCCGGCTTCGGGCACCGGGTCACCGTGTACTGCCGCGACAGCTACGGCGAGGTCACCGAGCCGCTGTACCGGGGCGTGCACCTGCGACCGGTACGCACCGTGGCGAGCAAGCACCTCGACGCGATCGTGCACAGCGCCGCCTCGTCGCTGGCGGCGATCCGGTCGCGCCCCGACATCGTGCACTACCACGGCCTCGGGCCGGGCCTGGTCGCGCCGCTGCCCCGCATGCTGTCCCGCGCCAAGGTGGTGCAGACCGTGCACGGGCTCGACAACCACCGGGCAAAGTGGAGCCGGGTCGCCAAGGCGGTGCTCGGCACGGCGTACTGGATGAGCGGGTACGTGCCGGACGCCCGGGTCGCGGTGTCGCGAGGGCTCGCCGCCCACTACACCGATCGGTTCGGCCGGCTCACGCAGTACCAGCCCAACGGGGTCAACCCGCCGGTGCACGTGCCGCCGGACCAGATCGTCGAGCGGTTCGGCCTGACGCCGGGGCGGTACGCCCTGCTGGTCGGGCGGTTGGTGCCGGAGAAGGCCGCCGACATGCTGATCCGTGCGTTTCGCCGATTGCCGGGTGACCATCGGTTGGCCGTGGTGGGCGGGTCCTCGTACACCGACGAATTCGTCGCGGAGCTGAAGGCGACCGCGGCGGGTGACCCGCGCGTGGTCTTCACCGGTTTCGCGTACGGCGACCTGCTCGCGGAGCTGTATTCGCACGCGGCCGTCTTCGTGCAGCCCTCGCGCGTCGAGGGGCTGCCGCTGACGCTGCTGGAGGCGGCGTCGTACGGCGTGCCGGTCGTGGCGAGCGACATCTCGCCACACGTCGAGGTGCTGGAGTGCGACGGGCATGGGCGGCGGCTCTTCCGCGACGGCGACGAGGACGACCTCGTCAGCGCGCTGGAGCGGGCGCTGGCCGACCCGGCCGCCGAGCGGCGCGGTGCGAAGAAGCTCGCCGAGCGGGTGCTGGACGAATACAGCTGGGACGCTGCTGCCAGGGAGCTGGAGGGCCTCTACCTCGACCTGGCTCGCCGATGACGCTACATTGAGCCGACTCCTGGGCCGATCTGGGCGGCTCGGCGAGAAATCACAGGCTAGGCAAAGGGACGTGACCGTACTCGTGCAGGGCCGGCCTCGACCGGCCGGGACGGCGCTGACCGTAGCCGCGGCGTTACTGGCTGCGGCGACCGCGGTCGTCGCCGGCCTCGCCATGGACGGTGGCCAGCGGATGCGCGTCGTGCTGCCGCTCGCGGTGGCCGCCGGTGTGCTGGTGGCGGTCCTGGCGGTGACCCGGTTCGCGGCATACGTCCTGTTGATGCTCGCGGTCCGATCGTGTGTCGACCTGTTCAAGCTGAGCGGTCCGACCGCCGGCACGGGCGGCGACGGCGAATCAGTGCGCGTGCTCGACCCGTCGACGCTGGTCGGCGTGCTGTTTCTGGTCGCGGCCGGGCTGTGGCTGGCGGCGCAGTATCGGGCCCGGGGACGGCTGAACTCGTCGCCGCTCGGCGCCGCGCTGCTGCTGGTCGGCGCGACCGGCGCGGTCAGCACTCTCGGCTCGGCGCGGCCGCTGAGCAGCGCGCTCGACGTGCTGCGGGTGCTGACCGTCGTGGCGATGTTCCTGGTGCTGGAGCAGCTTCTGCCCGACGACCGCGCGGTGCGGCGCGTGCTGCTCGCGGTGTACGCGTCGTTGGCTTTGGCGCTCGGATACACCATCGTGGCGTCGCTGCTCGGCTCGCCACCGTCCGAGGTGAAGGGCAGCTTCGTCCGGATCAGCGGGCCGTTCAGCCAGTCCACCACGTTCGGCCGGTACCTGATGTTCCTGGTCGTCTTCGGCTTCGGCGTGTACCGGTTCCTCGGCGGGCGGGCGCGGGCGGCGCTGGGCGCGCTGCTGGTCCTGTCGTTGGGCTTTCTGGTGCTGACCAACACCCGCGGCGCGATCATCGGCACCGCCCTCGGCCTTCTCGTCGTGGCCCTTCTGCATCGCAGCGCGCGGCTGCTGGCGGTGCTCTGCGTGGCGGCCGTCGCGGCGGTCGCGCTCGTGCCGGCCGTGGGGGAGCGGTTCGCGCAGCTGTCCGCCGTGCGCGACGTGGGCGGCGACCCGACCGGCAACACGCTGGCGTGGCGGATGGCGTACTGGTCGGAGATCGTCTCGCTGGCGAATCAGAACCCGGTCACCGGCATCGGTCCCAACATGACCCAGCGCGTGACCGAGGAAGCCAAGAAACCGCACAACGACGTCCTGCGGGCGTATGTCGAAACCGGCGTCCTGGGGCTTCTGGCGTATCTGGCGTTGCTGTTGATGTGCCTGCACACCGCGGCGCTGGCGCTGCGGCGGGCGCCGCCAGGCACGCTCGCGCGCGGCATCGCGGTCGGGTTCGCCGGGTGCGCGGTCGCGTTCGTCGCGGTGAGCGCCGCGTCGAACGTCATATCCAATGTGGTCACCCTCTGGTATTTCGTGGCGTTCGCGGCGGCCGCCTCCGCCGTGGCGCGCGGTGTCGTTTTGGGGAGCGATAGTGGAGATCGTTGATTACCTTCGGGTGGCTCGCCGGCGGCTGTGGGTGCTGCTGGGCGTGCCCCTGCTCGCGGCGCTGGCCGTCGGAGCGTTCGTCTTCCTGGCGCCGCAGCGGTACACCGCGACCTGTTACGTGGCCGCGCCCGCGCTCGTCGGCGGCGCCGCCGCGCAGCAGTTCACCGGCACCCAGGGCGCCAACCAGTTCGTGGCCGCCTTCAAGGCCGCGGCGACGTCGCCCCGGGTGCTCGACGAGGTGGCCGCCGACACCGGCGTGGCCACCGGCACGCTGCGCGACGGGCTGGCGGTCACCCAGGTGGGTGCGAGCAGCCAGCTCACCCTCTCCTACACGGCGACGTCCCGTTCCACTGTGGAGCCGGTGCTCACCGCGACGGCCAAGCGGGCGCTGGACTTCCTCTTCTCGTCACAGGTCAACATCGCCACCGAGCAGGCGCGCGCGGCGAGCGCCGACGTGACCGAGGCGACGAAGGCGATCGCCGACTGGGAGAAGGCCAACAAGGTCTCGCAGCCCGACAAGCTGTACCAGGCCACGCTCACCGAGATGGCTGACCTCAAGCAGCAGAAGCTCTCCATGGAGGCGGTCGGCAACAGCCGGGGCGCAACCGCCGCGAAGTCCGCGATCGACGCCGCGCAGAAGCGCCTCGACGAGCTCGGCCCGAAGCTGCCCGACTACCAGGCGCTGCTGGCCCAGCGGGACGCGGCGACCAGCGCGCTGTCACAGGCGCGGCAGGGGCTCCAGGGTGCGCGGGCGCAGGCGCAGGCGGCCGACCCGACCCAGGTCACCAGCGTCGGTGAGGTCAGCCAGGTGTCGCGGGTACGCGCGCTCGCGATGAGCGTGCTGCCCGCCGCGGGCGCCGGGCTCCTGCTCGCGGTCCTGCTGGCCGTCGTACTGGAGTTCGCGTCCCGGCGCACCCCCCTGGTGCCCGCGCAGGCGTGAGTACTGAGACGGCTACCGCCGATCGTCATGTCCGGGGCATGGCTCGGGGCGGGGTTCTCAACCTCGCCGGCGCCATCTGCGGGCAGGCGGCGCTGTTCGCCGTCATGCTGCTGCTGGCCCGGGTGCTGGGCAGCGGCGACGTCGGCCGGTACGCCCAGTGCTATGCGGTGCTGGCGCTGCTCGGCCTGCTCTCGCTCTCCGGGTTCCGGGCGGGGCTGACCCGGTTCGTCGCGGTAAACCTCGCCGACGAGGATCCGGCCGGGGTGCGCGGCACCGTGCGGCTCGGCCTGGCGATCAGCCTCGCGGGTTCAGTGGCGATCGGGGTGGGCCTCTTCGCGCTTGCCCCGACGCTCGCCGATGCCCTGCACGATCCGTCGTTGGTCACCGGGCTGCGGCTGGTGGCGCTGGCACTGCCCGCGTCGACGGTATGCGAGGCGGCCCTGGCCGCGACCCGCGGCTGGCGCACCCAGCGCCCGTTCACCGTCATCGGGCAGGTCTACGAACCCGCCTCCCGCCTCGCCCTCACGGGGCTCGCCATCGCTGCCGGCTTCGGCCTCACCGGCGCCCTGTGGGCCGTGGTGATCGCCTCCTGGACGGCGGCGCTGCTCGCGCTGGGAGCGCTGGTGCGGCTGATGCGGCGCGTGGCACCGGCGGCCCCTTCGTATCGGCCCCGCGAGCTGTTCAGCTTCTCCACCGTCAGCTGGGCGTCCTCGCTCGCCTCCACGGGGCTGATCTGGCTCGACACCCTGCTGCTCGGCGCGTTCGGCAACGGCGACATCGGCGTCTACAACGTCGCCACCCGGCTCGTGACGCTCGCCATCTTCGTGCTCGCGCCCATCAACGCGGCCTTCGGCCCCTACATCGCCTACCTGTACCGCCAGGGCAAGCTGCCCGAGGTGCGCCGGATCTACGCGGCGGCCACCGGTTGGGTGGTGCGGCTGTCGCTGCCCGCGTTCGTGGCGCTGCTCGTCTTCCCGGCCGACTTGCTGCGCTTCTTCGGCGGCGCGTTCGCCACCGGTGCGACCGTCACCGTCGTGCTCGCCGTCGGACAGCTTGTCAACGCCGCCACCGGACCATGCGGCACGCTGCTCAACATGTCCGGCAAGGTCTGGCTCAACATGGTCGACAACGTGGGAGCGCTCGTGCTCAACGTTGCGCTCAACCTGTGGCTCATCCCCGCGTACGGCGTCGTCGGTGCCGCCATCGCGTGGAGCGCCTCGCTGGTAGCGGTCAACCTGGCGCGGGTCACCCAGGTCTGGGCGCTGGTGCGCGCGATGCCGATAAGCGAGGGCATGCTCAAGGGGCTGCTCGCCGGAGTGGCGGCTTTGTGCGCCGCGCTGGTCGCGCGCTGGCTCCTGCCTGGCTCTTTCCAGCTGGCCGGCGGGCTCACTACGATTATCGCCGTCTATACCGGCGTGGTGCTCGCTCTCGGCCTGTCCAAGGAGGACACCATGGTGCTCCGATCGGTGCGAGCTGTGCGGGCCGCCGCGTGAGCCGGCGGACCACGTTGGATGGCATGCGTCGGGCGGTCCGCAGCACCCGGGCCTGGGCAAGAGCCGTCGCGCCCGGTGCGCTGCCCGACTTTCTGATCATCGGCGGCCAGCGCTGCGGCACCACCTCGCTGCACCACTACCTCGCCGAGCACCCGCAGGTGCGCCCCGCCACCGGCAAAGAGATCCAGTTCTTCAGCATCCACTACGGGCGCGGCGAGCGGTGGTACCGCGGGCACTTCCCGGCGCCGATGGCCGGGCGGCAGTCGTTCGAGGCGAGCCCGTACTACCTCTTCCATCCGCGGGCCGCCGAGCGTGCCGCGGCGACGCTGCCACAGGCGCGTTTCATCGCGCTGCTGCGCGACCCGGTCGAGCGGGCGTACTCCCATTACCTGCACACCCGCTCGTACGGCGAGGAGCCGCTGTCGTTCGGTGACGCGCTGGCCGCCGAGCACGACCGGCTGGCGTGGGCGCTGCGCGCCGGCCCCGACAGCCGCGCCGCCCACGCCGTGCTGCGCCGGTTCTCGTACGCGGCCCGGGGGCGGTACGCGGAGCAGTTGGAGCGCTGGTTCCGGCACGTGCCCCGGTCACGCATCCACGTCGTGCGCAGCGAAGACTTCTACGCCGACCCAGCCACGACGTACGCCGAGATCCTGCGCTTCCTCGACCTCGAGCCGTACCTGCCGCCCCGCTTCGCCCAACACACCAGGCGCGTCGAATGGGGCGCACCCCCACGGCAGGCCCGCGACTCCCTTCGCGCCTACTTCGTCCCCCACAACGCGAGGCTGGCCGAGCTGTTGGGCTGGTCCAACCCCTGGCCGTGACCTCGTTAGCGGGTGGTTACCTTGACGCAGTCGGACTCGTCGGGGAGCAGGGGGCGGAGGATGACGCTCCACCGCTTGCCGGCCGAGGTCCACGGGGTGGCCGAGTTGGCCTTGGCGGCCGCCGCCAGCACTTTTTGCACGCCGTCGCCGGTCACCGTCACGCAACCGGTGCCGAGCTGCTCGCCGAGCGACGCGCCGGGCAGCTCCGGCCCGGGCCAGGACACCTCGGGCTGCTCGCCGAGCGCCGCGTCGGGCGCGACCCACGGTGAGGCGTACGCCGCGAGCGCGGTCGGCTCGTACGACTTGGCCGTACCGGACTTTTCGGGCATGCCGGTCAGCTCGGTGAACAGATCGCGGAACTTGGTGCGGGCGGCGTTCTGCTGCTCGGTGAGGTCGGTCGATTCACCGGCCTCGGAAAGCGCGTACACCTCGGTCGTCACGTGCCCGCCGTCGGTCAGCACGGTGAACCGGGTGGTCGGCGCGTCGGCGATACCCGGCTGGCCGAAGTCGGCGGTCTTGCCCACGCCGGCAGCGACCGCCTTGTCGATGAGCTGTGTCACCGTGGCCGCGTCGACGCGGCGTACCTCGACGTTGGGCAGCGCCGGACCGGGATAGATGGCGATCTGCGGGCCCTGGCTGATGACCCGGCCGTCGCCGTACACGGTCACGATGGGCAGCCGGCCGGCGAGCATCGCGGGGGTGAGGAAACCGCCCGTGTACTCCACACGGAGCGCGACGTCGTTGGCGTCGAACTGATCGGCGGCCGTCTCTGGGGCGGTGCCACCGGAGTTCTGTGCGCAGGCTGCGGCGAGCGCCAGCAGCGCGGCTGCGGTGGTGGCGCGGACGGTACGAGCGATGGTCATGACCATGAGACGGTGGCTCCGCGCGGCTGGTTCCCGGGTGCGATAACGTAGGTGAATGTTCGCCGCCGCGCCCACCCTGCGAGGCCCGCGAGGCCTGCGCCGGTGGCTGCGGTTGCTGCGCGGGCTCGCGATCCTGGCGATCGTCGCGGGTGCCTGGGCCTGGCAGCCCGTGGCGGAGAGCGCGGCACCCTCGTCCGCGCCCGCATACACGGCGGCGCACACGAGCGACGGGGCCGGCCAGACGGCCGTGTCGCTGGTCGAGGAGCCGGAGGCGCCGACAGAGCCGGCCGCTGAGAGCGGGCCGGCCATCACGCCTGACAGGGACGCCACCGCCCGCAGCGCCGACCGCTCGACGGTCGGCGTACGCGGGCCGCCGCGCTGGCGCGCCCCTCGCCCTCTCGTCATCCCTCTCCACCCCCCCACCTTCGGTGGGGTGTATCTCATGGACCCCTTCCAGACGGCTGTCCACATCTTCGAGTCCGACTTCCGCGGCGCTGTTCTCATCTGGCTACTGCTTATTTCGGTGGCGGCGCTGCCATTCGTTTTGATGTCTATCCCGGCACGCGAGGAGCGCCGGGCGCGAAAGGCCCGCCGGGCGGCTCAGAGAGCGGTGCGGCGCCGGCCCGAGAACACACCGGCCGAGCTGCGCCGGTACGCCGAGGAGGTGGCCGTCGCGGCCCGGCGCGCCACAGTGATGGCGGAGCGCCGCAGGGCCGCGTGGGCCGGGGTGTTGCGCACGCAGGAAGCGACCTGGCGGGCGTACGACGAGGCCGTCACGGCGGCACAGCGTGCCACGCAGGCCGAGGCATTTACGGTGCCGGATGCACCGTCCACAGCAGACGAGCGGGCGGCGCGGCGGCGGTATCTGGAGCGGACGGCGACACTCGCGCTCCGCCGCGGCGACCTGACGGCGGTGGAGTACGGCGACATCCTGGCGCACCGCAACGGCTGGAATCCGTACGCGCACCCCTTCCAGCAGGACGCCAAGTTCTGCGTGCTCCGCCGGGAACGGCTGCGCCGGGCGTGCGCCACACTGTCGAGTGTGGAGCGTTCCGCGTGGCAGGCGGCCGAGGTGGCGATGGCGGCTCAGCGGAGCCTGAGGGAAGAGGCGGCCGAAGCGGCGCTGCGCGCGCGCCAAGCGGAGCTGCGCGAGCGGGCGAAGACGCAGCGGTCGTTGCGGTTGCCAACGAAGGCGCCGCGCCCCGCCGTCGCGTGGAGCGCGGAGACCGTCGTCATCCCGGCGATCGACACGGTGCCGATCCCGCGACCCGCGCTTACCTAGGCCAGGCGCCCGTCAGCCGGGCCAGCTTGAGAGCCAGGTGCAGGCACAGGCGCTCACTACCGTCGCGCAGGTCGGTGCCGGCTAGCTGCTCGACGCGCTGTAGCCGGTAGTACAGCGTGGTGCGGTGCAGGCGCAGACGTTCGGCGGTGGCGTGCGCGTTGCCCGCGAGGTCCAGATAGGTCTCCAGGGTTTCCAGGAGCACGTGGTTGGACTCGTCGGGCATCACCCGCTCCAGTCCAGGGTGGACAGAGGTTGAGTCGTCCATCTTGGACAGTACGCGGTAGATGCCGAGACTGGACCACGTCACCACCCGTCCGAGGGCCGGCAGGCGCGTGGCGACGCGGCTGGCGTGCAGCGCCTCGTCGTAGGAGCGCGCCGCGCCGGCCAGCGCCGGATACGTCGTGCCCACGCCCACGGCGGTGCGGACCACCGAGGGCAGCCCTCGGGTGGCGCCGCGCAGCGCCTCGTCGAGATGGTCGGCGGTGGCTTCCGGCGAGGGCCGCCCCGCGTTTCGCGAGCCGCACAACACCAGTACCCCATGGTCGTGACGGGGTAGGTGGAGCGCGCCTTTCGGACCGAGCCAGCGCCTCGTCAGTACCAGGGCCTGCTCCAGCGCGATGCGCGTGACCTCGTCGGGCGCCTCGCCCGGCGCGATGACCAGGTGGCCGACCAGCGCGGTGGTCGGGCCGTCCGCGCTGATCACGCCCTCCTCCAGCAGAGCGTGCGCGGCGCGCTCGCCGCCCTGGTCGACGAGCAGCGACCGGGCGGCCTCCGACTCGCGCTCGGCGGTCAGCTCGCCGAGCAGGTTCTCCCGGTACAACGCCAGCGACAGGTCGGACATCGCGTCGAGCGCCGCGTCGACCTCGCCGTCGGTCATCGACCCGTCCGCGTCGATGAACCACACGAAGCCGAGCAGCAGGTCGTCGTGGCGCACCGGCAGGCAGATGCGCGGGAGAAGATCAAGTTCGGGGCAGGCGGGTGTGCGCACCGGCTTGCGGGCCTCCAGGATGCCGGCACGCCGGAACCAGGTCATCACCTCCGGCGTGGTGTGCCGGCGCAGGATCGAGGCCCGCCGGACGGTGTCCATCGGTTCGGCGTGCTCGCTGTACGCGACCACCCGTTGCCGGCGGTCTTCGATCAGCGCCGGTCGCCCCACCCGGGCGGCGACGGCATCGACGGTGCGCTGGAGCTCCCCATGCATCGTCCTACCCTTGACGGATTCCGGCCCGCCGCGCAAGCGTTGCGGGCATGGTCGATGTGGCGGTGGTGGGTGCGGGGATCGTCGGTGCCGCCTGCGCGCTCGCCTGCGCCCGGCGCGGCCTGTCGGTCGTCGTGCTGGAACGGGGCGGTCTCGTCGCCGGCACCACCGGGTCCGGCGAGGGCAACCTGCTGGTCTCCGACAAGCCGCCCGGCCCCGAGCTCGGCCTGGCGCTGCTGAGCCTGCGGCTATGGCGGGAGTGGGCGCCGGAGCTCGGGGAGATCGAGCTGGAGCGCAAGGGCGGCCTCATCGTCACGCGGAGCGCAGCGGCGCTGCCGGCGCTGTCGGCCACGGCCCGCGAGCAGGCCGCCGCGGGAGTGGTCGCCGAGGAGCTCGACGCGTCCGCCGTCCGCGAACGCGAGCCGGCCATCGCGCCCGACGTCGCGGGCGGGGTCTACTACCCGCAGGACATGCAGGTGCAGCCGGCAAGGGCCGCCGCCGCCATGCTGGCCGCCGCGCGGGATCTGGGCGCCCGGGTACTCCTCCGTACGCCCGCCGTGGCGGTGCGTCCCGATGGGGTGGACACGCCATCCTCCTCCGTGACGGCGCGCTGGGTCGTCAATGCCGCGGGCGCGTGGGCAGGTTCCCTCGGCACCGCGCTGCCCGTCGCGCCTCGCCGCGGGTTCGTGATGGTGACCGAGCCCGTCGGGCGGCTGATCCGGCACAAGGTGTACTCCGCCGAGTACCTCGACAACGTCGCCTCGGACGCGGCCAGCCTGCAGACGTCCACGGTCGTCGAGGGCACCCCGGCCGGCACCGTGCTCATCGGGGCGACCCGGGAGCTGGTCGGTTTTGACCCGGCGCCCAGCCACGACGCGGTCCGCGCGCTCGCCCGGGGCGCGATCGCGCTGTTTCCGGCGCTCGCCAGCGCGCGGGCCATCCGGGTGTACCGCGGCTACCGCCCCTTCGCACCGGACCACCTGCCCCTGATCGGCCCCGATCCGCGGGTGCCCAGCCTCCTGCACGCGCACGGCCACGAGGGCGCCGGGATCGGCCTCGCCCCAGCGACCGGTCACCTGATCGCACAGTCAGTCGTGGGGGAGCGGCCCGACCTCGACCTCGCCCCCTTCGACCCGGCGCGGTTCTGACGCTTACCTCCTCTACGCCCAGACGCGTACAGCCGGCGCGCGCGGTCACGCGTCCGGGCGTACCCGATGCCGCTCGCCGCCCGACGACGCACGCCGCCAGGCTAGGAAGCATCGGGGCATGACCACTACCTTGCCCCGACTCGACGATCCCCGTGCCGCGGCCAGGGCCCGACCCGGTCCGTTGGGCCGCCTCGCCGGGCTCGCGTACCGCCGGCGAGGGCGGGTGCTGCTGGCGTGGGCGGCCGCCTTCGCGATCGCGTTCGGCGTGTCCGCCGCCTTCGGTGGCGACTTCACCGCCGACTACTCCGCCCCGGGCTCCGACTCCAAGGCCGCACAGGACCTGCTGGCAGAGCGCTTCCCGGCCCGGGCCGGCGACACCGTCGACGTGGTGGTTCACGCCGACGGCCCGGTCACCGATCCCGGCGTGCGCGGCGAGGTGACCGCGCTCCTCGGCGAGCTGACCGGGATGCCGCACGTGGCCGCCGTCGACGATCCGTACTCGACGCCCGGCGCCGTCTCCGCCGATGGCCGTACCCTGCTCGCCCGGCTGAACCTCGACGTCGCCAACCCGGTCGACATGCCGGTCGCCGACACCGAGCGCCTGCTGGCCGCCGCCGACGAGGCCGCCCGGCCGGGCCTCGACGTCGCACTCGGCGGGCAGGCGATCCAGCTCGCCGAAGCGAGCGAGGTCGGCTCGGAGGGCATCGGTCTGCTGGCGGCCGCCGTCATCCTGCTCATCACGTTCGGCTCGGTGGTAGCGGCGGGTCTTCCGATCGGCGTGGCGCTCGCCGGCCTCGCGGTGAGCGGCGTCTTCGTCGGCGCCGTCGCCCGGCTGATGGACGTACCCGACTGGTCGCCCGTGCTCGGCTCGATGCTCGGCATCGCCCTGGGCATCGACTACACGCTGCTGATGGTGACCCGGTTCCGCGAGTGGCGCGCCGCCGGGCTCGACCCGGAGGCCGCGACCGTCGCCACGCTGGAGACTGCCGGCCGGTCGGTACTGGTCGCCGGCGCCACCGTCATGGTCAGCATGCTCGGCCTGTTCGCCATGGGCCTGTCGTTCATGAGCGGCGCCTCCGCCGTGACGATGGTCGCCGTGTTCGTCGTGGTGGCCGCCGCACTGACGCTCTTCCCCGCGCTGCTGGGCTATCTGGGCCGGTGGGTCGACCGGCTGCGGCTGCCGCTCCGTCGCCGTGCCACGACCACGGTCGTCGACGGGCACCTGGTGCCGGCGCGCGGCTGGACCTGGTGGAGCCGGCTCGTTGGGCGGCACCGCGTGCTGGCGGCGGTGACCGGGACGGCGCTGCTCCTGTTGCTGGCTGTGCCGTTCCTCGGTGTCCACATCGGATTCCCGGACGCCGGCAACGACCCCGAGGGTACGTCGAACCGCCGCGCGTACGAGGTGGTGGCCGACGGGTTCGGGCCGGGCGCCAACGGGCCGCTGGTGGTCGTCGCCGACGTGTCCGGTGTGGACGCTGGGCCGCTGGTGTCTCGCCTAGCGGACGACCTGGCGGCCACGCCAGGCGTCGCCGCGGTGGCGCCGCCGCAGCTCAATCCCGCGGGCGACGCGGCGATGCTCATGGTCGTCCCGACCACCGGCCCGCAGGCGGCCGCTACCGAAGATCTGGTGCGTACGATCCGCGACGATGTCATCCCGGACGCCGGGGCACGGGCGCACGTGGGTGGGGTGACCGCCACGGCGATCGACAGCAACGTCGGCCTCGCCAAGCGGCTGCCGCTGCTCATCGGCGGCGTGGTGCTGCTGTCGATGCTGCTGCTGCTGGTGTCGTTCCGCAGCCTCCTCATCCCGCTGACCGCTGCGCTGATGAACCTCCTGTCGGTCGCGGCGGCGTACGGGGTCGTCGCGTACGTCCTGGAGGGGGGCTGGGCGGGCCAGCTGATCGGCATCGACACGCCGACCCCGATGGCCGGCTTCATCCCGGTGATCATGTTTGCGATCCTGTTCGGGCTCTCGATGGACTACCAGGTCTTCCTGCTCAGCCGGATGCGGGAGACGTGGGTGAAGACCGGCGACAACGGGCGTGCGGTGCTGGCGGGGCTCGCCGGCACCGGCCGGGTCATCACAGCGGCGGCCGCCATCATGATCGCCGTGTTCGCGGCGTTCGTGCCCATCTCGGACGTCGCGGTGAAGGTGCTCGGCTTCGGCATGGCGGTGGCGATCCTCATCGACGCGACCGTCGTCCGGATGCTGCTCGTACCCGCGGTCATGCACCTGCTCGGCCGGGCGAACTGGTGGCTGCCGGCGCGGCTGGACCGGTCCCTGCCGCAGTTGCACGTCGAGGGGCGACCGGATGTCGGCGTGCCGGCGGCCCCGTTTCGACACTCGTCGGAAGACGCGGCGCTGCGCACTCCCTAACGTGACGCCATGACGAGCTGGTTCTGCGGGATGGGCGTGTGCTTCGCGTGCGCCGGCCCGCAGAGCCCTCGCACTTGCGTGCCGCCGCCGGCTGGTCCGGTGGACACCCAGGTCCCCGAGCCGGACGTCGTCGTGGTTGGTGCCGGGCCCGGAGGGCTCGCGGCGGCCGTCGCGGCGGGTGGCGCCGGGTCCCCCGTCGCCGGCGGCCGCCTCGGCGCGCGGGCCGGGGGGGCGGCCCGCCTGGCCGCCCGGCATCCGCTCATCGACCGGGCGCGGGCCCACCCACGCGTCACCTTCCTACAGCGGCATGAGGTGTGGTCCGCCGCTCCCGGCCTGGTTTTACGGGCGGGCGACCGCACGCTGCGGCCTCGGGCCGTGGTGCTCGCGACCGGCGGATACGACCGCGTGGTGCCGTTTCCCGGCTGGGACCTGCCGGGCGTGGTCACCGCGGGCGGCGCGCAGGCCTTGGCCAAGGAGCGGGGAATCCCCATCGGACGGCGCGTGCTGGTCGCCGGCACAGGTCCGTTCCTGCTGGCTGTCGCGGCCAGCCTCCGCGCGGTCGGCGCCGAGGTGGTAGCGGTCGTCGAGGCGTCCCGCCTGTCACGCTGGCTGCGGCACCCGCGCGCGATCGTCGGCTCGCCGGGTCGGCTGGTCGAGGCCGCCCGGTACCTGCGGGGTACCGCGCTGTGGCCGGGGCAGCGGGTCGCGGCGGTCGAGCGGTACGGGAGCGGTCTGCGCGCGCTGGTGTCTCCCATGGACCGCTGGGTCGAGGTCGACGCGGTGTGTGTCGGGCACGGCTTCACCCCGTCGATCGAGCTGGCCGTGGCGCTGGGCTGCGACACCCGCACCGACCCGCGCGATGGAAGCCTCGTGGTGACCGTCGACGACGCGCAGCGCTCCACCGTGCCGGGCGTACTGGTGGCCGGCGAGGCGACCGGCGTCGGCGGTGCCGCGCTCGCCATGGCCGAAGGCGCCATCGCGGGGCTCGCCGCGGCCCACCACATCGGACTGGTCGACGACCGGGCTCTCGCCGGCGGGAGCGCACCGCACCGGCGCCGCCGCGCCCGCCGGCTCCGGTTCGCGGATGCCCTGCACGCCGTGTACCCGGCACCGGACGCGGTGCCGCCCGACGAGACCGTGCTGTGCCGCTGCGAACGGGTCACGGTGGGCCGGGCGCGCGCCGACGTGCTGCGGTACGGCATCGACGACGTGCGCGCACTAAAGCTGCTGACGAGGGTGGGCATGGGCATGTGCCAGGGCCGGATGTGTGGCCGGACGGCGCTCGCCCTGCTGCGCGCCGAGACCGGACAGGCGCCCGATCCCGTGGCGTTCGCGCGGCGGCCGTTCGCGTTCCCGGTGCCGCTGGGGACGCTCGCTGACGGAGGTGATGACCTTGCGTAGCCGGATTGTCCTGCACGCGGTCGACTCGCACACCGAAGGGATGCCGACCCGCGTGGTGACCGGCGGCGTCGGCGTGCTGCCCGGCGCGACGATGCTGGAACGCAAGCAGCTCTTCGAACGCGACCGCGACGGCCTGCGCCGGCTGTTGATGTTCGAGCCGCGCGGCCACTCGGCGATGTCCGGCGCGATCCTCCAGCCGCCGACCCGCCCGGACGCCGACTATGGCGTGCTCTTCGTCGAGGTGTCCGGATGCCTGCCGATGTGCGGGCACGGCACGATCGGCGTGGCCACCGTGCTGGTGGAGACCGGTATGGTGCCGGTCGTCGAGCCGGTCACCACGATCGCGCTGGACACACCGGCCGGGCTGGTGACCGCCGAGGTGGCGGTCGAGGGCGGCCGGGCGCGCTCGGTCACCATCCGCAATGTCGAGTCGTTCCTGCTGGCCGCAGACCAGAAGGTCGAGGCGGGTGGCACCTTTCGATACGACATGGCCTTCGGCGGCAACTTCTACGCCATCGTGGAGGCATCGGAGTTCGGCCTGCCGGTCGAGCCGCCGGCCGTGCCGGAGCTTATCCGGCGGGGCTTGCAGATCATGGATGCGATCAACGAGCAGGCGCTGCCTGTGCACCCGGGCAACCCTGCGCTTTCTGGATGTCGGCACGTACAGGTCGTCGAGCCGGGTCGAGACGGCGCCGACTCTCGCAACGCGGTCGTCATCCACCCCGGTTGGGTGGACCGGTCGCCGTGCGGCACCGGTACGTCGGCGCGGATGGCGCAACTGCACGCCCGCGGCCGGCTCGACCTCGACACCCCCTTCGTCAACGAATCCGTCCTCGGCACCCGGTTCACCGGCCGGCTCATCGCCGAGACCACAGTGGACGGCCGACCAGCCGTCGTACCGACGGTGACCGGCCGAGCCTGGATCACCGCGACCGCGCAGTACCTACTGGATCCGGAAGACCCCTTCCCGGAAGGGTTCCTGCTCTGACTCTCTGAGAAAGGTGTAGTCATGCGGCTGCGAAGACTGACGGTGGTGGCGACGGGGGCGGTGGGCCTGTTCGGGTCCGCCGCCGTCGCGGTAACTCCAGCCGAGGCGGCCAGCTACGCGGGCGCCTTCAAACCGGTGGACCCGCAAGACTGGCAGAACCCCGACGACATGACCTGGGACGACTACACGCCGGTGCCGGGGCGCGACTGGAACGACCCGACGGTGCGCGGCTCGGTGCGAAACTTCAAGATCGCTCTAGTGCTGGTGGACTACCCCGACCAGCCGTTCGTGGTGACCCAGCCGGCGGGTTCCACCATCTTCGGCAACCCGCAGCCCAGCGCCGCGAACATCCCCAACGACCAGGTGGCCAAGCACTACACCGATCTGCTCAACACACCGAACGCGCTCAACCACGGGCGCACCCTCCACGACTACTGGATGGAGGACTCGGGCGGCCGGTACGGCGTCGAGCTCACCGGGTTCGGCCCGTACACGCTGCCGAACAAGTCGTACCACTATGGAATCACCAACGACATGAACCCGGGCATGTGCCCGACCGGCGAGACCTGCAACCGGAACATCCGCACCGACGCGCTCGCCGCCTGGCGCGCCGCCGTCGGGCAGGACGTCATCGACCAGTACGAGCAGATCTTCTACCTCGGTGCGGGCCAGGACGAGTCGTCGACCTGGCAGGAGTTCGGGATGATGAAGTTCAACGCCAAGGAGGACGTGCCCGACGCCTGGGGACCGCCCGACCCGGCGATGAACAACTGGTCGCGTACCCGGTACGTGGAGTGGACGTCGTGGCAGTCGGCGGCCAGCATCTGGCCCAACGCCAGCGGCAACTCGTCCACGCAGGCCGAGAGCTCCGGCATGAGCGTGTACGCACACGAGCTGAGCCACCTGCTCGGCATCGGCGACAACTACAACAACCCGTACGCGGTACCGGTGCGCCGCGCGTACTCGGGCATCTGGGGGATGCTGTCGCGCGGCACGTTCAACGGCCCCGGCGGCCCGCACACCCGGTGGAAGATCCCAGCGGTCGAGGGCGGCTCGCTGGGCGCCCAGCACATGCTGCGCGACAAGATGAAAATCGGGCTGGTCGCTCCGGACGACGTGCTCAAGGTGTCACGGGAGGCGCTGGCCAGTTCCGGTCTGGTGGTGGCCACGGTCACCGCGCGGTCGGCGTACACGGGGGAGGGGTTGGCCGGCGTCAACGTCGCGATGAACCAGGACCGCTCGCCCGCCTGCACGGTCGCGGCCGATCCGCTGTGCGACGGCGGCAACTACAACAACTACACCGTCGAGGTGGTCGACCGGGTCGGCGCGGACTCGTTCACACCGGACCGTGGCGTGCTGCTCAGCAAGACGAAGAACGCGGACAGCGCGCCGTTCGTATGGGTCGTCGACGCGCACCCCGAAGACATCAACATGGTCGACTACCGCAAGCCAGACGGCACCCCGGTGATGATCACCATGGGCGATTACCGGCAGCTGTCCGACGCGCTCTTCCACTCGGGCACCGACTCGGGCAGCGACTACGAGTACGTCGACGAGGCGAATGGGCTGCACTTCTACGTGCTCAACGCGGCCCACGACGACGCCGGCATCCTGCGGTACACGGTGGCGATCCGGCCGCTCGACCGCAGCGCCGACCCGCAGACCCGCGGCCTCAAGCTGTCGGCGGGCGAAGTGACCGCCGGCCGTCCGACCCGCAACGGCGCCACGTGCACGTTCGAGCTGGCCAACACCGGCCAGTTCTGGGGGATGGGCGCGGTGCCGCACCCGACCGACGTCTCCACACACGTCAAGGCAGACGTGTACCGGCTGTCGGCCGAGGTGGCCGGCAAGGGGTACCGGGCATGGCTGCCGCACGAAATCACCACGGCGCGGTTCGGCCAGAGCACGAAGGTCCACGTATCCGTCGGGGCGACCGCCGACGCGGCCGGCACCGGTTTCGTAAAGCTCACCGCCACGTCGGAGAGCGACCCGACCAAGACCATGACCCGGCAGTGCCGGGTCGAGAAGGGCTGAAAATACCCGGCGCCCCGGGACGCC
>NZ_JAIBNX010000084.1:34349-34973 GCF_026130045.1 Micromonospora sp. CPCC 205371
CCAAGCCCCGGCCCGGGGGGGGCGGGGGAGAGAGGGACAGAAACTCCCCGGCCCCCGGGACCGCCGACGCCTATCGTGTGCCGATGACCATTCGACGGGAGTCGCCGGCCGACGCCGGTGCCATCCACGCGGTGCACAGTGCGGCGTTCGCGCGTCCCGAGGCGCCGGATTCGGTACCGGTCGAAGCCGGCCTGGTCGACGCCCTGCGCGCCTGCGACGCGTGGCTGCCGGCGCTCTCGCTCGTGGCGGAGGCACCGGACGGCCGGATCGTCGGGCACGTCGTCTGTACCCGCGCACGGGTGGCCGGCGAGCCGGTCGCGCTCGGCCTCGGACCGCTGGGCGTGCTGCCCGATGTCCAGCGCGGTGGCGTCGGTTCAGCCCTGATGCACGCGGTGCTCGGCGCCGCCGAGGCCCTGGACGAGCCGCTCGTGGTGCTTCTGGGCCACAAGGACTACTACCCGCGCTTCGGGTTCCGGCCGGCGGCGGAGCACGGGATCACGCCGCCGGTGGCTGAGTGGGGAGAGTACTTCCAGGCACCAACGCTGAGCGCCTACCGGCCGTCGGTCCGGGGCGCGGTCGCGTACGCGCACCCCCACTCGGAGGCCAAGCGGGCTTAGGGAGACA
>NZ_JAIBNX010000085.1 GCF_026130045.1 Micromonospora sp. CPCC 205371
GACGCCCGGGCCGCGGCCCACCTCGGTGTACCGCTGGCGAAGTCGGGCGACACCGAGGCGGCGGCCGCCGCGTTCGGTCGCGCCGAGCAGCGCGGCAGCTCGGACGGCCCGGCCCAGCTCGGCGACCTGCTGTACCGGTCCGGCGACCACGCCGGCGCCGAGGCGGCCTGGCGGCGGGCCGACGCGATGGGCAACCGTGACGCCGCCTACAACCTGGGCCGGCTGCTGAGCCGCACCGGCAACCTCGACGCCGCCGAGACCGCGCTGCGCCGGGCCGGCGCGCGGGGGCACCCGGCGGCGCCGCAGGAACTGGCCTTGGTGCTGTCCGCCCGGGGCCATCAGCGCGCCGCCGCCCACACATTTCTGCACCGCGCCGGGGCGTGACGTAGCGGTGACTTTGCTAAAGTTCCGGCCGTGACCCTGCGTTCGAGCGGTTGGTGGCCCGCCTGCTAGGCGGCCCTGCCCTGTTCGAACCACTCGAAGCCCGAGCACGTCAAGCACTGGTGGGGCCGGGGCAACCCGCTCGACGGGCTCGACAAGCTCACCACGGTCACGACGTCGCGCGTGTGGACAGTACACGATGGAGTGGTGGCGCGGACCGTGATAGATCCGCGCGACCTGGGGCTGTCGCGGCCCGATCCTGCCGCGTTGCGCGGCGGTGACGCCGCGGTCAACGCACGGATCGCGCACGCGGTGCTCGACGGACACCCGGGCCCGGTCCGCGATGTGGTCCTGCTCAACGCGGCGGCCGTTCTGGTGGCGGCATCGGCGTCACGGGTGTCCCTTGTGGAGGGTCTTGCGGCGGCCATGGCGCGGTGCGCGGAGGCGGTCGACTCCGGCGCGGCCCGGGCCACCCTCGCTCGATGGGTGGCCGCGGGCCGGCGCGCCTATGCCGGTGCGTAGTCCAGCAGGACTCAGGAGAGCTTCTCCAGGTACGCGGCCAGGGCGTCGTACGACTCCTTGGCGCCGTCGGCCATGCCGGAGGCCACCATGCCGTCGCGGTCTTCCTTGGTGTCGAAGCGGGTGAGGCTGGTGACGGTCGTCTTGCCGTCTTCCTCCGTCAGCTCCAGCGTCTCCACGCAGACGTGGCCGGGCATACCCTCGAACTCGAAGGTCCACACGATCCGCTCCGGCGCCTTGATGTCCCGGTACTCGCCGCGGAACGCGTACTGCTCGCCGTCCGGCGCGTGCTCGACGAAGCGCCAGCTGCCGCCCGGGCGGAAGTCCATCTCGCAGTCGAGCGGGTTGCCCCGGCCCCACCAGTGCTTGACGTGCTCGGGCTTCGAGTGCGCCTCGAAGACGAGCTCGCGCGGCGCGTCGAACACGCGCACCATCTTGATTTCCAGGTCAGTTGGCAGGGTCACGGTCAGGTTGTTGTCACTCATCTCTGGTCTCCTTCTGAATCTGTTGCAGGTACTCGCCGAGCTTGTCGTAGCGCAGCTCCCAGAACCGCTCGTAGGTAGCGATCCAGTCGGCCACCTCGCGCAGCGGCCCCGCGTCGAGGCGGCACGGGCGCCACTGCGCCTCCTTACCGCGAGTGATCAACCCGGCGCGCTCCAGCACCTTCAGATGCTTGGAGACGGCCTGGAGGCTGATCGGGAACGGCTCGGCGAGCTGGTTGACCGTCGCCTCGCCCTCCGCCAGCCGGGCCAGGATGGCCCGCCGGGTCGGATCGGCGAGGGCGCCGAACACCTCGCTCAGCCGGTCCACGACTCCGCCTTTCTCAACCACTCGGTTAATCAACTTATAGGTTGAATACTGCCTCGCGCCGACCGCCCTGTCAACCTCAACGGCAGATTTCCGCCCCGCAGCGGGTGGCGTGACGGCGACCATCTGCGGTTGCGCTGGTCCTGGCTCTGAGGTTGGATCATGAGCGTGCTGGACAGTGACGAGCGGGCGGTCCTGGATCGGATCGGTCAGGGTCTGATCTACACCGAGTCGGAGGCGTCGTTCCAGGCCCCTCAGCGACGTACCGATCTGATCTTCGAGTACAACCACACGCCGCCCAGCGACGCCGATCGGCGCGGGTCGTTGCTCGCCGCGATTCTCGGGTCGGTCGGGGAGCGCGCCGTGGTGCTACCGCCCTTCCATGCCGGCTTCGGAAGCAACGTCCATATCGGTGACGACTTCTTCGGCAACGTCAACCTCACCTTCGTCGACGACGTGGACATCCGCATCGGCGACGGCGTCATGATCGCGCCCAGCGTCACGCTCACGACGACGGGACACCCCGTGCACCCCGCGCGCCGCGTCGACTACGCGCGCTTCTCCGAACCCATCGTGATCGAAGACCGGGTCTGGATCGGTAGCAACGCCGTCGTGCTGCCGGGTGTCCGCATCGGGTACGGGTCCGTCATCGGCGCCGGCAGCGTGGTCAGCCGCGACGTCCCGCCGATGGTGGTCGCCGTCGGAACGCCCTGCCGCGTCCTTCGCCCCATCACCGACGACGACCTGACCACACGCACCCTGGCCGGCTAGCCACCTTGCGTCCCGCGCCGTCCAGCACCTCGACGGACAGGGACAATCGCTGGCTCACGTCCTTCTCCTCGCGGATCGTCGGCTCCATGTCGGTGTCCAGACGTCGGGGTCGGGGTCGGCTCGCCTGGAGTCGAGGTAGTCGCGGAGCTTGCTGAGCGCCGGGTGCGGGTTGTCGTCGCGCCAGATCAGCGACATCGGGTAGATCGGTGCCGGGTCACGAACCGGTATGCGCCGCAGGTCGTAGCTGTCCGGCCACAGGTACCGCGAGTTTTCGCCCACGAATGTCGCCAGTTGCGCGGAGTCGGCGATCTCGGCCAGCAGGGCCTCGTATCCGAAGACCGGCCCGAGCCTTTCGATCGTGAGGTCGAACGCGGCGGCGAGCTCGTCGTAGTAGTCGGCCCACTCGGTGCCCGGAGCCATGCCCGGCATCCAGATCCGATGTCCGGCCAGTTGTGCGGGCGTGACCGTGTGAGCGTTGGCGAGCGCGTGACGGGGTCCGACCAGTAGCCGGTGGGGCTCGTCGATCACGCGGGCCGTCCGGATCGCGTCCGGCAGGAGCCGCGGGGGAGCGGTGACGGCGTGGAAGGTGGCGTCGATCGTCCCGGCTTCGACCGCGGCGATCGCGGCGTCGACGTCGGCGCTCAGCAGGGTCACGACGTCCAGCTCGATGTCGGGATGCGCGCGGTGGAAGTGCTGCAGCAGCACCGCGGGTGCGATCCGCCGGCTGTGGACATCGACGCGCAGCGCGCGCCGGCCGGGGCGCACGGACGCGTCGGCCCGCGCTTCCACCCGGAGAAGCTCGCGGGCGTGGGGCAGGAACGCCTGGCCGTCGATGGTGAGCTGGGCTCCCCGGGCGGTGCGGGTGAACAGGCGCACCTCCAGATCCTTCTCCAGCGCCGCGATGCGCTTGGAGACGGCCTGCTGCGTGATCGACAGGGCGGCGGCGGCTTCTTGGAACTGGCCAGCGTCCGCGACGGCAACGAAGGTACGCACGGCGTCAAGATCCATCCGTTGACTCTACCCACACAACGACTGGTTGTGGCTCGCGGATGCCTCGGTTGTTTGATCCGCCTTCACCCGCCCTGATTCGATCACCGCGATCAACAGCGGGTTGTCAGAAGGGGGGCACTGTGGACCGGCGGTTCGGGTGGTTGTGGGCGGCGTACGCGGTCAGCGCCTATGGCTCAGCGCTCGGCTTCGGTGCGTTTCCGCTGATAGCCGTGCTGGTGTTGCATGCCAGCCCCGCCCAGGTGTCCGCGTTGGCCGCGGTGGGGCCCGCGGTGGGCGCGCTGATCGCGCTACCGCTCGGGCCGTGGGTGGAGTTCCACCGCAAGCGGCCGGTGATGATCGCAATGGACCTGGTCAGGTTCGCGGTCCTGATGACGATCCCGGTCGCCTACGCTGTCGGCCGGCTCAGCTTCGGCCAGCTGGTGGTCGTCTCCGTCGTGGTCGCCGCGGCGAGGATCGCCTTCAACGCGGCAAGCGGCGCCTACCTCAAGGCCATCGTCCGGCCGGAGAGGCTGCTGGTGGCCAGCGCGAGGTTCGAGTCCACGACGTGGAGCTCCATCGCGGTCGGGCCGCCGCTGGGCGGGTCGGCGATCGGCCTGTTCGGGCCGGTCGCCACCGTGGTGGCCAACGCGCTCAGCTACCTGCTGTCGGCACTGGGCGTCATCGCGATCCGCGAGCGGGAGCAACGCACACAACGTACCGGCGATGGGCGGGTCCGGGCCGGCGAGCTGCTCGACGGCTGGCGGCACGTCTGGACCCACCCCGGCCTGCGGCCGCTCTACCTCAACAACCTGCTCGTCGGTGGACTGATCATGGCCGCCGAGCCGTTGCTGGCCGTGCTCATGCTGGGGCAGCTCGGCTTCGCACCCTGGCAGTACGGGCTCGCCTTCGCCGTGCCCTGCCTCGGCGGACTCATCGGCTCGCGACTGGCACGCCGGGTCGTGGCCCGGTTCGGCCAGTACCGCATCCTGCGCACCGTCGGCACGCTGCGTGCGGTCTGGGTGATCGGCCTGGCCTTCGTCCAGCCCGGAGTCGCCGGCCTCGCGACGGTGATGGCCGTCGAACTCGCCATCATCGTCAGCATGAGCCTGTACAACCCGGTGCTGGCCACGTATCGGCTGGCGCACACCCCGCAGGACCGCGTCGCGCGCACCTTGTCGGCCTGGTCGATCAGTAGCAGCGTCACCATCGCCGTGCTGAGTGCCCTCGGTGGGCTGCTCGCCACTGCCACCAGCCCGCGCACGGCCATCGCGGTGGCGGGACTACTCATCCTGGCCAGCCCGCTGCTGCTACCGCGTGTCGAGGGGTTGTCGCCTGGTGCGGTACGGCAGCACGAACAGGTACAGGCCGGTGCCTAGGAGCAGGAAGAGCGGCAGCAGCGGCGACAGGTACACCCATTCGGCGGGCTCGTCCTGCGTCAGGACGACGGCGGTGACGATGACGACGGAAGTGGTGAAGGCAATGGCCATCCAGCGGTGGAACTGCCGAATCCACTTGCTCCAGCTCATGGGAACCTCCTCGGTCGTTGCGGGTTCCCGGACGACGCTATGCGCGGCTCGGCGCTCCGCGCTTCTTCATTCCTGCCCGGTTCGTCCGTCCACACCACGTGCTATTCCAGTGTGGACAGTTGGTGTACGCGGGCATTGGTGATTTGCGTTTGACGTATTAGACTGACGCCGGGAGCGCTCCCATGGGCATCCCATGACAACGGAATACACGGGGGAGGACGTCGATGCGCGTCGGTAGAGGCGTGGCCGCGGCGATGATGTCGCTTGCGCTGACGTTGGGCGGCGGCACAGCCGCATGGGCAGATCCAGGCAAACCGGGTGGTGGTTCGCCGGCTGGCACGGCGCTACCAGACGGCTGGCAGCTACGAAGCAGCGGATCAGGGTTCGAGTTGGTCTGGCGTACGCCGAATCCCGTGCCGATCGGCGACGCGATGGTCGAGTTTCACGCCGGTGGCCGGCTGCTGGGATGGCCGGTGGCCGAGCCCGATCAAAAGACGTTCCGGCTCGTCATCGACGGTGCGGCGGCGCGAAATCTGACCGACCCGCAGGTTCGCGCGGCGGGACGGCGCCTCGACGCCACCGAGGTTGACCGCGGCCCGGCAGGCACCGCACGGTCAGCCCTCGCGGCGGCGCAACTGCCGCCAAATGCCGTCGATCCGGGTACACCCGGTCCCTACACCACGATCTCCGGCGAATACACGCTGCCCGACGTCAGCCTCCCCGGCTTCACCGCGCCGGTGGAGATGCGCGGTTTCGTCGTGGCGCCGCAGGGCACCTCGGGCCAGCGTCCGCTGGTGCTGTTCCTGCACGGGCGGCACGCCACCTGCTACCAGGGCACCGCGCAGCCGACGCTGGCCTGGCCCTGCCCGGCCGGTTGGACGCCGGTGCCCAGCCACCTCGGATACCAGCGGGCACAGCAGCTGCTGGCGTCGCAGGGCTACGTGACCGTGTCGATCTCGGCAAACGGCGTCAACGCTCAGGACGGCGCCCTGATGGCGCCGCGAGACGGCGGTGCGCAGGCGCGGTCGTCGCTGGTCCGCATCCACCTGGGGCGCTGGGCAGACTGGGCCGGCACCGGCCGCCCGACCGCACCCGACGTGGTGCGCAACGCCCCGGTGGCCGACATGACGCGGGTGATGCTGGTGGGTCACTCGCGCGGCGGCGAGGGTGTCAGCAGGGCGGCGGTCGACAGTCTCACGCCGCCGCCGGCCGGCCGCGACGGATACACCGGCACCGTGCGCTGGCAGATCCGCGGCCTGGCGCTGATCGCTCCCACGCTGCTCGCGCAGAACCCGCAGCCGGACGTGCCGTCGATGACGATCCTGTCCGACTGCGACGGCGACGTCTCCGACCTGCAGGGCCAGCAGTACATAGACGCGACCCGCGGGGTCGGCCGCGGGTTCGCACTGCACGGCTCGGTCTTCGTCATCGGCGCCAACCACAACTTCTACAACACAGAATGGACACCGGGACTGTCCGCGTCCCCGTCGTTCGACGACGCGAACTTCCACGACCCGGTCTGCGGGCAGGGTAGGCCCACTCGGATCACCCCCGAACAGCAGCAGAAGGTCGGTGCCACCTACACCGCCGCGGCGGCGGCGACGTTCGTGGCCGGCAACGACCAGGTCCGTCCGTTGCTGGACGGTTCCGGGGTACGGGCACCGTCGGTCGACCCGGTGGTCGTGCTGAGTCACGGGGTGGGCGCCAACCGTACGCCGTTCATCGTGCCGGGCCCGTCCACTGTGGTGAGTGGCACCGGCGGTCTGCTGTGCGACGTGGTCACGGCCACACAGACGCCGACCTCGTGTGACGGCAGTGGCCCGCATTTCGACCAGTTCGAGCCGGTCGAGCCCGAGGCGGGGCGATACGCGGTACGGGTGAACTGGACGGCGCCGGGCACCCCGGTCACGATCCAGCCGCCGGCGCCGGTCTCGTTCACCAACGCTCAGTCGCTGGCGCTGCGCGTGCTCCTCCCCGGTGGCGCGCCGAGCACCCAGTTCGACGTCGCCATCGCCGACTCGGCCGGTCGGCGAGCCGTCCTCGGTACGCCCACGCTCGAACCGCTGGTCCGGCAGAACTGGGCACCGGAGCTGCGGATGCCGCTGACGAACGCCGTCGCGGCCGGGCTCAACCTGAGCCAGATCGCGCGGCTGGAGATCGTGCCGCGCGCCGGCGGCGAATGGTCCCGTATCTGGGTGTTCGACGCCTGGAACTGGCGAGCCGGCCTGCCGGCGCCGCAGCCGGTCAGCCTGCCGCGCGTCGACCTGGGCGAGCTGACCGTCCCGGAGGGCGACTCGGGCACCGTCACCTACCAGGTGCCGGCCCAGGTCTCCGGCAGCGGCAACGGCCAGGTACGGGTCTTCGTCGTGGACCCGGTCACCGGCCTCGCGACCGCTACCATCGTGACCATCACGCCGGGCGCCACCACGATCAGCATCCCGATCCAGGTGACCGGCAACACCCAACCCGCCGACGGCCGCACGTACGTCGTAGCCGTCAAAGCCGTCAGCAGAGCGTCGGTTGGCGACGCCTACGGAGTCCTGACCGTCCAGGACGACGACGTGTAACAGCAAACAGGTGATCTTCGTGGGCGGCGACCAACCGCGTCACCGCCCACGAAGAGCCTCGTCATGCGCCGCCGTTGACGGTGATGGCCTGGCCGGTGATGCCGGTGTTCGCGGCCGAACCGAGGTAGACGACCGCGCCCGCGACCTCGTCGGCGTCCAGCAGCCGGCCGACCGCCGCCAGCGAGCTGTAGTGCTTACCGGCCGCCTCGACGATGTGCGCGTTGGTGTCGGTGCGGGTCAGACCGGGAAGCACCACATTGGACAGGAGGTCGCCGTCGCCGCCGAGGGACCGCGCGGCCGAGCGGCTGAAGCCGTGCAGCGCGGCCTTCGCGGCGGCGTAGTATTCCCCGCCGGCCATGCCGTCGGCGGCGACCGTCGACGAGATGTGCACCAGCCGGCCGAAGCGCTGCTTGCGCATGACCGGGGCGACCGCCCGAGACAGCCGCACCGCGCCTTCGACGTTGGCACGCAGCGTGGCTACCCATGCGGCGTCCGGCACCCGCTCGAACGGGCCTTCGGGCACGCCGGTGCTGCCCCAGACCACCGCGTTGTTGACCAGTACGTCCACCCGCCCGGTCCACTCCAGGGCGGCCGATACGAGCGCCGCCGCGTCCTGCTCGTCGCTCATGTCGTACCGCATGACCAGCGCCCGGTCGCCGATCTCTGCGGCGACCTTCTCCGCTTCGATGCGGGATGTCGAGTACGTGAGCACCACGCTGGCGCCCTCGGCGGCGAACCCCCGCGCGATCGCGCGACCGAGCCCGCCGGAGGCTCCGGTGACGACGACGGTGCGACCTTCAAGTCCCATATCCATGCCGTCCACGCTGCCGGCGCGGAGCCCGCGTAGGGAGGCCGTCGTTAGGCTGGCCCTGCCAGGGCCACGCTAAGCGTCTCCGCGCTCGGGTAGCGTGGAGACGCGATGAGCGACAACGAGTTGGGCACATACCTGCGTGAACGCCGGGAGGCGCTGACGCCGTCCGCGGTGGGGCTGCCCGTCGGCTCCCGGCGCCGCACACCCGGCCTGCGCCGCGCCGAGGTGGCGACGCTCGCGGGGGTCAGCGTCGAGTACCTCACCCGGATCGAGCAGGGCCGCGACCGGCATCCGTCGACGCAGATTCTCGGTGCGCTCGCCGACGCGCTCCGTCTCACCACCGACGAGCGGCTCCGGCTGCGCATCCTGGCCAAGGCGGCCGACGGCGCGTTCCGCTGCCATGAGGTGGCGCCGCCTGCCGTGACGGTCCGCCCGACGGTGCGCGCGCTGCTCGACAGGCTGGAGCCGACCCCGGCGTACGTGGTGAATCGACTCGGTGACGTGCTGGCGTACACCACCGCATATGAGCGGCTCGCCGGCCCGCTCGGGTTGCTGGACACCGATCCGCCCAACCTGATCCGGTTCGCGTTCACCGACGCGCGGGCACGCTCGGCATACCCGGACTGGGAGCAGGTGGCGCACGCGCGCGTCGCCGCGCTCAAGGCGGACTTCGGGCCACCCGACCCACACGTTCGCGAGCTCATCGACGAGCTGACGGTCACCGGGGGAGCGGTGTTCGCCGACCGGTACCGGCTGATCACCGACAGCGAACCGCGCAGCGGCGTGGAGCGGCTGCGCCACCCATCGGTCGGGGAGCTGCGGCTGGCGTACGAGAGCCTGGCTCTGCCAGACGCCGACCAGCAGCAACTCGTCACCTACCTGCCGGCCGACGACGCGGCCGCCGCGGCGCTGGACCGACTCGCCGGCCGCAGGCCCGGCGCCCTGCGCGTAGCCTGACGCCGCGGTAGCCGGCCGTTTAACTGGGTGCGGCTCGACGGCGCCGCACGTAGGGTGCTCTGCTTGTGAGTAGAGCGGCGGAGATCATCTTGCCGACCCGTCTCGGGACGGGCTTCCGATGGCTCCTGGCGTCGTCGTGGTTGACGAATCTCGGCGATGGCATCGCGGCGGCGGCCGGTCCTCTGCTGGTCGCGTCGCTGACCGACGACCCGTTTCTGATCTCGCTGGCGGCCATGATGCGGTGGGCGCCGCCGCTGGTGTTCGGCCTCTACGCTGGCGTACTGGTCGACCGGCACGACCGCCGTCGGGTCATCATCGCCGCGAACCTCGTCCGTGCGGCGGTGCTTGCCGCGCTGACCATCACGCTGATCACCGGCACCGTGTCGGTGACCGGTGCGCTCGTGGCGCTGGGGCTGCTCGCCACCGCCGAGGTGTTCGCCGACAACACGTCCACGACTCTCACGCCGATGCTGGTGCACCGCGACGACCTGGCGATCGCGAACTCGCGCCTGCAGACCGGGTTCATCACCCTCAACCAGATGGCCGGTCCGGCGATCGGCGCCGCCCTGTTCGCCACCGGCGTCATGTGGCCGTTCGCGACCGAGTTCGTCCTGGTCGCCGCCGGCGTGATCCTGGTATCGAGAGTCGCGCTCCCCGCCCACGGCCGGGCGGAGTCGGAGGCGCGGAGCGGGGTGCGGCGCGACATCGCCGAGGGGTTCCGGTGGGTGGTGCACAACGCGGCGGTCCGCACGCTGGTGCTGACGATCCTGATCTTCAACCTCACCTTCGGCGCGGCCTGGTCCGTCCTGGTGCTCTACACCACCGAGCGGCTTGGCCTCGGCTCGATCGGGTTTGGCCTGCTCACCACGGTCTCGGCGGTCGGTGGCCTGATCGGGACCAGCATCTACGGCTGGCTCACACGACGCGTGAGCCTGGGCAACGTGATGCGCGCGGGCCTCATCATCGAAACCCTCACGCACGGCGCCCTCGCCGTGACAACCTCGGCGTGGGTCGCCATGCTGATTTTCCTCGCCTTCGGCGCCCACGCGTTCGTCTGGCACACGACCTCACTGACCGTCCGCCAGCGCGCGGTGCCGGCGCACCTTCAGGGCCGCGTCACCAGTGTCAACACCATTTGCGTGTACGGCGGACTGGTGGTCGGTTCAGCGGTCGGCGGCGGCCTGGCAACCTACTACGGGGTGACGGCACCGTTCTGGTTCGCGTTCGTGGGATCGGCGGTTTTCGTCGTCCTGCTCTGGCGGCAACTGACTCACATCATCCACGCCGACGAGCACTCCCGCGCGTAGGGCGTCCGGTCGGTCACGTGCTCGTGAGTGCGCGCACCGCGGTGGCGATTGTGGCGTCGAGGTCGTGGCTGGAGTCGGGGAAGGCGAGCTGGTGCAGGATGATGCCTTCGAGCTGGTCGAGATCAGCCGGCACTGCCCGTCGGGGTCAGGTGAGCCGATCGCGCGCAGCCCACGCCATGACACCCGATCTCGGGCGAGGGGCGTGCGAGGCGCTCATCGACGCCGTCGCGCTGGCTACCTGCCTGCGGGAGGCGTCCAGTGTCGCGGAGGGACTCACCGCCTACGACCGGCGGCGGCGCCGGCGCACCCAGCGACTTGCCCGCATGTCCACCGCGGCCTCCCGAATGGTCCGGATCGGCACGCCCTCTGGCTTCGCAACGCATTGATCCGAGTCATCATGTTCGGCGGGCCGCCAGACTGATCGACTCGACGTCGATTGCGCTACGGTTCGGCATGACTTCGAGGAGCGATAGCAAATTGGGATCAGCTATCACGCTTCGCGTGATTACGGCCGCCAACCGCTCGGCTGTCGAGGGACTGCGGGTGGCGCCAGGGCAGGAGGTCTTCGTGGAGGGAGTCCGGCAGTCGCTCGCCGAGGCGGCGGCCAATCCAGATACCAACCCGTGGTGCCGGGCGGTCTACGCGGGCGAGGTACCTGTGGGCTTCGTGATGCTCGGTGACGACGTGCCAGTCGGCAACCGCCACATACCCTGGCGCTACTACCTGTGGCGGATGCTCATCGATTCACGCTTCCAGGGTCGAGGGTACGGCCGAGCGGTGTTGAACCTCGTGGTCGCGTATCTCAGGACTCGGCCGCACGCGGACGTGCTGGTGACCAGCGTGGTGGCGGGTGAAGGGTCGCCCATGGGCTTCTACCTGCGGTTCGGATTTCGATCTACGGGGCAGATGTTCGACCATGAGCACGTCCTCCAACTGAGGCTGGCGGACCTCCCCCAACCGGATTGACGCGCGGGTCGGGGGGTAACCCGGCACTCCGCGCAGCGCGGCCATCTCCGCGTCCCCCCAAGCAGCGCGCCGGCACCGCTCGGCCTACCCATACGACGCACACTGTAAGCGCGTTTGGTCAGTGGACGCCCCACATGGTGGCGACGTGGCGCGCATCGGTGCCGCAGCAGCCGCCGACGAGTGCGAGGTTGGGCAGGTACGGCCGTAGGGCGTCTTGCGACTTCGCGAGGTCGACCGGGTCGCCCTCGTCCAGATCGGTGGCCGCGTCGAGCTCCTCGTGGCTCAGTTCCGAGGCGTTCGCGCGGAGCCCGACGATGCGAGAGCGCCAGCCGTCGCCGCCGGCCAGACCCGGTGTCATGTGAGTCGGGTGGGCGCAGTTGACCATGAAGTAGTCGGGTGCGGCCTCGGCGTCGACCGCGGTGACGGCTGCCGCTAGGTGCGTGCCGTCTGGGAGCCGCCCGTCGGTCTCCACGGTGAACGACACGGCCACCGGCAGCCCGGCGGACCGGGCGGCACGCACGATGCCGATCGCCTCGCCGGTGCCGGTCAACGTGAGCGCGGTGACCAGGTCGGCGCCGGCCTCGGCGAACGCCTCGATCTGGAGCGCGTGGTAGGCGGCGGCCTCGTCCGGGTCGACCTCTTCGCCGGCGACGTAACCGTCGCCGCGCGGCCCGAGGTTGCCGCTGACCAGCAGCGGATCGAGGCCGGCCCGGTCGCGCAGCCGCACCAGCATGGCCACCGCGTCGCGGTTGACCCGTCGCAGGTCGGTGGGGGAGTAGCCGAGCCGCTCGCCCCAGTCGCGGCTGGCCCGCCAGGTCGGGGTCTCCAACTGGAGGCCGGCGCCGGCCCGCCGGGCGATGTCGACGTAGGCGTCGTAATAGTGCTGGAGCAACTCCCGCCCCCGCTCGTCGTCGTCGAGCGGAAACGAGGCGGAGTCCGGCAGGTCGACGCCGTGGTGGTAGATGAGGTGCGTCTCCCGGCCACCGTCCGGGACCATCGGACGCCCCAACAGCTGCGGCAGCGGTGCCATATCTTGTCCCTCTCTTCGTACCAGACTGATTAGTCTGTTTGTAGCAGACTGAACAGTCTGGTACAACCGAGATGTGCCAAGAGACGGCAACCCGACTCGCGAGCGCATTCTGCGCGTCGCCGAACGGCTCATGACCGACCAGGGATACAGCGCCACGTCAGTCGATCAGGTGATCGCCGAGGCGGGCAGCTCGAAGGGCGCGTTCTTCCATCACTTCAGCTCCAAGGCCGACCTCGCGGTCCAGGTCGTCGAGCGGTACGTGGCCGCGGACCTGGCCCACCTCGACGCCGGGCTCGACGCCGCCGCGCACATCGCCGACCCCACGGCGCGGGTCGTGGCCTTCCTCCGCTACTACGAGGAGGGCGCCGACGAACTCATGTCCGAACAGTCCGGCTGTCTCTACGCCACGGTGCTCGCCGAGCGTGAGTTCACCGGCAGCGAGGTCAACGACCAGCTCGCCAAAGCCACGCGCGCCTGGCGGCACGCCCTGGTCGACCTGCTGCGGCCGGCGCTGGCCGCCCGCAGGCCAGCTCACGACATCGACTTGGACGCCTTAGCCGACCACCTCTACACCACATTCGAGGGCGGCTTCATCCTGTGCCGCACCTTCGAGGACCGCTCCGCGATGCGCGCCCAACTACGGATCTACCGGCAACTCGTGGAAGCCCTGCTACACGCCGGCTGACCATCGCGTTCCACCGCCGCCTGGGTGCCATGCCGTCAGGGCCTGATCTGGAGATCGTCCAGATTGCCGGAAACGCCCCCTAGCGCGCTCCGGCGTCGCGCAGAATTTGCTGTTGGGAGGGGGTAGCCATGGGACAAGCACGCGACGCACTGGACAAGCTGACCAAGGCGGCGGTTGAGGCGCACAGCGTTGATTCGGTCATGAGCATGTACTCCGACAACGCCGTGTTATCGACACCGGATGCTGGAGAGATGACGCGCCGGGATCAGATCGCAGACTACTGGCGACAGTTCATCGACGCATTCCCGGATGCCAAATATGAGTACCTGAGCAAGATCGAAGCGGGCAACAAGGCCGTGGACGAAGGCTGGTTCGAAGGCACCAACACCAAGCCGGTCAAGCTGCCGTCGGGCGAGACCATGCCGGCGACCGGCAAGCACATCAAACTGCGGTCCTGCGATGTGGCAACCGTCGAGGACGGCAAGATCGTTGAACATCACCTTTACTTCGACGAACTAGAGTTCCAGCGCCAGATGGGGCTGATAGAACCCGACCGCTAACGTGTCGGCGCGGCGCTCGCGCGCTGCCGTGGTCGCGCGAGCAACGCCTGGCGAACGGGCACGCGGAGTACGGCGATGCGATCGCCGCGGGTGCGGACGGACACGCGCCCGTGGCGGCGCTTGTGGACGGTGAGGTCGAAGGTGGCGGTGCCGATTTGAACGGCTTCGAGCGTGAGGTCGGGCAGCCAGTCGGGCAGGTGCGGATCGACCAGGATGGTGCGCAGCGGCGCCACTGGGCGCACGGCGAGCAGGGCTTGGACGAGCGCGATGATGGCGCTGGCCGACCACCCCTGCGGCGAGCACGAGTCCGGATAGACACCGGGGTACGGGTGGTCGGCGTCCCGCGAGAGTCCACTGAGGACCTCAGGGAGCCGGTGCCCTTCAAAGAGAGCGGCCGCGGCGAACGTGGCCTCGGCGAGCCGGTGGAGTTCGGGCCAACAGCCGTACCGGGCCAGGCCGAGTGCGGTGGTGCCGGCCTCGACCGGCCACACGCTGCCACGGTGGTAGCTGAACGGGTTGTACGCCGGATGGTCGGCGGACAGGGTCCTGATGCCCCAGCCGCTGAACATGTCCGGGGCGAACAGCCGGCGAGCGACGGCGTGGGCGTACCGCGCCGGGACGATTCCAGCCGCGAGAAGGTGACCGTCGTTGGAGTTGACCGACCGCACCTGCCGCTTGTCCGCGGCTAGCGCCATGGCGTAGCAGCCCTGGTCAGACATCCAGAACGCGGGGTGGAATCGGCGGCGCAGCCGGGCCGCCCGCGCGATGAGGGTGGCCGCGAAGGCGCGGTCGCCGGCGGCCGCGAACGCCACCGCGCCGTGGCGCAGCGCCGCGTAGTGGTACGCCTGCAGCTCGCTTGGCGCGATCGGGTTCGCCACCACCTGGCCGTGTTCGTCGACGATGGCGGTGTCGGAGTCTTTCCAGCCCTGGTTCTTGACGCCGGCCTCGGAGCGGCAGCGGTACTCCAGGAAGCCGTCGCGGTCGAGATCGGCGTACCGGTCCAACCAGTCCAGGACGCGTCGGGCAGCCGGGAGCAGGTCACGAACGGTGCCCAGGTCGCCGGTCCAGGCCAGGTACTGGCCGAGGTAGACCAGGAAGTCCGGTGGTGTGGCGTAGTCGCCGTAGTAGCGGGACAGCGGGTCGAGGCCGAGCGCCGACAGCGGGCCGTGGCGAGCCTGGTGCAGCAGCTTGCCCGGTTCCTCGTCGCGCCAGTCGTCGATGCGTTGCCCGATGTGCGCGGCGTTGAGGTACAGGCTGTCGCGCAGCATGGTGGGGCCGGCCAGCAGCGCCTGCCAGGAGATGGTCAGCGTGTCGCGGCCGAAGATGTGCTGGTAGATCGGCAGGCCGGCGATCGGCGCGGCCGGTGCGGTGGGCTCGCCCAGCGGCAGCGTCGCGAGGTCGTCGATCGCGGCACGCCAGGCTGCCGCGGCGTCGTGGTTGGTGCTGCGCAGTCGCGTCAGCTCGTTGGCGAGGATCGCTCGCGCGCGACCGGCCGAATCGCTGGTCTCGGTGTATGACGCTGGCGGTGCGGCGAAGCGCTGCTGGTCGAAGATCGGCTCCACGAATAGGTCGATGAAGGTGTGTCCGCGCGGCGGCAGCGGCACGTCGACCTGGATGGCGTCCCCGTCGTAGCGGACGTGCGCGGTGGTGTCGACGCTGACGGCGACTGCCCGGTCCAGCCCGGGGTGGACGCAGTCCAGCCGCAGCTCGCGCAGGCCGTCGTCCCATTTCGTGGTGACCTCGGCGGACCACTGGTGCTGGCCGCCTTCGGCCTCCTTGATGTCGGCGAAATCGGCGGCGAAGGCCATGCGGATCTCCACCCGGCGCGGCCGGTCGGCGTAGCTGTGCAGGCCGAGCCGTGAGCGCAGGCCCTCACCAATGAACCGCTCGATGGTCAGGTAGAGGCCCCGCGACGGGAGGGGTTCGCCGTCGTCGAGCTCGGCGTAGGACAGTTGCGCGTGCGCGCCGACGTTGGCGGTGCTGAACGCTGCCGGTTCCCGGCCGTCGATGGTGATCCGCTCCAGGCTGAGCACCCGGGTGTTGTGAGCGTAGAAGCCCTGCGGATCGACCCCTGTGATGCGCCCGTGCACGTCGGTGACCAGCGTGCTCCAGCCACTCGCCACATACCGCAGATCGGCGCGGATTCGCAGGTCGCGTACCCGGTTCATGGTCTTCGGCCCAGTCGGCGAAGCGCGACGGCGACGCCGGTGACCACGGCGGCGGTAGCCAGGCGGCCACGGGCCGGGTGCAGCCCGAGCCACCGGGTGTAGAGGCTGGTCGTTTTGGATCGTCGCCCGAACTCGCCGGTCGAGCTGCCCGGCCCGTGGCTGGGCTCGTCGAGGTTGTCCACACCGTCGTCCGGCCGATCGGTCTTCTGGTTGTCGACGATCCGGCCCGGGCCGAGCAGGTACCAGTCCACCAGCGCCGGGCTGATCCGCTGGCCGGCCTCCAGCAGCCTGCCGGTGAACCCGGCGAACACCTGCCGCACCGGCTTGGCCGCCGCGCCGACGATCGCCTCGGCGACCACCCGCGGCTCGTAGACCGGCGGGATCGGCTGCGGCAACACGCCGATCTTGGATCGGGCGTGCTGGAACAGCGGCGTGTTGATCGAACTAGGCAGTACGTCGACGACGTGCACCGGCACCTTCTCGTGCCGCAGTTCGAGCCGTAGCGCCTCGCCGAAGGCCACCACCCCATGCTTGGCCGCGCAGTAGGCTGCCTGCAACGCCACGGCCCGCTTGCCCAGCGTCGACGAGACGTTGATGATCGTGCCGCCGGTGCGGCGCAGATATGGCAGGGCGGCCTTCATCCCGTAAATCTCGCCGAGCAGGTTAACCTCGATCACTCGCCGAAGTTCTCCGACCTCCATCTGTTCGACGGTGCCGTACGTGGACACAGACGCATTGTTCACCCAGGTGTCGATCCGGCCGAATCGCTCCGCGGCCCGCGCCGCCAACGCGCTGACCTGGTCGAAATCGCTCACGTCGGTAGGCACTGCCAGCGCTGTGCCGCCAAGCCGGTGCACCTCGCCAGCCAGTGTGTCCAGTGCCTCCAGGTTGCGGGCGGCCAACACCAGCCGCGCGCCGCGGCGGGCGAACTCCAGCGCCGTCTCCCGTCCGATCCCCGACGACGCGCCGGTAATGACCACAACCTGTTCGGCGACCGCAGTGACCATTCCGGGGACGTACCCGGATCGACCCTAAACCATGCTCGGCGGCTTCAGGCCGACGAGGAACGCTCGGCTAACGGTCGGTCGGGGCGGCGATGCCTTCGATCAGGCGGTCCAGGCCAAAGGGCCGCAGCTCGGCCGACATGCTCAACGCGCTCGCCGGCCTCCAGGTCATGGTGACGACCGGCCTGGCCGTGGGGTGGCGACCCAGCACGGTCTCGTACCCACCCTGACGGCGCTGGGTCTGCTGCTGTGGCTGCGATTCGCCTTCACGTGGATCGGCATCTACCTCGGGCTCCTGCTGAAGACACCAGAGTCCGCCGTGGCCGTGCAGGTGCTGGTGTGGCCTATCGGTTTCCTGTCCAGCGCGTTCGTCACCCCTGAGACGATGCCCGGCTGGCTGGGTGCGATCGCCACCTGGAATCCGCTCTCGGCAACCGCCATGGCCATCCGGGACCTCTTCGGCAACCCCACATGGGAGACGCAGACCTGGGTCGCGGACCACTCGGTGCTGCTCGCCGCGGTGTGGCCAGCGGTGCTCACCGTGATTTTCCTACCGCTGGCATACCGCCAGTACCGCATGCTCGCACGCTGAGAGGAATGGTCCCTTGAGGCTCAGAACGCCGTGCAGATGACGGAGATCGGCATGCCGCTGAGCGACAGCGAGGTCCGGGTGGCGATGAACCCGAAGCTCGTCGTACCGCCTGGATTGATGGCGCCGTTCCACGACACGTTGCTGAACGTCAGGCGGGGCTCGTCCTTGGGGTGCTGGACGCCCCAGAACTGGTTGACGGTGTACTCGTCGGGGTTGTAGATGAGCCGCACCTTCCAGCCCGTGGTGCGCTGGTCGCCGGTGTTCGTGACGTCGACGCTGGCCTGGAACGGGAGCAGCACGACGCCGTTCCGATCCTTGAAGAAGATGGGGTGGTAGGCGACTTCGCAGCCGGTCGCCGCCTGGCTCGGTGTGGCGACCGCGAGCGTACTGGCGACAGCGACCAGGACGGCGGCGAGCCACGGAACGAGCCGGCGAACTGGCCCGGGTCGCGACGCTTGATCAGACATGGATGCTCCCTCCGGCGTTTGGTGCGCCCAGTATCGAGGGAGGCGTTCATCGATCCTGCATCGTGGAGTTCATCGGACCATTGCCAGCGCACCAGGACGGTGGCCGATGCGTCGCTGGATCGACCGTCAGGCGTGCCGCACCGAAAAGTACCCCCAGACAACCCCGATGATCAGGCCGAGGACGGCGGCGGCCCACCGGCGCCCAGGCGCCCTCGCCGCCGCTGGCCAACAGCCAGAAATCTGCCCTGCGGCCCACGCGGCGCGTAGACGCTCCCCGCCGGGAACGAGCAACGCTGGGGTGAGGCATACGAAAAGTATGTTGGAAATTCAGCCCATCTGCGACCTGACATGGTCGATCACAACGTTGAATTCCTTCGTTGGCGAAAAGTCCACGTACTCGCAATCCTCGAGCGCCTCCGGGACGTGTCCCGGTGGCCAGTAGAACGCCTGCCCCGCCTCGTAGATCTCATCGCCTTGCTTCGTTCGCATTCTCAGCCGGCCCTTGAAGAGATATCCCCAGTGGGGACACTGGCACATATCCTCAGGTAGCCCTTTGACCGCCGGCGCCATGTCCGTCCCCTTCGGGAGCCGCACGAACGCTGCGGTCAGGTCGCCTCCAACCTCTTGCATGCGAAGTTCCACGCCGCCACCCTCGATCGCGATAGGAGCTTCATTTCGCGTAGTTGCGGTCATAATTCCTCCACAAGCCGCCCGCGCTTAAGGTCGATCGCGCGGCTGATCTCCAGGCTAATATGCCGTTGTGCTCCTATCAGGCACTTGGCGCACAGGCCACCGGGATGACCGGGTCAGGTCAGGGTCAATGCCACAACCACTCCACCGGACCAGCAGGCCAGGGCGGCTGCCAGCGGCGCGAACCGGGACAATGACGGTGGCTGGCCATGGCTCACGGCGTCGCGGGCCTGCTCGCGGGTGAGCTGTACCTGCTCGTACAGGCGACGGCTACGCGTCGCGTACCGCGACGAGCGTCGCGCCAGCCACCACACGCGGTCCACGCCGACATCGAGGCGGCGGTCGGCCACCTGGAAGGTGAGCCGGTGTCCGGTGAGAGTCGACCGGGCGAGCCAGACCGAGCCGACGCCGGTCCACCGCGTCGCAACGACATGCCAGCCGGACCGCACGGCGACACCGTGGGCGTTCCAGACCGCTCAGGGCGCCAGGTCGAAGTGCCACACGGCCAGCACCGTCATGAGGGTGACCGCCGGCGCGGCCACGGTGGGTGGTAGCCGCGCCACCGACCACCCTGCCGCCGGCGCGACCGCGGTCAGTACACCGCACAACACGACGGCGAGCCAGCCGACTGTCCGACTTGGACCAGCCGAGGACCGCTGGCGTACCACCGGCGCGGCGCACATCATGATCCGACGATAGGGGAGCGCGGCTAACGCCTCCCGATCCTGGTGACGGGCTTGGCGAACGCCGCGCCGCCCAGGCCGAGCACGAGCAGCACGATCCCGAAGCGGACCGTGGTCGTCCGGTAGTCCCTCCGCGGCTCGGCGACGGCGTGGCGCTTGCGTGCCGCGTCCACGACCGCGACCGGCGTAGGCGAGGGGGGCGGGGGAGGCGTGGTGGCTGGCGGCCGGATAGGAGGCCGCGGTACAGGTGGCGGCGCGACGGCCTGCGGGCGTGGGGGAGTGGACGCCGGAGCTGATTTCGGTGTGGGGCTCGCCGGGGGTTTGGTGGTCGCGGGTGGGCGTGGCACGGCGCGGCACCACGCCGCGTCCGAGCCGAGCAGCCCGCGGCCACTGGTGAGGCGGGTGGCGGCCCCGTCCACGGTGATCCGGTAGAGCGCGCCGCCGTCGTGGTTGTCCGTCGCGTAGAGGTACCTGCCGGCGTCGTCGAAGGCGACCGCGCCGAAGAAGCCGCGCCCCGGCAGGTCCTTTACCGGCTGCTCGGTCACCGCGCCGGTCGCGAGGTCGACCCGTACCAGCCGGCTCGGTCCTCGTCCCTCCGTCGATACGGCGTAGAGGGCGCTGCCGCCCGGCCGGATGTCCCAGTCGCCGAAGCTCGGCAGGCGCGGCAGTGCCGTGCGGCGTACCACCCGCAGGAATGTGGCGCTGCCGGGGCGTACGTCCACGGCCACCAGATCGCCGTCGAGCAAGAGGAGTAGGTGGCCGTCCACGATCGCGGCCGCGTACGCCCCGGCGACTGGGACCGAATCGGCCCGGACCGGACCGAGGTCTCGAGTTTCACCTGCGGGGGTGATGGTGACGATGTGGCCGCCGTCCCCGATCGGGTGACCCTTTCGCCGGGTGGCCACGCCGATGAACAGGTGCTGTGTCACGTCGTACCCGACCGCCTTGACCGTGTGGTCGAGGCCGGTGGACCAGCGGTTGCGTCCGGTGTCCGGATCGACGGCGACGAGCCGCGACGAGTGGTGTTTGCGCACCGTGTGAACCTGGTAGAGCCCGCCGGCGCAGCGGTTCGTATCCGTTGCCACGGCGGGATGTGGGCGCATCGCGGCGGCCGGCGCGGCGAGCGCGAGCGTGCCCCCGGCCAGCAGTAGCGCGGCCAGCGACGCGATCATTCGAAAGGCGACATATCGCTTTCGCACAGAAGACCTCATCTACCCTGGAAAGCCCGAAGAGCGATGATTCATCCTAAGTGGAAGCGTGATGAATACATACCTGGTTGGAACGCTCTGGCTAGTAGGCGTATCCATCACCACCGTCGCGGTGGTGATCGTCCTGCGGCTTTGGCGCCGCGACTCCGGCCCCGTGGTCGACATCAGTGTCCTGAGTGCGGTTTTCTCCCTCGCGGGTATGTTGTTCGCGATCGTGGCCGCGTTCGTGTTCATCGATGTGTGGAGCAAGGCCGCGGAGGCTCGTGAGGCCACCTATTCCGAGGCGCAGGCCGCGCAGCTGGTGGCCTGGTCGGCGAACGGCATGCCGGCGGCTGAGCGCGCCGAGATGGTGAGGCTCAGCCGGGACTACCTGCGCGAGGTGGTGGACCAGGAATGGCCCCGCCAGTCCGCGATGGGCGTGGATGAGAACGCTCGAGGTTGGCAGCTCGTGCAGCAGATGCACGAGGTGGCGGCCCGCAACGTTGAGCAGGCAGAAGACGCCCCCGCGGCCGTGGAGTCCCTGCTACAGGCACGCCAGGAGCGGCTTGCGCAGGCCGGCGCGCAGATCGGGGAAGCAACCTGGTTCGCGCTGCTGGTTGGCGCGGTGCTGGCCGCACTGCCGATCTTCTTCTTCCCGTTCGACCGGGCCCTTCCACAGCTCGCGCTGACCGCCACGGTGGCCAGCATGATCACGTTGCTGCTCTTCACGATCCAGCAGATCGAGCGACCGTTCGCGCACGGCAGGGTGCCCGCGACCGCGTACGAGGAGACGCTCACCCGGATCACACCGCCGTGACGGAACCTGGGTCTATAGTGGACGCGTGCTGGGGGTCATCGCGGCCGCGCTCGGCGGGCCTGAGGTTCTGCAAGTGACTGAGCTGCCCGATCCCGAGGCGCAGCCCGGGCAGGTGGTCGTCCGGGTCCGCGCGGTGTGTGTGCACCCCGCCGATGTCGCCGCCACCACGGGACAGATCCCTCGCGGACCGGTGATGCCGCCGTTCCTGCCCGGGTGGGACATCGCCGGCGAGGTGGCCGCGGTCGGCCCCGACACGACCGACTTCCGGATTGGTGACCGCGTCGTCGGGATGATCCCGTGGTACCTGACCCGCGGCGCACCCGGTGGCTACGCCGAGCTGGTGGCCGCCGACGCCGACTGGTTGGTGCCGCTGCCAGACGATCTCGACTTCGCGGCGGCCTCCACGGTGCCGCTCAACGCCCAGACCGCGCACCAGGGCCTGGCGCTGCTGTCATTGGACCTGCTGTCCGACGGCAGCAGCATGCTGGTCACCGGCGCCAGTGGCGGTGTGGGCGGCTTCGCCGCTCAGCTCGCGGCCCAGAGGGGCTTCCGCGTACTGGCACAGGCCACCGACGGGGACGAAGAGTGGGTGCGCGGTCTCGGCGCTCACGAGGTGATCTCCCGGTCCGCCGATTTGTCCGCGGTGGGGCCGGTGGCCGCGGTGTTCGACGCGGTCCCGCTCGGCGAGGCGGCGGCCGCCGCCGTCGAAAACAGGGGATTCGTGGTCACCACCCGTCCGACGCCGGCCATCGATCCGGCACGGGGCGTGCGCCAAGACCTTCAGCTCATCCGGCTCGACCGGAAGCTGCTGGCGGAGTTGGTCGAGCAGGTGGCGGCGGGCACGCTGCGCACGCGCGTGGCGGTCACCATGCCGTTGACCGAAGCGGCCGACGCGCACCGGCGGGTGCTGGCCGGTGGCCTGCACGGCAAGGTCGTGCTGACGCTCGACTAGCCCCGCTGGTCAGGGGCGTTTACAGGGTTTAGGGCTTGCACCCAGGTAGCGAGGCGCTGCGCGAACAATTCGTCGAATGGCCGCGGAAATAGTCGACGCCGCGACGCCGGGGTCGGGTCAGGTGGGGTAGGGGTCGGCTCGGATGCGGGCGTGCAGATGCATGTCGTGCCGGCCGTCGGAGTGGACGGCGTCGCTGCGCTTGGTGCCCTCCAAAAGGAAACCGGCTTTGACGGCGACCCGGCACGACGCGGCGTTACGGGTCGAGTGATCCAGGTGCACGCGGTGGAAACCGGCCTCGCCCAGCGCCCACTCGCTCAACGCCGTCAGGGCGCGGGAAGCCACGCCCGATCCACGGGCGGCCGGGAGCACCCAGTACGAGCACTCCGCGACGCCGTCGTTCAGGTTCATGCCGCCCATGGCGATGCGCCCCAACACCTCGCCGCCGCCGCGGGTGACCGCCCAGTGTGCCCCCGTCTCCTGCGCCCAGGCCTCGCGGTACTGGTCGAACCACTCGCGGACCTGCTCCACCGACGCGGGTTGGCGGGTGTGCCAGTGCTTGATCGCGGGGTCTTGGTAGGCCGCCAGGAAGGTGGCCGCGTCGGACGACTCCCAGAGGCGCAGGAGCAGGCCACCCGGGGCGGCGAGCACCGGTTGGGGGCCGGCGGCGAGGGTGCCGGCTGGGATGGTTGGCGGCGTCGTCAGAAATGCCCTCACGCCTTATCCTCGCCCGCCGGAGTCAGGTTGTGAACCGGGCCCGGCGCCGGCGAGCCACCAGGAAGGCCACCGCTCCAGCGATCAGGAGGCCACCGCCCGCGATGCCCAGGGTTGCAGCGTCGGCGCCGGTCACCGGCAGGCCACCACCGCTGCCGCTGGCAGGCGGGGTGGTGTCTGGCGTCGCCGGAACCGATGCGCTCGGTGACGGGGTGGGCGTGGCCGGCGGAGTCACCAGCTTCACGTACGCGAAGCCGAGCCGGTTGGTCTCCGCTGGGATGGGCAGTTCCTTGGCGGCCAGGCTCAGCGTGCCCCCGGTGCCCGCGACCGGCGTCGTGCCCTGCCCGCTGTCCTTCTTGGCGAACTCTTCGATGCCGCCGTTGTCGTCGATCCAGTCCTTGGGGAACCACTGGAAGACGATGGCGGGCATGCGGTCGGCCTGGGCTGCGGGAGCGGCGGCGACCTGGAACGGCGAAAGCGCGTACGTGCCGCTGCCGGCGGGCAGCTCCTGGTCGATCTCGCACCAGGCGCCCTCCAGGTTGCTGTCCACATAGTACTGGCAGTTCGTGAACGTGCGGGGCAGGTCGACGTCGTTGAAGGTCCGGACGTTTACCACCACGCCGGCGGACGCGGCGGTGCCGACGTTGGCGACGCCGAGCACGACGGAAGTGGACTCGCCCTGGCGGATTGGATAGCTGACGGCGCGGCCGGACTCGTCGCGTTCGGTCAGCGCCGCGAACTTCGGTGCGTCGTCGGCCGCGTGGGCGACCGAGGGAACCGTGAGCGCGCCGGCGGTCATGGCTGCCGCGCCGAGCGCGCGCAGGTACATCTTCATGAAAGTCACTCCCCGTTGATGGTCCGGCCGGGACTATACATGGGATCGATGGATCGGGCTGCCCCGTAACGCCGCCTGCCGCTGGAGGGGGCGCGGCCGCGCCAACGCGAGCCGTGGCCTCGTCAGATCTGCGCGAACCGTACCGTGATGGCCAGGCCACCCTCGGGGCGTGCGCAGGCGGTGACGGTGGCGTGGTGGGCTCGCGCGACCGCGTCGACGATGGCGAGCCCGAGACCGTAGCCGTCGCGGCGGCTGTGACGGTCCGTCCGTGCAGGTCATCAGCGGCGAGTACAGCCGTCAGGGTCGTGCGGATCATGCCTGAGTCGCTGGTGGCCAGGGCGAGCAGTGCCTGGAACGCGGCCTCGCCCGCAGGGACACGCTCGCCGGTGAGGGTGATGGCCTTGGCCGCGACCCGCGTGCCGGAGGTTTCAGTCGTGATTCAGGACCAGGTAGAGGATCGACCCGACGGCGGAGAGGCGTCGACCTCACCGACCATCTAGCGCCCGCGGTGACGGTCGGGGACCCGAAACTGATCGAAAGCCTCCTCCGCGATGGTTCCGGCCGTGGCCACGGCGATCGCCTTGCTCAGCCTGGGCATGGCCGTCATCGTGCGGACCTCCGCGACCAGCATCGGGATCGTCCTCGGACTGCTCTACCTTCTTCCCATCGTCTCCCAGGTGATCGGCGAAGCGCGCTGGCAACGCCTGCTCGAGCAGATCGGGCCGATGAGCGCCGGGCTCGCCATCCAGGCCACCACCGATCTCCACAGCCTGCCCCTCAGCCCCTGGGCCGGCCTTGGCGTCACCGCCGCATGGGCCGGCGCCGCGCTCGCCGCCGGCGGCCTCCTGCTACGAATACGCGACGCCTAGCGCTTTCCGGAGTAGCGGTTTCTTTTGTGCCCCGGTCCGTGTCAGTGGCGGACCGTTTGCTCACGCGGGCTCCGCGCAGGCCGGCGGCTCGCAGAGCTCGCCGAGATCCCCGGCCTCCGCTGCCGGCTTCGCGGGCCAAGCCCCGACCCCGCACCGGTGGGCGTCCTCGCGCAGTCTGGGCGGCGGGTTGGCCACCGCGATCGCCTTTACCGCTACCGTGCCAGTGTGGATGCCGGGTACTCGATCGTGGCCGCGACCCGATTGGCGGTGGCCGCGCCGAGCTCCCGTTCGGTGATCCACAGTCCCAGGTCGAGCCCGGCGGTCAGCGCGCCCGCGGTGATGCGGTCGCCGTCGTCCACGACGCGTTCGTCGACGACGGTCACGCCGTAGGCGGCCAACTCGCCGTACGCGTTGCGGTTGGTGGTCGCCCGTCGGCCGGCGAGCAAACCCGCGGCGGCGAGCAGCATCCCACCGGTGCACACCGACGCCATCCACCGCGCCGACGGTGCCAGCGCGGCCAGCCGGGCCGGAAGTAGGCCGTGGCTCGCCTGCGCCCAGGCGCCGGCGGCCGCCCGGTTGAGCCATCCGCCCCCCCGGACCACCACGCCCTCCGGCCCGCCTAGCACCGCTGCGACCCGCCACTGGACACCGCGCATGCTGATGACCGGCCCGGCCCGCTCGACCGCGACCAGCTCAACGTCGAACCCCGCCATCGACAACACCTCGAACGGCCCGAACACGTCCAGTTCGTCGAAGCCGTCGAACAACACGATCTCGATTCGCACCCAGACAGCCTCTCGCTGGGCTGACGTCGTGACGAGTGGCATTCTTGCCACCGTGCACAAGAAATCCGCCACGCACCGGGTGGCCGTCCTCGCGCTGCCCCGGGTCGTCGCCTTCGACCTGACCATCGCGACGCACGTCTTCGGTCACGAGGGCCACGGCCGGTACGCGATGACGATCTGCTCGCTGGACGGCGGCTCGATCCCCACCACCACCGCCGGGCTGGGGTTGACCATCGATGCCACGCTCGACGCGCTGACGGACGCCGACACCGTCATCGTGCCCGGATTCGCCCGCGGCCCCGCACCGGTACGGGCGCTCGCCGCTCTGACCCTCGCGTACCGGCGTGGGGCCCGCATCGCCTCGATCTGCACCGGCGCGTTCGCTCTGGCCCAGGCCGGTCTGCTCGACGGCCGGCGCGCGACGACCCACTGGGTGCACGCCGAGGCGCTGGCCCGCGAACACCCCCGGGTCACCGTCGACGCGAACGCGCTCTACCTTGACGAAGGTCAGGTGGTCACCAGTGCTGGTCTGGCCGCCGGCCTCGACATGTGCCTGTACCTCGTAGGCAAGGACCACGGCCAGGCCGCGGCGATCCAGCGGGCCCGTCACATGGTCACACCCCTGCATCGGGCCGGTGGTCAGGCACAGTTCATCCCGGCTGGCACCGCCACCGGTGACGACGAGTTGGCCGCGGTCACCGCCTGGGCGAACGCACACCTGCACTTGCCGGTCACGGTCGCGGACCTTGCCAAGCAGGGCGTGGTATCCAGCCGTACCCTGCACCGCGCCTTCCGGAACCGGTTCGGGATGAGCCCCCAGGCCTGGCTGACTCAGCAGCGGCTGCGCGCCGCCTGCACCCTACTGGAGGACGTCGAGATCACCATCGACGAAGTCGCCCGCCGCACCGGGCTGGGCACCGCCACCAACCTGCGCAACCACTTCCACCGGGCCTTCGCCACCACCCCGACCGCGTACCGGCGGGCCTTCACGCCCTAGCCGACGGGCGGACGCTGTGCGGATTTTCCCTCGCTCGCGGGTTGGCTGTCCGGACTTCTCAAGTTCCGGTGGGGCGCCGGCCACGCAGGGCTCACACTGCGGGTTATGTCTAGCTCGACGCGCTCGGTGGTCCTTGCCGTGCTGGTGTTGTTGGGGCTGACCGCCGGAAGGACCCTCGACGAAGCGCGGCAACCGCGGCTCGTCTCGGACGGCGCCCCACTGTACTGGGGCGAGACGGCGGGCGGGGGGTCCGACGGGTTGTCGCCAGGGGCGCCGCTCTACGTGCCACCTGCGACAGCCCACGGCGGTGGGTCGGCGCAAGGTTGGACACAGCCGGTGGACGCACCCGTGGTATCTGGATTCCGCACCCCCGAACGGCCGGGCCACGACGGTGTCGACTTCGGCGCGGCTCGGTACACGCCCATCGTCGCCGCCGCCTCCGGCACCGTCATCAGCTCATACTGCGACGCGATCGACGTCCGTGACGGCAGCGCGTGGGGCTGTCACCGGGACGGCGATCCCAACCTCACGAGCGGCTGCGGCTGGCACGTCGACATCATCCATAGTGGACAGGAAATCACCCGGTACTGCCACATGGTCAGCCAACCACTCGTGGGTGTCGGGGACTTCGTGACGACCGGGCAGGAGTTGGGCCAGGTCGGTTCCACAGGCAACTCCAGCGGCCCGCACCTGCACTTCGAGGTGCACGTCAACGGAGACCCAGGACCAGGCGGGGCGGTCGACCCCGAAACCTGGATGAGTGACCGCGGAGCGCCGCTCGGCGGGTGGTGGTGATGTTGTAGGTTCTCATTTGAGTTGTCGCTTTCTCAAATGAGATGTCGCGGCATGGCCGCTGTGCGGCGTGTCGCCAGGGCGTGAGTTCGATCATCGAGTTCTTTGTCGCGCCCGATGACGCCGCCGCGGTCAGTGTTGCGGTCAACGGGCCTAGTGGGAGCTTCGAGTCGGCGACCTACGGCAACTTCGACGTCTGGTCCACGCTCGAAGAGTGGGAAGGCATCCTAACGAGCCGCAGCATCGAGGAACTGGTTACCAGCGGCGGCCCGAACGTCGTTGCCGGCGGGGACGGCTCCCCTGTTGTACTGGCCGCGCCTCCGGATCTCGCGAGGGCGTTGGCCGCTGCTGACGACCACATGCTCAGCAGCGCCGCCGAGCGGTGGGTTCCCTAGCCGTCGACGCAGAACGAACCGGCAAGTCGCTCTACTGCTGGATCGGTTGACTTCTGGAGTTCCGCAGCACTCGCATCTAAACCTGGTTGCCAGGGGCGGCGAGCGGCGACCAGGCTGCGTCTGTGACTGACCGAGCCGTTGCCCTCCAGATCCCGCCGGGTCTCTGCCCGGGGCGACGCGGCCTGCTCGCCGAGTTGGCGCGCCGAAACGACGCGGATCACGGCGAGCATCTGTTGGGACTGATCCTGTCGGGCTCGGCGGGGCGAAGCGTCATGACCGACCGGTCCGATCTGGATGTGTATGTCGTCCTGACCGATGCTGGCGTGCGCGGACGGGAGACAAGCCATTCCGCGGCGGTCGATGAGATTCCGGTGGCGCTGTCCAGCTTGGAACGGGTACCGCCATTCGGAACCAGAGGCTGGTGGTTCCGCTGGTCGTTTGCGTGGGCGCCTGTGCTCCTCGACCGCACAGACGGGCGGTTGGAGTCGGCGCTGCGGCGGCAGGCGACGGTCACGACCGGCGAGGCGGAGGCGATCCTGGTCGAGCACGACCGTCTCGACGGTTGGCTCAACTACGCCTATCGAGCACTCAAGAACGATCGCGACGGACGTGCGCTTGAATGCCGTCTGGACGCCGCCGAGTCGATGCCGTGGCTGCTTGATGTCGTCTTCACACTGGCTGGACGGGTGCGTCCGTACCACAAGTACCTTCCATGGGAACTGCGCCAACACCCACTTCCTGACTGGCACGCCGAGGAACTGCTGGCCTTGCTGACAGCCACGCTCGATGGCGTCCCATCAGCGATCCGCGCGACCTTCGAGCGAGTCGAAAGGCTGTGTGCCGCATTCGATGGCGAGCGTGCCGAACCAGTTCTGAGCCCCATCATCGAAAGCTGGGGCGATGAGTTGCAGCTACTGAGACACTGAAACGACGGCCGGATCTGGCCGCTGTTCGGTACTGCCTGCTGCGGGCACGGCAGGACGCCACTGGCTGAGCGAGAGCCGTCCGTCGGAGGCCGGGGTCGGATGCGTTGACCTCCGTCCACCGTTGATAGCCGCCGGGCGCACGTCGAATTCGATCTCGTCGCGGGGCAGTGAGTTGCCGGTCGGGCCCTACCACGTCGCCAGGTGGTCGGGATCGGTGAAGGCTCAGTAGACGAGCTGTCGCGGCGCGTCGAACACACGGGAGATGCCGAGCCGCGGAGTTGCGGTGTTCATTCGAGCTCCTTGGGGTCCTCGGCCATCCGGTCCGTTGCCCGTTCGGCGGCTTGCACCGAGGTGAGGTGGGCATCGAGGCGGGTGAGGGACGAGTCCCAGAGCCGCCGGAAGCGCTCGATCCAGTCGGCCGCCTCGCGCAGCGGGGCAGGTTCGAGGTGGCTCGCGCGCCACTTGCCCGACCGCGACCGCGAGATGAGCGCGGCGCGTTCGAGCATTTTCAGGTGCCGTGACACCGCCGGCATCGAGATGGACAGAGGAGTGGTGAGCTCGGTGACCGTTGCGTCGGGTTCGGCCAGCTCGACGATGATCGCCCGTCGGGTTGGGGCGGCGAGCGCCGAGAACACCGCGCTGAGCTGATCGGTGCCAGCCATCGGAAGTTCCCTTCACTTAAGTGAGTTGTTAGGCGTATTGAGACGCGAGCGATGTTGTCAACGGATGGGTCGCTGTCCGTCGAGGGTTGACAGCCAGCCTGCAACCCGATCCGATGGCCGCGTGAAAGCCGTCACCTACACCCGTTATGGAGGGCCGGACGTTCTGCATTTGGCGGACGTGCCCACGCCGGCCCCAGGCGATCAGGAAGTCCTGATCAGGGTACGGGCGGCCGAGACGACCAAGTCTGACTGCGAGTTCAGGAGCTTCCGGTACTCGGTGAAGTGGTTCTGGCTTCCGCTACGAATCGCGGTCGGAGTCATGAGGCCGAGGCGTCCCATCCTGGGCATGTACTTCGCCGGTGAGGTCGTGTCGGTGGGCGGGCGTGTTACCCGCTTTGCCCCGGGCGACCAGATCTACGGCTGCACCGGCCTACGGCTGGGTGCCTACGGTGAGTACGTCGTCCTCCCCGAACGCGCCGCAATCGGACCCAAGCCTCGCAATATGACGTTCGCCGAGGCAGCCGCTGTCCCGCTAGGCGGACTCAACGCCCTGCACTTCATGCGACGCGCGGGGATCAAACCGGGGGAGCAGGTGCTGATCAACGGGGCCGGCGGCAGTATCGGCGCCCACGCCATCCAGATCGCCCACTCGATGGGCGCGCAGGTCACCGCGGTCGACCACAGGATCAAGGAGGATCTCGCCCGACGCCTCGGGGCCAGCGACTTCGTGGACTACACCACCGACGATGTGACGACCATAGGCCGGAGGTTCGACGTCATCTTCGACATGGTCGCCGGGAGTCCGTATCGCGGTCTCATCGGCATGCTCCAACCGGGCGGGCGCTATCTCCACGGCAACCCGCGCCTGTCGGTCCTGCTCCGCTCAATGCTGACAACCCGGTTTACCGACAAGACTGTCACCGTGGCGTTCGCCCCGGAAACGAGGGAGGCCCTTGCAACGCTCACGGAGATGACCGAAGAGGGTAAGATCCAGTCGATCGTTGACCGGGTATATCCCATGGCAGAGGTGGCCGACGCCCACCGCCGGGTCGAGACCGAGCAGCGCATGGGGGCGGTCGTGATCACCATCAACGAGCGGGACGGGCCGCCCGCCGATGGGTTCGGGTATCTGGAGTAATCCTTGTTGGCCCGACGTATGGCCCGTCCATGATCGGCCGGGGCGGGCGGCCAGCACACGGTCCACGGTGCCGCCCGAAAGGCGATCGGCGCTACACCGCGAACAGTAGCGCGGCGTCGATTAGTACGACCACGGCCGTGGCGAAGTGGATGCCGAAGGCGACCACCTTCGTGCCGCCGTTGCGCAGCACGATCAGCGTGTCGCCCAGCGGGTTGAGGGCTACCACGAGCATGAACCAGGCGACGGCGTCAGCGGTCGTGAACGCGATCAGGGCGAGGCCGACCAGGCCGTAGACGAGGTCGCGCAGGCCTTTCACCGTGAGGTAGGTGGTGTCGCCGTCCGGGGCGACCGATACGCCGTACCCGGCGGCCGACGGACGTGGCTGCATGAGGAATCGGGATCCCATGTACACGAGGAACAGGTTGAGGATGATCGCGAGCCCGTAGGCGATGGGGTTGAGCATGTGCCTCACTCCAAAATCTAGCAACGCTAGGAACTAGAGCGACGCTAGCATAGCTTTGGCAGGATCGCTAGCGGTGCTAGGATTCTGGGCATGGCTATTCGGGAGCGCCGCGAGCGTGAGCGGGCGGAACGGGAACGCGCGATCATCACCGCGGCGCGGGACCTGGCCGAGTCGGAGGGGTGGGACGCGGTCACCACACGCCGGCTCGCCGCCGAGATCGAATACAGCCAGCCGGTGTTGTACAGCCACTTCAAGGGCAAGGAGGCCATCATGGCCGCCGTCGCCGTGGAGGGCTTCGCCGACCTGGCCCGGGATCTGGCGGCCGCACGCGCCGCCGCGGCCGGCGAGCGCCAAGCGGTGGCCGCCGTCGCCGAGGCCTATACCTCGTTCGCCGAACGCCGGCCCGCCCTCTACGACGCGATGTTCACCCTGCGCGTCGACCTACCGTTCGCCAGTCCGGACGCACCGATCGACCTGCCCAGGGGCTTCGCCGAGCTGGCCGATACGGTGCGCCCGATCGCCGCGGCCGACGAGCTGGAGGCGCTGACCGAGACCTTCTGGAGCGCGCTGCACGGGCTGGTGACGCTCATGCGCAGCGGCCGGTTGCGGCGCGCCGACCACGCGCGGCGGCTCGCGCTGCTGGTGGACCGCTTCACCCGCGGAACCTGAACGGCCGACGTCCGGGTACGAGCAGTCGGTGTCGAACCTGTCGAAGGTCTCGCTCTCCAGCGACAACGTCTTCAGCGACTTGCCCTGCTCAACGCTCAGGGGTAGATCTTTTTGCCCTCGGCCAGCATCTCCACGTACTGGGCCACCCGGCGGGCCCGGGTCTCCGGCTTCTTGGCGTCCTGCACCCGGTACAGGATGGAGTACCGATTGCGGCTGTCCAGCGTACCGAAGAAGGCGTGCGCGGCCGGGTTCGCGGCCAAGGCGGCGGCCAGGTCCTCCGGTACCGTGGCCGACTTCGCCCCCGCGTACGCCGCGTCCCACCGCCCGTCCGCGCGCGCCGCGTCGATCTGCGCCTGGCCGGCCGGCCGCATCGCGCCGCTGGTCATCAGCGTCTCTGCCTTCTCGCGGTTGATCTTCGACCACTTGCTGCGCGGCCCGCGCGGGGTGAACCGCTGCAGCCAGTGCACCTCGTCGAACTTGTCCTTCTGCCCGTCGATCCAGCCGTAGCACAGCGCCACCTCGAGTGCCTGGGCGTAGTCCACGGTGGTGTGGTCGGACTGCTTCCTGGCGATCTTCAGCCACAGGCCGGGGGCGGACTGGTGATTGCTGGCCAGCCACGTCTCGAACGCGGCCTTCGGATTCGTCAGTGGTTGGCAGCGCCATAGCACTCCATGATCGGGTTAACTCTCATGGCGCGACCCGCTCGTCACCGAAGCAGGAGTAGAAGGCGCTGAGCGACGCCAACGACCGCCGCAACGACTACGGCGAGAACGACAAGAGCTCCCGCAAGAACATCGGCGGAGCCGGCGAAGTGGGATGATGCGGCGGTGTCCCGGACGCTGGTCGCTGTTTTCGCTCATCCCGACGACGATGCGTACGGGATTGCCGGAACGGTCGCGCTGCACGCCGACGACCCGGAGTTCCGGTTCACGTTGGTGCATGCGACCGATGGCGGCGCCGGCGACATCCGCGCAGAGTTCGCGGCGACCAGGCAGACGCTGGGCACCATCCGGCGCGCCGAAGACGAGGCGGCGTGGCGAGCGCTCGGCCGGGTGCCCGACCGCCACGAGTGGCTGGGCTACCAAGACGGCGCGGTGAGCGCCGTGCCGCCGGATGAACTCGCCGAGCGGATCGCCGGCATCCTGGCCGAGGAGCGGCCCGACGTCGTAGCTACATTCGGACCCGACGGCATCTTCGGTCACCCCGACCACATCGCGATCGGCGCGGCGACCGACTCGGCGTTTCACCGGCTCGCGCCCGGCGCCGAGCGCGGCTTTCGGCGGCTGTGCCACGGCGCCGTCCCGGAATCGGTCTTCCGAAGGTGGAACGAGCAGCGGGCGTCGATGGGCCTGTTCGTCTTCGAGCCGGCGAAGGTGTATCACATGCGCGGCGTGCCGGACGAGCGGATCGGCATCACGGTCGACTGCCGGCCGGTGGCCGCGCGCAAGGTCGCCGGCCTGGGCGAGCACCGCAGCCAGCACCACGTGATGTCCGACGATCCATCGGACACCGAGCGGTGGAAGCGGCTCGTCAGTCGAGAGTGGTGGGTCGTCGCGTGGCCCGAGCGGGCGGCCGGCGCGCCGATGCTCAGCGACATGTTCGAAGCGCTCGACTGATCCCCGCAACCCATCTGTTCGGCCGGCTGGTGGTACCAGACGGCTTCGCTGGGCCGTCCGCGGTGCTGCGCGAGCACGCCTATTGGGATGAGCGACCGCCGAGCCGAAGAACGAGCGCGCGCAGCACGAACGGCTCTGCAGTCTCCAACGTGACGTACGTGTACGCCAGCGGAGTCGGCCAGGTCGCGATGGAGGCCGTGACGTCGCGGTCCTCGCCCAGTTCTTGACAATCGACCTCCGTGCGCAAGTCGTCGGGTGGCAGAGCGCACCGCGGAGCACCTCTGGACACGGTCGGGGCTGTCCCGACATGGGTTTGGGCCAGAGAGGGTCCACGTCCGGCGCGGCCCGGCGTCGCGGCGGCGGGCTCCGGCCTCACCGAACCAGCGCAGCGCACCAGTCGGCTCAAACGGTGCCGACAGCACTAGATCCATGACCCGCGACGTGGCAAGCCGCCGCAACACGACCGCATCGCCCTAGCCGCACGGATTTGCCGAATTGAGGGCAGCGGATCTTGGTGGGTCACGCGCCTCGGATGGTCTGAGCCGCGGCGATGACGTAGCTCAGTTGATCGCTGCTGAGCTGTCTCGCCCGCCAGGCCAACGCAGCGATCTCCGCGTGCTCCGGGTGGACTCTCGCACCCTCCACGACTGGCCCGACTCCGGTCAGTGCGACCACGTCTGCGGGCCGGTAGCCAAGGAGATAGGCGAACGCCGTCACATACTGCGGGGTGATCACGACCCTGCCAGTGCCCAATTGCGCAATGGTGGAGTCGGAGACGTACGGGCCGTCGCCGATCGTGTGGAGAAGCCACGCGATGTACGGGCGCGGACGGATATTGCGGTTGCGGAGCAGGCGCACCAACAGTGCTCCTGGGGTGTCTAGGAGGTCGTCGGCCGGCGCGGACTCGGTACGCGGCTGTACTGGTAGCGATCTGACCAACGCCTCCAGCTGGCTGCGCTGCTTCGCGTTCATAGTGAGCGCGGCGTGAAGGATCGAGCCCACATCCCGCGGCGACGTCGGCCACGCTGAGGCAAGCTCGTCCGGCACTGGCAGTCCAGCGATGACAAACAGGTCGGCGGTATGGATATCGAGTGCCGGTGCCAACTTCCCGACGAGGTCCGGACTCGGCGACGCACTGCCAGTCATGACTGCGGCGAGTTCCGCGCTGGATACGCCAGCTTTCCGAGCCAGGTTGGCCTGCGTGTGCTCGGTCGACGTGGCGAAGGTCCGCCGACGGTGCGACAGCAGTCGCCACAGCCGCACGCCGAAGGGTGAATATCCCACGACGTACGACCGTACCGCTCGATCGTCCCGCCTTCCGACCCCTGCAGGCCCACGGTCTGAACCGGGGCATTCAGCTGTCCGGACCGCTTGATCTCATGCACGCTCAGGCCGCCGTCAGTTCGCTTGGGGAAGACGTTGCCTATGAGTCAGGGCCGAGCCTGTGCGCGTTCAGGTCCTGCTCACTGCCCGACGGCCAGGGACTCTGGCTCATGCTTGCAATGCACTGGTCACCTACGTCGGGGGACGATGTTCGGGGAGTTCGTCGTTGTGCTCTGCTGCGTTCAGCGCGCTGTGCTCGCCGGGCGGCGGTGGGGTGGCGTGAGGTTGTCGCGCAGGAAGGGCTCACCGTAGGTCCTCAGGTCCGAGACCACCTGCGCAACGGCCTCG
>NZ_JAIBNX010000086.1:0-34333 GCF_026130045.1 Micromonospora sp. CPCC 205371
GCTCACTCGGCTGTGTTGTATGGGCCTCGCTGCGCTCGGCTGTGTTGTTTGGGCCTCGCTGCGCTCGTGCGCCTGGGTGCCGCGCACTCGCTTACTCGGCCGAGGCGCGGGCTGCCCATTGGAGCGCGGCGCGCACGTCGGCGACCTCGACGGCGCGCACGCCATCGGGGGTGATGCCGGTGGTCTCGGGGCCACAACCGGGCGGGACCAGCGCGAACTTGAACCCGAGACGGGCCGCCTCGGCCAATCGGCGCGGGACCGCTCCCACGCGCCGGATCTCGCCGGTGAGCCCGACCTCGCCGATCGCGACGAGGTGCGGTGCGATCGCGAGGTTGAGGCCGCCCGACGCCACAGCGAGGGCGACCGCAAGGTCGGCGGCCGGCTCGACGACGCGGATGCCGCCCACCGTCGCGGCGAACACCTCGCGGTCATGGAGGGTGAGCCGCTCGGTGCGGCGCTGGAGGACCGCGAGGACCATGGCGAGCCGCGCGCTGTCGAGGCCGGAGACGGTGGGCCGGGGCGAGCCAGCGACCGTGGCACCGATGAGCGCCTGCACCTCGGTGACGAGCGCACGGCGGCCTTCCATCGCCACGGTCACGCAGGTGCCCGGCACAGGCTCGGCATATCGGGTCAGGAAGAGCCCGGACGGATCGGGCAGGCTGGCGATGCCACGCTCGTGCATCTCGAAGCAGCCGACCTCGTCAGCGGTGCCGAACCTGTTTTTGACGCCGCGCACCAGCCGGAGCGAGGAGTGCTTGTCGCCCTCGAAGTGGAGCACCACGTCGACCAGGTGCTCCAGCACCCGAGGACCGGCGACCGTGCCCTCCTTGGTCACGTGCCCGACCAGCACGGTGGCGATGCCGCGCTCCTTGGCCACGCCGACGAGCGCTGCGGTCACCGCGCGCACCTGCGTCACACCACCTGGCACGCCCTCGGTGCCGGGCGTCGAGATGGTCTGCACGGAGTCGAGCACCAGCAGGCCCGGCTTGACCGCGTCGAGGTGGCCGAGCACGGCGCCGAGGTCGCTTTCGGCGGCGAGGTAGAGCTGATCGTGCAGCGCACCCATGCGCTCGGCGCGCAGCCGCACCTGGCTCACCGACTCTTCGCCGCTCACCACCAGCGACGGGCTGCCCGCACCGGCGGCCCACTGCTGGGCCACGTCGAGCAGCAGCGTGGATTTGCCGACGCCGGGCTCACCGGCCAGCAGCACGACGGCACCGGGGACGAGGCCCCCGCCGAGGACCCGGTCGAGCTCGCTCACGCCGGTCGGGCGGGCCTTGGCCGGCGCGGCGCTGATCTGCGCGATCGGGCGGGCCGGCTCGGCGGGCGCGCGGGAACTGACGACCCGGCCGGAAACGATCGGCCCCGTCGTGGACTCGACGATCGAGCCCCACTCGCCGCACTCGGGGCACCGGCCCACCCACTTGGGGGGCTGGTGCCCGCAGGCGTCGCACTCGAAGGCCGGGCGCGGCTCGCGGGCTGCCGGTCGCGTGCGGGGAGCTGATCGTGACGTCACGCCGGCACCGTATCGGAGCGCACCGACGGTTTAGTGAGTGCGCGCCGCCCACAGACCGCACAAAGCGGCGGGAGCGAAGCGACCAGAGCGACTGCGGTCTACAGGGCGGCCCTCAGGCGCGCGAGCGTCCCGAGCGGAGCGAGGGCATCGGCTTAGTGCTCTTCCTCGCTGACCTCGGCGTGCTCGCGCGCCGCTGGCGATAGCGGGATGCCGACCGGCACGGACAGCGGCAGCGTCTGGCCGCCGCCGAAGTCGAAGACCAGGTCGACGTTCATGCCCGGCTTCAGCGGCTGCTTCAGGTCGACCAGCCGCAGGTACTCGCCGGCGGCCTCGGTGAGGACGGCGAACTCGCCAGCGGCGATCTCGATGGAGGCCGGCCGCGCGGGACGTGCGGTGGGCGACGGCGACGCGGAAGGCGAGGCGGAGGCCGAAGGCGAGGCGGACGCGGTGGGCGAGGCCGACTCGGACGGGGACGGCGACGGGGACGCCTCTTCCTCCTCGGCGCCACCGGCCAGGGCGACCGATCCCGCGTCTTCGCTGGCCACCGTGATGGTCACCGTCACGGTGCGCTGGGTGTCGTTGAAGATCCGGACGTCCAGCGGCGCGTTGCCGCCGGCCTCGTACCCCTCCGGGCTGTCGTAAACGACCACCGCGTTGCGGACCGACAGGATGCCGTCCTCGGTGGTGACGTCGCCGCTCGCGCCCGGCACCGCGGCGACCTTTTCCGCGGTCTCGGCGATCTGGCCCGCGCCGCAGCCGGAAACCAGCAGGGCAGCGGCAGCAGCCGCACCGGCCAGCAGCGTCTTGGAGCGCCTCACGTCGATCCTCCCGTTTCGGAAGCGTTGTGACCGCGCCCCAGCGTAGTTGCCGGTGATCGGCCACCCCGCGCCGCCCCGCCGGCTCCGCACGCGTCACACCACCCGGCCACTGGCCACCAGCAGGATCACGTCGATGAGCGCGACCACGAGCACCGCGCGGAACACCACGACGGGACGGGCACCGCGGGCGGTCGCCACGCGCCCGGCGTACCAGGCGGCTGGTAGGACCACGGCGGCGAGCACGACCGCTCCGACGCCCGCCCACGATGGCGGGCCGGGCGGCCCGAAGACGAGCGTGACGGTCGTCGCGAGCAGCAGCACCGCGGCGGCCGCGCGGGAGCCGGCGGGCCCGATGCGGTGTGCCAGCCCGCGTACGCCGGTGCGGGCGTCATCGTCGAGGTCGGGCAGGACGTTCGCGAAGTACGCGCCCGCGCCCAGCAGCGCGCCCGCCGCGACGATCCACGCCGGCGGGCTCGGGGCACCGGGCAGCGCCAGCACCACGAACGCGGGCAGCGCTCCGAACGACACCGCGTACGGCACGACGGAGATGGGCGTGAACTTCAGCGGCCAGTTGTAGAGCAGCGCGCTGACGAAGGCCGTTGTCGCGCACAGTCCGGCCCGCCATCCGGACGCGAACCCGAGCACCGGCGTCGCGGAGGCCGCCACCAGCCCCGCGATGCCGACCGCGCGCCGGCTGACCGCCCCCGTGGCGAGTGGCTTGTCGGTCCTGCCGACGGCGCGATCGCGATCGGCGTCCAGCCAGTCGTTGATCCAGCCGACGGCCAGCTGGCTCGCGAGCACGGTGGCCGCCACGAGAACGACGCCGCCCGGTCCGTGCCCGACGCCAAGGGCAAGGAGCGTCGCGGCGGCGGTCACCGCCAGCCCCGGCTCTGGATGGCAGGCGCGCAGAAGTTCCCACAGCGTGCGCATGGTTCGAAGTCTGGCCGTTACCGGTGAGTCGTGCCACGCTCGATCACATGCGTACCCTGCCGCGCAACGATCCACGGCAGTACGACGATTTGGCCGGCGAGTGGTGGCGGCCCGATGGCGCGTTTGCGATGTTGCACTGGTTGGCGGAGGCGCGCGCCCGCCTGATACCGCCGGCGACCCGCCCCAGGGCGGTACTCGTCGACATCGGCTGCGGCGCTGGCCTGCTCGCGCCGCACGTGGCCGGCAAGGGGTACCAGCACGTGGGCGTCGACGTGACCCGGTCGGCGCTGGAGCAGGCCGCCGCGCACGGCGTCACGCCCGCCCTGGCCGACGCCGCCGCCCTGCCGCTGGCTGACGGCTGCGCCGACGTCGTGGCGGCCGGCGAGATCCTCGAACACGTTCCCGACCTGCCGGCCACGGTCGCCGAGGCGTGCCGGGTACTCCGGCCAGGCGGCCTCCTCGTGCTCGACACGCTGAACGCGACTCCGCTGAGCCGGCTGATGGCGGTCACGATCGCCGAGCGCCTCCGCGGCGTACCGCGTGGCCTGCACGATCCGGCATTGTTCGTCGATCCGCGGGTACTGCGTGCCCAGTGCGCCCGGCACGGCGTGGCGCTGCGGGTGCGCGGCATACGCCCGACCGTTCCGGCGGTCGCGGGTTGGCTCGCCGGTGCCGGGAACCGACGGGGTCGGATCGTCCCGACCTGGTCCACTGCTGTGCTCTACCAGGGACGCGGAGTGAAGGAGGCAGGGTATGGCGGTTGACGCGGCGGCGGTTGCGAGCCGGCTAGCGCCACGGCTGTCCGCAAGGGCGGCTCAGCACGACCGGGACGGTTCGTTTCCGGTCGACGACTTCGCGGACCTGCGTCACGCGGGGCTGTTCGGTCTGATGGTGCCGCGTGCGCTGGGCGGCGCCGAGGCGGGCTTCGCGGAGTACACGGCGGTGGCGTACGAGTTGGCGCGCGGCAACGGGGCGACGGCGCTCGTGTTCAACATGCACGCGTCGGTGACCGGAGCGCTGGGCGCGGTCACCGAGGAGATCGCCGAGTCGCTGGGCGTACCCGACGAGGCGCTGGCGGCCCGCGACCGGATGCTCGCCCAGGCGGCGGCCGGATCTTGGTTCGGCGTGGCGATGAGCGAGCGCGGCGCGGGCTCCCGCCTCTCCAAGCTCTCGACCTCATACGAGCGGGTCGACGGCGGGTACCACATCAAGGGGGCGAAGACGTTCTGCTCCGGGGCGGGCCACGCCGACGCCTATCTGGTGGCCGCCCGGAGCGCGGCCGACCAGTCGGTGGTGTCGCAGTTTCTGGTGCCGGCGACCGTCGACGGCCTGCACGTCGAGCAGACCTGGGACTCCCTCGGCATGCGCGCCACCGCCTCGCACGACCTGCACCTCGACGTGGTGGTGCCCGAAGACACCCTGCTGGGCGGCGTGGAGGGGCTGGCGCTGGTGGTCGCGCAGCTCATGCCGCACTGGCTGATCGCGAGCTACGCGGCCGTGTACGTGGGGGTGGCCCAGGCCGCGATCGACGCGGCTGTCGAGCACGCGAACGCGCGGGGCATCAGCGGGCTGCCGGCGGTGCGGGCCCGGATCGGTCGGGCCGACGCGGCGGTGGCGGCGGCGCGGCTCGCGGTGGCCGAGGCGGCCCGCCGGGTCGACGAGGAGCCCGGCGACGCCGAGACCAACCGCTGGGTGTGGCGGGCGAAGCTGCTGGCCGGCACGACCGCCGCCGACGTGGCCGCCTCGATGCTGGAGGCGGCCGGCACGTCCGCCACCCGGCGCGGCCACCCGCTGGAACGGCTGTACCGCGACGCCCGATGCGGCTCGTTGCACCCAGCCACCTCGGACGTGTGCGCCGACTGGCTCGGCATCGCCGCGCTTGGCGGCGACCCGGACCGCGACGGGACAACCCCCCGATGGTGACCCCTGTGATCGCCGGGCTCGGCACTGCGCTGCCGCCGTCGTCCGCCCAGGACGAGCTGTGGGACGGCTTCTTCGCGGACCACTACGCCGGTCCGACTCGTGCGCTCGCCCACCGGATCTTCGCCAACTCGGGCGTGCGGACGAGGCAGGCTGTGGTCAGCCCGCTCCTTGAAGACGTGTCCGGCTGGCCGACCGAGCGGCGCATGCAGCGGTACCTGGTCGAGGCGCTGCCGCTCGGCAAGGAAGCGGTCGACCGGGCGCTCACCGACGCCGGGCTGAGCGCGGCCGACATCGGCCTTTTCGCGGTGTGCTCGTGCACCGGATACGTCACGCCGGGGCTCGACATCCTGCTCGCCCGCGACATGGGCATGGCACCGGACACCCAGCGGCTCTTCGTGGGGCACATGGGCTGCTACGCGGCGCTGCCCGGGCTGGGCACGGTGTCCGACTTCGTGACGGCGCGCGGGCGGCCGGCGCTGCTGCTGTGCACCGAGCTGACCAGCCTGCACGTGCAGCCGGCGGCCGCGCGCGTGGACACCCAACAGATCGTGGCGCACGCGCTTTTCTCGGACGCCGCGGCCGCCGTCGTGGTCGTTCCGGGCGCGGCATCCGGGTACGCCGTGCGTGAGGTCGCCGCTGTCACCGATACCTCGACCGCTGACCACATGACCTGGGACGTCACCGATCTCGGCTTCCGGATGGGGCTGTCGCCGCGGGTGCCGCAGGTGCTGTCGCTGCACGTCGCCGGGCTCGTCGACGGCATGCTTGCCAGGCACGGTCTAACCAGGTCCGATGTGGACGGTTGGGCGGTACACCCCGGTGGGCCGCGCATTCTCAACGTGGTCGAGCGCGAGCTGGCCCTGCCCGCCAATGCGTTGGCCGCGTCCAGGGCCACGCTTGCCGCGCACGGCAACTGCTCGTCGCCAACGGTGCTGCTGATCCTCGATGCGTTGCGGCGCTGGCCGGACCCTCCCCGCCGGGTGCTGACGCTCGCTTTCGGGCCGGGTCTGACCCTGTACGCTGCGCTACTGGAGGGGACAGTTGCGCGGTAGCGACCGGCTGAGCCTGGTCATCCTGGTGATCGCAGCCGCCGGTGTGCTCGTGCTGGGCACCTGGTGGTGGGTGGCCAACGCCCCGGCACAGCCGGCGAGCGCCGAGCCGACGCCCGTCGCGTCCTCATGGGAGCCGGCGGAGGTACGCCCAGCCCCAGCGGATGTCGATGTCCGAGTACTGGTGACGGCTCCGGGCCGCAGATACCGGCTCCAGTACGTCTGCTTCGGGCCCGGCTCGCTGGGCATCGTGGTCCAGGGTGCCGAGGGCGGCACCCAGTTGCGTGAGGTCGACTGCGAGGGCAGCTTCGACGAGTTCGAGCTGACCGCGGCCGGCGAGCGGATCGAGGTCGTGCTCGAGCGCCCGAACGGAGACACCGGCGAGGTGGACCTGCGTCTGGTCGAGACGCCCTGAGCGCTGGATCAGACCAGCTGGGCGAGGTCTGCCCGGAAGTCCTCGACCGACGTGGTGGCGGGCACGGTGCGGCGTATCTCGCCGGTGCCGGACACCAGCAGCACGATCGCGGCCGTGCCGGGCGTGCCGAGCCGCAGATGGCCGCGCAACTCGCCGGTCGGGTCGGCGAGGGTGCGTACCACCGCCGCGCCGAATTCGGGCGCCCTCGGCGTACTGGCGCGCGGCGTCGGCGCCGCCGCACCGGTCACGGTGATCACGGTGATTCCCGCACGGGCCGTGGCGGCCGTGTCGGCGACCAGGTCGGCGCACTCGCAGCCGTCGGTGAGCAGCACGGCGGCCGGCAGGAGCCCGCGCAGCGACACGGGCGAACCGTCGACGTCGATGAGGTCGAGCGCCGGCACGATCGCGCTGGGGGTGGCCGCGGCCGTCTCCTCGACGGCTGGCTGGAGCCGCTGCCCGGGCCAGATCACCGCGAGCAGGCTGGTGAGTGTCGCCAGTACGGCGATCGACATGATCATCAGAGGCACGCGCAGCGAGGTCTCCGAACCCTTCGCGGCCGACGTCGGCGCCCTGCCGAGCCGGCGCCGCCAGGCCTCGCGCCGAGCCTGCCTCTGTAGGTCACGCCGGACGGTCGCGATCTCCTCGGCGAGCTCGCTCGGGTCGTCGGGGATGATGACGGTGCCCCACTCGGGCGGCAGGTCGGGAATGCCGTCCGACGGCCCGCCACCGTCGTGCGGCGAGCCACCGTTGCCGTTGCCCCTAGTTCCCATGGCGCACCCTGCCCGCTCACCGCGATGTCGATCGGGGTCTACCCCTCAGGGTCTCGCACCTGGGCTGGGATCGCCAGGGGGTGCCGCTCCTTACCTGATCTCCATACGCCGTCATCGGGTGAGGTATTGGTCACTCTGTGTGGCGGATCAGCTCGATGTTTGCTGTGTCAAGCTGGAGAAAGACCTGTCACAAGCCCCCTGAGCTGCACTAACGGTAAGGGCCAGGGTGGGACATCGGTGCCTGAGCGTGTTACCCTAGACACAGCGAAAGGGGTTTCGAACCTATGGTTTTCAGTGTCGGCGAGACCGTTGTTTACCCCCACCACGGGGCCGCACTCATCGAGGCAATCGAGACTCGGGTCGTCAAGGGCGAGGAAAAGCAGTACCTCGTCCTCAGGGTCGCTCAGGGTGACCTGACGGTGCGGGTGCCCGCCGAGAACGCCGAGATCGTTGGCGTGCGCGAAGTAGTCGGTGAAGAGGGCCTTGGCAAGGTCTTTGACGTCCTTCGTGCTCCGCACACCGAGGAGCCGACCAACTGGTCGCGGCGTTACAAGGCAAATCTGGAAAAGCTGGCTTCCGGCAACCCTCTCAAGGTCGCCGAGGTTGTTCGTGATCTTTGGCGCCGTGAGCGGGAGCGGGGCCTGTCGGCGGGCGAGAAGCGCATGCTCGCCAAGGCACGCGACATCCTGGTCGGCGAGGTGGCGCTGGCGGAAAAGAGCACCAAGGACGAGGCGGAGATCCTCCTCGACAAGGTCCTCACCGAGGCCTGACGCTTTTCTTAGCCTGTCAACAGTTCTCAAACCCGGGACCGCGACGTGACCGCGCAGCTAAACCCGCGCGGTGACGTCGCGGTCCTGGTTCCTGCGGCCGGTGCCGGTGTACGGCTGGGTCCGGGCGGGCCCAAGGCTCTCCGGCTGCTCGGCGGTGAGCCTCTTCTGATCCACGCGGTGCGCCGGGTCGCCGCGGCTCCATCGGTACGGACGATCGTGGTGGCTGCGCCACCGTCTGAGGTGGCGGCGGTGCGGCGTCTGCTCGCGCCGGTGGCTCCGGTGACGGTCGTGGCCGGTGGGAGCGAACGCCAGGAGTCGGTCGCGCTCGCTCTTGCCGCCGTGCCCGCCGGCCCAGAGATCATCCTCGTGCACGACGCGGCCCGGGCGCTCGCCCCACCCGAGCTGTTCGAGTCGGTGGCCGCCGCGGTGCGCTCCGGCCGGCCCGCGGTGATCCCGGTCCTTCCCGTGATCGATACGATCAAAGAGGTCGATGCCAGCGGTGCCGTCCTGGGCACGGTCGACCGCTCGGCGCTCCGGGCGGTGCAGACGCCGCAGGGCTTCCAGCGCACGGTCCTGGTCGCCGCGCACGCGGGGGCGGCCGGAGCACTGACCGACGACGCCGGCCTGGTCGAAAAGCAGGGCATCCCAGTGACCTGCGTACAGGGCCACGAACACGCCCTGAAGATCACCCGCCCTTTCGACCTGGCAGTAGCCACCCTCCTCTTAACGCCCTGATCATGAGAATTGGGCGGGGTAGGCTCGCGCCGTGATCGTTCCGAGGGTCGGTGTGGGGACCGACGTGCACGCTTTCGTCGTCGGCCGGCCGTGCTGGGTCGCCGGGCTGGAGTGGCCGGGCGTCGCTGGCCTCGCCGGTCACTCCGACGGCGACGTGGCCGCCCATGCCGCCTGCGACTCGCTCTTCTCCGCCGCCGGCCTCGGCGATCTTGGCGCGAACTTCGGCACCGACCGCCCGGAGTGGACCGGCGCGTCAGGCGTGGCGCTGCTCACCGAAGCCGCGCGGCTCGTGCGCCGGGCCGGATTCGAGATCGGCAACGTGTCGATCCAGGTGATCGGCGTACGGCCGAAGATCGGCACGCGCCGCGCCGAGGCGGAGAAGGTCCTGTCCGACGCCGTCCGGGCGCCCATCGCGGTCAGTGGGACGACCACGGATGGCCTGGGCCTGACCGGCCGCGCCGAGGGTCTCGCCGCGATAGCGGTAGCCGTCGTCTACGAGCTTCAGGACAGCGACCGGCCAGCCCAGGTCCAGGCGTAACCCGTGTCTTCGCAGGCCAGCGCCGCCTCGCACAGGTCGAGCGGTCGGAACGTGTCGACCATCACGGCCAGCTCGTCGAAGTAGTCAACCCCGATCGCCCGCTCCACCGCTCCGGGCTGCGGTCCATGCGTGAAGCCCGAAGGGTGCAGCGAGATCGACCCTTGCTCGATCCCCGACCCGCGCCGCGCCTCGTAGTTGCCGCCCGTATAGAACATCATCTCGTCGGAGTCGACGTTGTGGTGGTTGTACGGCACCGGGATCGCCAGCGGGTGATAGTCGACCTTGCGGGGCACGAACGAGCAGACCACGAAGTTCGGCCCTTGGAACGTCTGGTGCGCGGGCGGCGGTTGGTGTACCCGCCCCGTGATCGGTTCGAAGTCGTGGATCGAGAACGCCCACGGGTACAGGTGCCCGTCCCAGCCCACCACGTCGAACGGGTGGTTGGCGTACACGAACCGCGTCCAACCCCGACGGTGCTGGACGTAGACCTCCACGTCCGACTCCTCCGTCAACAGAGGGCCGGATGGGCCGCGGATGTCGCGTTCGCAGTACGGTGCGTGCTCCAGGAACTGGCCGCGCACCGACAGGTACCGCTTCGGCGGCCCGATGTGCCCGGTCGCCTCGATGGTGAGCAGCCGGAGCCGCTCGCCGGTCGGCACGATCCGGTGGATCACCGACGTCGGGATGATCACATAGTCGCCACTGGCCACATCGAGCGTGCCGAACGTGGACTCCACCCGGGCGGTGCCGGCCTCGACGTACAGGCACTCGTCGCCGATCGCGTTCCGGTAGAGGGGCGACGGGCGATCCGCGACCACGTACGAAATCCGGACGTCGTCGTTGGCGAGCAGGTGCTGGCGGTCGAGCACGGGATCGCCGCCGCCGCTGTCGAGCTTGTGGGTGCGCAGGTGGCGAGGCTTCAGTGGCCGGTTGGGGGTGCGCGTCCACCCCGTCGGGTCGTACTCCTCGGCCGCCACGATCGCTGTCGGCAGGTGCCGGTGATAGAGCAGCGACGAGTCGGAGGAGAAGCCCTCCTGACCCATCAGCTCCTCGGCGTAGAGGCTGCCGTCTGGCGCGCGGAACTGCGTGTGGCGCTTCGGGGGAATCTCTCCGGCGCTGCGGTAGTAGGGCATGGCTACCACCCTCCGTTATGTCCTGTTCACCGGCCGAAAGCGTCCGTTTATCGGACGCTGTTGTCCGCTCCCTGTAGCGTCCATTAGGTTCATTGTCCGTGTCAACCGGACTGATCCCCGCGCTTTTCGCGGGCTTCGTGGACGATGCCGCGGTGTTCCCACCCGGCAGCGCCTCCGTGCCCGACGCGGTCTCCGGACACCGCGAGCACCGCGTCGCGTGGTACGCGGAGCTCGTCGGACCCCTCCTCCTGCCGGCCTCCGCGCTCGCGTCGGTCAAGCCCGAGGCGCCCCTCGCCGTCGGCGTGATCGCCGACGGCGGCATCGACGCGCTGCCGCCGGCCATCGAGACGGCCGATCCCCGCCTGGAGATCCGGCAGGTCGAGGTCGCGGTCGCTAAGCGCGGCGAAGATCCCGGGCCCGGCCTCCGCCGGCTGCTCACCCTCCTCGCCGGTTGGCCACTCATCGGGTACGCGGAACTACCGCTCACCTGGGGCCTGCTGGCGGCTCTGGACACCCTCGCCGAGGCGCGCGCCGCCGGCGTGCGGGTCGCCGCCAAGTTCCGCACCGGCGGGCTGGCCGCCGAGCTCTTCCCCACGCCGGTCGAACTGGCCGCCGTGGTGTGCGCCTGCCGCGACCGCGACCTGCCCTTCAAGCTGACCGCCGGGCTGCACAACGCTTTGCGGCACACCGACCCGGAAACCGGGTTCGTGCACCACGGCTTTCTCAACGTCCTCGTGGCCACCGCCGCCGCGGTCGACGGCGCCGAGGTGGCCGACGTGGCCGAGCTGCTGGCCGCCACCGACCCCGTGCCGCTGATCGAGCCCGCTCGCGCCCACCGAGACCGCGAACGGCCGCTCTGGGTGGGCTTCGGCTCGTGCAGCATCATGGAGCCGCTCACCGACCTCATCCGGCTCGGACTGATCAACGGGGGGTACGGGGATGTGGAGCACTGACTCACCATTCGGCCCGCACAACCTGCCGTACGGAGTGTTCCGGCACGGCGGGCGGCCGCCGCGGATCGGCGTACGGATAGGCGACAGCGTGCTGGACCTCGACGGCGCGGAAACGGCCGATCTGGTCCTCGCCGGCGGAGCGCTGCGGCGGCCCGTGTTGAACGAGTTCCTGGCGCTCGGCCGTCCTCAGTGGACGGCCGTGCGCCGCCGCATCGCGGAGCTGGTGACCCGCGAACAGCATCGCGCCGCGATCGAGCCGCTGCTCGTGCCGCTGGCCGAGGTGGAGTTGCTGCTGCCGTTCGAGGTGGGCGACTACGTCGACTTCTACTCGTCCGAGCACCACGCGATGAACGTGGGCCGCATCTTCCGCCCCGAGCGTCCCGCCCTCCCCCCGAACTGGAAGCACCTGCCGATCGGCTATCACGGCCGGGCAGGCACGGTCGTGGTCTCCGGCACCCCGGTGGTGCGTCCCTCCGGGCAGCGGTCCACCCCGGACGGCCCCGTCTTTGGCCCGTCGGTGCGGCTCGACATCGAGGCCGAGGTCGGCTTCGTGGTGGGCGTCCCGTCCAGCCAGGGCGAGCCGGTGCCGGCCAGCCGCTTCGCTGACCACGTCTTCGGCGTGGTCCTCGTCAACGACTGGTCGGCGCGCGACATCCAGGCGTGGGAGTACCAGCCGCTGGGCCCGTTCCTGGGCAAGTCGTTCGCCACGTCGGTGTCGCCGTGGGTGGTGCCGCTGGAGGCGCTGGCTGAGGCGTGGGTGCCGGCACCACACCAAGATCCGCCGGTGCTCGACTACCTGCGCGACGATCCGCACGTCGGGCTCGACCTGCGGATGGCCGTCGACTGGAACGGCACCCGGATCAGCGAGCCGCCGTTCGCGTCGATGTACTGGACGCCCGCCCAGCAGCTCGCACACCTCACGGTCAACGGCGCGTCGCTGCGCACCGGCGACCTGTTCGCGTCCGGCACCGTCTCGGGTCCAGAGAAGGGACAGACCGGTTCGCTGCTGGAGCTGACCCTCGGCGGGGCCGAGCCGGTGCGGCTCGCGGACGGCGCCGAGCGGACGTTTCTCGAAGACGGCGACACGATCACGATCAGCGCGACCGCGCCCGGTTTGGGCGGCACGGTGGTGGGTCTTGGCGAGGTCGCCGGCACCGTCAAGCCAGCTGTCACGATAGCGTCACTGTCCGCTTAACCCATTGGGATCATCGTGGGACATCCGTACTGTTGTGTGCGGGGGAGGCGCTCATGTCTACGGTGGCAGTGACACGGTTGATAGACGCGCCGGTGGCGCGCGTGTGGCGGGTCTTCACCGACCTGCCGTCCCGAGCCGGCTGGCTCTCCACTGTGGATGCGATCGAGGTGGTGACCACCGGTCCGTTCGCCGCCGGCACGATGTGGCGGGAGACCCGCACGATGCCCGGTGACGTGCAGGTCACCGAGGAGTTCACGGTGTTGCGGAGCAGCCCGCCCACCCGGTTCGTGGTGGTGTCGCCGGGGATCGGCGTCGACTACCGGATGACATACACGTTCACGCCCGTCGAGGTCGGCAGGCACCGGGGCGGCACCGCGGTCACGGTCGTGCAGGAGGGTGCGCCGTCCGCGCCGAGCGGCCGGCTGCTGGCGCTGGTCTTCGGCGGGCTCGCGGCCCGCACGGTGGAGGGAGCCCTCCGCCGCGACCTCACCGACCTGGCGTTCGCCGCCGCCTGAGGTCCGGGAAATCGCGTCCTCATAGGCTGAGGGCATGCGTAAGTGGCTCGTGGCATTGGCCGTGGCTGGCGTCCTGGCGGCTACCGGCCTCGTCGCGTACCGCGTCTTCAGGCCCGCCGAGGTGACCGATCTGGCGAGCGACCCGTACCCCAACGCCCCCACCGCCCAACCGGGCGTGATCGGTTCGATCGCGGCGGCGCCCTTGATCGTCGACGGGCGCCTGCGGGTGTACGCGGCGACCCGGCAGATACGCGCCGACGGTCCCGTGGACGCCCGGACGCAACGCACCCCGTACTGGTCCTATCGCCGCTGGCCGGCTCAGGTGGTCGGTGTGGTGGCAGTGGGTACCACAGTGGTCAGCCGGTGGTCCGACGGCGATCTGGTGGCTCTGGACGGCCGCACGGGCCGGGTCTCGTGGCGCTCGTCGGGGCGGCTGCCCAAGGCGGCCGGATACGACGGCGGCACCACCGGAGCGCGCACCGTCTACGAGCCGGACGGGATGGTGACGGCTGGCGGCCGGGTGATGGTGCGGGAAGCCGGCCAGGTGCGCGCTTTCGACGCTGCGACCGGCCGCGTGGTGTGGCGGACCAATGCGACGGACTGCGACGGCTTCACCACAGCGGGCGGCTGGTACGTCGTTCCATGCGGGATTCCGCAGTTCTACGAACTCTCGAACGGCCAACCGATCAACTGGGCCCCGCCGGGCACCGTTGCCGGATTCAGCATCGAGCCCGTTGGTTGTGGCGTGGCGCTTTCAGAGTGTGCGGGAATGCGCACGAATAGTGCTGGAGTCGTGCGCGGCTGGCTCGCCGAGGGTGCGGCACCGGTCGCTGCTCCCGCGCTCGACGCACCGAACTCCACCGTGGCGGGTGACGTCGCGATTGCGGTGAGCAATGGTGAAGTCGTGGCTCGATCCGTTCGTGACAACGCCGAAATCTGGCGCTGGCGTGGAAACCCCAATATCGCCGAGCTACTTCCGGCGGAGACGGGCGCGGTGCATTTGCTGACCGCGGATCGGCAGTTGGTGACGTTGGATGCCACAAGTGGACACGAACGATCCCGCTTTGTGCTCGCGTACGGCCGAGAGCGCACCCATTGGGTGCCCGGGCACGTTGCGGTGCGAGATGGCTTCGTAACCGTAGAGCGGATGGCGCCCGCTGGCGGACCGGAGGATTACTTCTCCGTTGTGCCGATCATCCTCGCGCGAACCTAAGAGGCTCACCGTCAGCGAGCGAATGGGGGCACCGGGTGAGGTGCCCCCAAAAAGCAAACAACGGCCCCCCTAGGAGAGCCGTTCGAACGTGCAGCCGTCAGTCGTGGAGATCGAAATCCCCGTTCTTGGTGCCCGCGACGAACGCACTCCACTGAACCGGAGTGAACTGCAGCACCGGTCCACTCCGGTCTTTCGTGTCGCGTACCGCGATCTCACGGTCGAGGATCGCGACCTCTACGCAGTTACCGTTCCCGCTACTGCGAGTGCTCTTGCGCCACACCGCGCGGGTCAGGTCCAGGGCGGCCATTCCGCACCCCTTGTCCCTAGAATGATTACGGACGGTTGCGAGAGGCGTCGCGAATCTTGGCGATCGATTCGTCGGGAGGGAGCGCCATTTTGCGCAGCCTCTCGTGGACGAGTGTATACCCGCGTACGTGATCCTGCTCTTCCAAAGCCTGCCCGTTGGTCAAATTCTCTAGGTACACGACCGGATCGTCGGCTGCGTCGGGAAAGCTTATGATCACGTAGGGTGTTGTCATCGCCGGATGACCGCCACTATCAAAGGGCAGTACCTGAATAGTCACGTTAGGTAGCTCTGATAGTTCGACCAGATGATCTAGTTGTCGGCTCATTACGCGGTCGCCGCCCACGGAACGCAAGAGCACCGCCTCGTTGAGTACGGCCGACACCTCCAGCGGCGATTCGCGGTGCAGCACGTCTTGGCGCCTGATGCGAGCCGCCACCTTCTTGTCGATATCGTCTTCGCCGGCCGTGATCTGGTAAACGGCACGGGCGTAATCCTCGGTCTGCATGAGGCCCGGAACCGTCTCTGCCTCATACGTCCAAACGGCTGCCGCCTCGGCCTCCAAGCCGACGTAGAACTCGAACCAGACGGGCAGTACATCGCTGTAGTTCTGCCACCAGCCACGCTGCTGCGCCCCACGAGCGATCTCGATGAGGGCTTCCGCGTCGGTGCCGGTGACCTGGTACAGCGCCAGGGCGGCACGCACGTCGCGGGGCTTGATGCCGATTTGTGCGTTCTCTATGCGAGACAGGTTGCTCTTGGACATGTCGAGTTGGCGAGCCGCCTGCTCCAGGTTCATGCCGGCGCGCTCCCGCAACTGGCGGAGCTCGCGGGCGATGCGACGGCGGCGAACTGTTGGGCTTCCAGACACGGCAGCGAGTTTCGCATTTCTATGCATCGCGCGCTACCAAGGTCCACTGGAGACAGAAACGGGAGTTGCATTGCATGTAGTTCCGGTGCATTCTGGTGTGGCTACCGGGTCTTGACGCATCTGTCAAGGCACTGGGCACCGGTGGGCCTGTCCAGCTTGCGTCTGTTGTGGAGTCGACCGTCTGCGGGGGGACTACATGGTCAGCACGAGGCCAGCCACCGGGCTTCGGATCGCCGACGAACTTTTCCTCATCGCCTACGACCGTGCCTCGGCGCACTCGCGCACCGCGCCCTGGGTCACCGGTCCCGGCATGGCCGCCGCGCTGCTCGGCGAGCTGGTCCTCGACGGCAGCGTCACCATCGCCTCCGGGTCGCTCGTCGCCGTAGACCGCTGGTCCTCAGCCGATCCGGACGCGCATCCGGTCCTCGCCCGGGTCGCCGCGGAGCCGCGGCACCTGCCCGTGCGGCGGTGGCTCGACCTGCTCGCTCCGGGAGCGATGGACGCTGTGGGGCAGCGCATGGTGCGAGCCGGGCTCGCCACGCGGAGCGAGACGCGGCGGCTGTGGCGCACCACGGTCCGGTACTGGCCGGTGGATGGCGACGCCGCCAGCGCCTCCGTGGCCCGGCTGCGCGACGCGCTGGCCAAGGAGACCGCCATGACGGTCGACGAGGTGACGCTGGCGGCCCTCGTGGGCGCGATCGGTCTGGGGCACCAGGTGCTGGGCGATCGTGCCGGCCGCGATGCTCTGGAGGGGCTGACCGCCACGCTGCCGGCCCCGCTGCACGAGTTGGTGGTTCGAGTTCAGGCCGCCGTGGGTGGCGTCGCGGGATGAGGCACATGTCGATCGTGCGAGCCGAGCCGGCCGAGGCCGGCTGCATCGCGGACACGATCGCAGACGCCTTCCAGCACCTCGGCGTGTTCGTGTGGCTGGTGCCGCCGCGCACCGAGCGGCGCCGGATCTTGCGCGACCATTTCCAGATCCTGGTCGAGCACGCCCTGACGCACGGCGAGGTGCACGTGACCGATGACCGCACCGCGGCCGCGGTGTGGTTTCCACGCGACGGCGGGCCGCTGCCGCCACCGGCCGACTACGACCGGCGGCTGTCGAGCGCCTGTGGCCGGTGGACCGACCGCTTCCAACTCGTCGACCGGCTGCTCGACGCCCACCGCCCGTGGCAGCCGCACCACTACCTGGCGAGCCTCGCCGTCCGCCCCGAGCGGCAGGGCGAGGGCCTGGGTTCCGCCCTGCTGCGGCACTACCACGCCCGGTTGGACGCGGCCGGCACGCCGGCGTACCTGGAGGCGAGCAGCCCACCCAGCCGCGACCTGTACGCGCGGCACGGCTACCGCTCCGGTGAGCCGTTCGCGGTGCCCGACGGCGCGCCGTACTGGCCGATGTGGAGAGAGCCCGCCCGGCTCTAGGCGAGCGCTGCCTCGGCGGCCGCCAGAAACGCGTCGTTCTCCGCTGGGGTGCCGATCGTGACGCGTACCCCGTCGCCCTGGAACGGCCGCACGATCACGCCGCGCGCCTCGCACGCCGCCCCGAACGCCGCGGCCTGATCGCCGAGCGGCAGCCACACGAAGTTCGCCTGGCTGTCCGGCACCTCGACGCCCAGCTTGCGCACTGCCTCGGTGACGCGGTCGCGTTCGGACACCACGAGGGCGCACCTGCGGTGTACCTCTTCGGACTGCTGGAGCGCGGCGAGGGCGGCCGCCTGGGCGGTGGTGCTGGTCGAGAACGGTGTGACCACCTTGCGCACGGCGGCCGCCACCTCCGGCTGCGCCACCAGAAAGCCGATCCGCAGGCCGGCGAGGCCCCACGCCTTGGAGAGCGTGCGCAGCACGACGACGTTGGGTCGGTCGCCGTAGGCGCGCAGGCCGTCCGGCACGTCGGTGTCGGTGACGAACTCGCGGTACGCCTCGTCGAGCACGACCAGCACGTCGTCGGGGACCGCGTTGAGGAAGCGGTCGAGCTGCGCGCGCCGCACGCTGGTGCCGGTCGGGTTGTTGGGGTTGCAGACCAGCACCATCCGCGTGCGGTCGGTGATCGCGGCCGCCATCGCGTCGAGATCGTGGCCGTGGCCGGCGTCGTTGGGAACCCGCAGGCTGGTCGCTCCGGTCGTCGCCGCGATGATCGGGTACGCCTCGAAGGAGCGCCACGAGTACAGGATCTCGTCGCCGGGCAGGCAGGTGGCGCGCGCCAGGTGCTCGCACAGCGCCACCGAGCCGCAACCGGTCGCGACGCGGTCCAGGTCGACGCCGTGCCGCTCGGCGAGCGTGGTCCGGAGCGCCAGCACGCCCATGTCCGGGTACCGGTGCACGGTGCTGGCCGCCTCGGTGATCGCCTCGACGACACCGGGCAGCGGCCCGTAGGGCACCTCGTTGCTCGCCAGCTTGATCGCCTCAGGGAGCCCCAGCTCGCGGGCGAGGTCGGCCGGGCTGCGACCGGGCACGTAACTGGGCAGCGCGTCCAGGTCGGCGCGGGTCAGCCTAGTCATGTCGTTTCACCCGCGTGAGTGGAGCGAGCGCTGGTTAACTCAGTCATTTCGTACCTCCGGGCTGTGCTGGCGGTGCCGGTTGTGCGGTGCCGGGTCTGGGCAGCTCCACGACGACCGTATGCGCTGACTTGTCGTGCAGCGCCTGGTAGAGCGGGCGGTCGAAGAGCAGGTAGACGCAGTCGACGATCTGCAGGATGAAGCCGACGCAACACAACCACAACAGGGTCGGCAGGCCCAGGGTGTTCCAGCGGCGGAACGACCGGCCGAAACCGAGCCGCTCGGTGCTCTCCATCCGCACCACTTTGATGCCCATGATGCGCTTGCCGATGGTCTGGCCGGTGTTGGCGGTCGCCGGTACCTCGTACGCGAACCACAGCGCGGTGGCGATCAGCAGGATCACGATCTGGAGGCGGCCGGCCTGCGGGCTGGCCTCGGGCAGGTTCTCGAACCAGTTCCTGCCTTCCAGCATGCGCTCGTTCATAGCCCGGTATAGCGGCGCGATCTCCTGGGCGTACCGGTAGACGAACCAGCCGTTGACCACGACGTTGAGCAGCAGGACCAGCAGGAAGTCGATGAGCCGGGCGACGAAACGGGCGCCGACGGAGGCGAGTCGCATGCCGTGCGGCTGCGGCGGTGGGGCGGGTGGCCGGTACCCGAACTGTGGCGGCCCGGCGAGCGGCGCCGGAGGTCCGGGCGGTGACGACGGGCGGCCGTTGACGGGCGGCGGTGACATCGGCGCCGGGAGCGCGACCGGCGGCGGCGCGATGGGTGGGGGGACGACAGGCGGGGGCGGGGCCGGCTCCGGCGGCGGGCCCGGCGGCGGGGTGGGGTCGGCCCGCAGCGGTGTGCCCACCCAGCCTTCGCCGTCCCAATAGCGCTGGGTGCTCGGTTCGGCCGGATCCTTGTACCAGCCCGGTGCGACGCTCACGCAGGAACCTTAACCACCACTGTCTGGGCGAACTTGTCGTGGAGGCACTGAAGGTACGGCTTGTCCCACAGTTGCCAGAGCCCGTCGATGTAACTGAGGAAGGGCACCAGCGCGCCGGCCACGTGAAACACGAGCCACCGCTTGGCCGCGTGCGACCGGCCGAGGGTCGCCTCCGGGTCGAGCGTCACCACCTTGATGCGCATTGCCTTCTTGCCGAAGGTCTGGCCGGATCGGAACATCATCTCGACGTAGTAGACGTACGTCAGCACCAGCGAGAGTCCGAAGATCCCGGCCTCCAGGAGCAGGAACGGCACGAGGAAGTCGGTGAAGTCGGGCCCGGTGAGCGTGCCGTCTGGCTCGACCGTGAAGTCGCCCGCCACGACGACGACGAAGATCACGATCGCGGGCACCGCCACGATCATCGCGACGGCCACGAAGATCCCGGCGTCGATCAGGTACGCCAGCAGCCGGTCGGTGAAGCTGGCGAGCGGCTGCCCGCCGGGGCTCAGCGCCGGAGGTGGCGGCGCCGGCAGCGACGGTGGCGGTGGCAGCACCGCCCACGGCGGTGGTGTCGTGGGGATGGATGGCTGTGTCACGCGGACAGTGTTACAGGTTGCCGCGACGCTCCTGTTCCCGCTCGATGGCTTCGAAGAGCGCCTTGAAGTTGCCCTTGCCGAAGCCGAGCGACCCGTGCCGCTCGATCAGCTCGAAGAACACCGTCGGCCGGTCCTGTACCGGCTTGGTGAAGATTTGCAGTAGGTACCCGTCCTCGTCCCGGTCGACCAGGATGCGGCGGGACTTCAGCTCCTCGATCGGCACCCGTACCTTGCCGATTCGGGCGCGCAGCGCCGGGTCGTCGTAGTACGAGTCGGGGGTCGCGAGGAACTCGACGCCGGCCGCCCGCATCGCATCGACGCTGGCCAGGATGTCGCCGGTGGCGAGCGCGATGTGCTGTGCGCCCGGTCCGCCGTAGAACTCCAGGTACTCGTCGATCTGCGACTTGCGCTTGCCGACCGCCGGCTCGTTGAGGGGGAACTTCACCTTGCGGGTGCCGTTCGCCACCACCTTCGACATCAGCGCCGAGTAGTCGGTGGCGATGTCGTCGCCGATGAATTCGGCCATGTTCGTGAAGCCCATGACCCGGTGGTAGAACTCCACCCACTCGTCCATCTTGCCCAGCTCGACGTTGCCGACGACGTGGTCGATGGCCTGGAAGAAGCGCTTGGGCTGGAGGCCCGCCTCGATCATCGGCCGGCGGTTGAAGATCGGCTCCCTGGCGACGAAGCCGGGCAGGAAAGGTCCGTGGTAGCGGGACCGGTCGATGAGCGTGTGGCCGGTGTCGCCGTACGCCGCGATCGTGGCGCAGCGGACGGTGCCGTGCTCGTCGCTGAGGTCGTGCGGCGCGCTGCGTCCCGTGGCGCCCTGCGCCAGCGCGTGGGCGTAGGCCCGGTCGACGTCTGGGACCTCCAGGGCGATGTCGACTACCCCGTCGCCGTGGCGAGCGTGGTGGCGTGCGCCGGCCACATCGGCCCGCACCGGCCCGGAGAGCAGGAACCGCGCCGAGCCGCTGACCAGCAGGTACTCGGCATAGTCACGGAATCCCTGCTCAGGGCCCCGGTACGCCACGCAGGTCATGCCGAAGGCGGTCGAATAGAAGTGGGCGGCCTGCTTGGCGTTGCCGACCATGAAGTGCACGTAGTCGAGTCCCGTGACCGGGAACGGGTCGCGCGAGACATCCTGCGGAGCGGCCATCACCTGGGTCATGTGACGAGCATCGCCAGCCCTCTGACCGTGGGCAACTGGTGCACGAAACGCTGGTCAGGTTGCACATTTGGTAGCGTCTTGGGCCATGACCGATGGACAAAGTGTCCAGCTCGACGCGCTCGACGCCAGGCTCATCGCGCTCCTTGCGGCGGAACCTCGGATCGGCGTGCTGGAGTGCTCGCGACGGCTGCGGGTGGCCCGCGGCACCGTGCAGGCACGGCTCGACAAGCTCGTGGAGCGCGGCGTCATCCGGGGGTTCGGGCCCGACATCGCGCCGCAGGCGATCGGGTTCACGGTCACGTCGTTCGTGACCTTGGAGATCATCCAGCGCGAGGGGCACGACCCCATCGCCGCGCACCTCGCGGCCATCCCCGAGGTGCTGGAGGCGTATACGATCACCGGCTCCGGCGACCTGCTCTGCCGCATCGTGGCCCGGTCGAACGCCGATCTCCAGCGGGTGATCGACCAGATCGTCTCGCACGAGGGGATCGTCCGGGCGTCCACGCTCATCGCGCTCGCCGAGCAGATCCCGTACCGGACGCTGCCGCTGGTGCGCTCCGCGATCAAAAACGCCTAAGTGATCATATTTCCCATCGACACGGGCGGATCGCGCTCGCGCATTTCGCAACGGCGTGTCGCTACCGTGACGCGGTGGCGAAGGGGACGGCCGGCGGCCGGGCCGGCTGGGTCGTGGCCGGTCTGATCGTGCTCGTCGTCCTCGTGAGCACCAATGTCTGGAACCCTTTTCCCGAAATCTGGGACTGGGTGAGCCGCACCCGCCCGCTCGCGAGCCCCGACACCTCGTGGCAGCAGAGCCTCGGCGGCGTACCGCAGAGCGTCACGATCACCGGCAGCGTGGCCGTCGTCGAGCAACGGTCCTCGGTGGAGGGGCGGAGCCTCGGCACCGGCGTCCGGCTGTGGAAGCGCGACGTCGACTGGGGAGCGGTCGCCGGCGAGGGCGACAACGCCGCCGTGGTGGTCGGCGAGCTGCTCAAAAAGGGCTACGAGGTGATCGACCCCCGAAGCGGGATCGTCTGGCGCAAGGACACCCAGGCGGTGGCGGTGTGGACGTACCGCGACGCGCTGCTCGACGTGCGCTGCGCCGACGCCCAGGACTGCACGCTGAGCGCCTGGGAACCGCGGGGCACGAAACCACGGTGGACGGCCGAGTTGCCCGGCGTCGGGTTCGTGCTCTTCGCGGACAACCCCGACGTGCTCGACGCCAAGCCGCTGACCGCGCGGGGGATAGCCGGCGACGTCGCCGGGCCGGTCGTGCTGCCGTCGCTACTCGGCTTTCCGATCGACAACAAGGTACGCGTCGTCGACACCAGCGACGGCCGGGTCGCGCGCGACTTCGAGCCAGAGCGCGATGACCGGTACGCGGTGGTCGGTGGCCGGCTGATCAGGGTCGAGGCCCGCTCCGGCGACGGCACCTGCTACTTCACGGTGACTGCGACCGACGCGGCGACCGACCGGCAGGTGTGGCAGAAGGAGGCGCTCAACCTGCGCACCGCGAGCGGCGCCGGCTGCACGCAGCGGGATGACCCGAACGGCGGGCAGAACGTGGTCGTCGGCGTGGCCGCCAACGGGCGCGAGGTGGTCGTCGACGCGTACGACGGCCGGGTGCTGTGGCTTGGCAAGCAGGGCGAGAAGCTGCAGGCGGTCGACGACTCATACGCGATCGTGCGGCCGGAGGACGGGAAGTCCGTGGTGTCTTACGCGTACGGCTCGTCCCGGCCGCGCTGGACCAAACCGGTACACGACGGCAAGGCACAGACCGCGGTCACGCCGTACGCGGTGGTGACCGTGCAGGAAGACCCGCACCGGATCACCGCGTGGGCGCCTGCCAACGGCAAGGAGCTGGTGAGCCTCAAGTCCGAGGCGAAGGTCTGGGCGGTAGGCCCGGCCGGGATGATCATCGGCGAGGGGCGCCGGATCGGGTACGTGCCCTTCGCGGGCATCACGCCGACGCCCAGCGGGACGCGCACACCCAACGGCACGGGAGCGGAGCTCTGCGACGGGCCGAAGGAACCCCAGTGCCGGGCGGAGAAGTAGGGCGGAGAAGTAGGCTTGCCCGTCATGAGCGGCCCCGCCCCCTTCACGTACTCGCCCCTGCTCCCGATTGGCGCCGACACGACCGAGTATCGGCTGGTCAGTGACGAGGGCGTAGATGTTGTGCACGGGCCCGGTGGGCGCCGCTTCCTGACCGTCGAGCCGTCGGTGCTCACCCAGCTCACCGCTGAGGCGATGCACGACATCGCGCACTATCTACGCCCGGCGCACCTCACCCAGCTCCGATCGATCATCGACGACCCGGCGGCGTCGCCGAACGACCGGTTCGTGGCGCTCGATCTGTTGCGCAACGCCAACATCGCGGCCGGCGGCGTGCTGCCCATGTGTCAAGACACCGGCACCGCCATCGTGATGGGCAAGCGCGGCCGGCATGTGCTGACCGACGGCACCGATGAGCAGGCGATCGCCAACGGCGTGTACCAGGCGTACACCCGGCTCAACCTGCGGTACTCCCAGCTCGCCCCGATCACGATGTGGGAGGAGCGGAACACCGGCACCAACCTGCCGGCGCAGATCGAGTTGTACGCCGAGGACCCCGACGGCCACCCCGACGCGTACAAGTTCCTGTTCATGGCCAAGGGTGGCGGCTCGGCCAACAAGTCGTACCTGTACCAGGAGACGAAGGCGCTCCTGAACCCGACGCGGATGATGGCGTTCCTCGACGAGAAGCTGCGGCTGATAGGCACCTCCGCGTGCCCGCCCTACCACCTGGCGATCGTGATCGGCGGCACCTCGGCCGAGTACGCGCTGAAGGCGGCGAAGCTGGCGTCGGCCAAGTACCTGGACGCCCTGCCCGGCGAGGGTTCGATGCTGGCGCACGGCTTCCGCGACACCGAGCTCGAGGCCGAGGTGCTGGAGCTGACCCGGCAGTTCGGCATCGGCGCGCAGTTCGGTGGTCGGTACTTCTGCCACGATGTCCGGGTGATCCGGCTGCCGCGGCACGGCGCCTCCTGCCCGGTGGCGATCGCGGTGTCCTGCTCGGCCGACCGCCAGGCGCTCGCCAAGATTACCCCGTCGGGCGTGTGGCTGGAGCGGCTGGAGACCGACCCGGCCCGCTTCCTGCCGGACGTCACCGACGCCCACCTCGAGGGCGGCGAGGTCGTCAAGGTCGACCTGAACCGCCCGATGGACGAGATCCGCGCCGAGCTGTCCAAGTACCCGGTCAAGACCCGGCTGTCGCTCAGCGGCCCGCTCGTCGTCGCCCGCGACATCGCGCACGCGAAGATCGCCGAGCGGCTCGACGCGGGCGAGCCGATGCCGCAGTACCTGCGGGACCACGCGGTCTACTACGCCGGGCCGGCGAAGACGCCCGAGGGGTACGCGTCCGGCTCGTTCGGGCCGACGACCGCGGGGCGGATGGACGCGTACGTGGCGAAGTTCCAGGCCGCTGGCGGCTCGCACGTGATGCTCGCCAAGGGCAACCGGTCGCGCGGGGTCACCGAGTCGTGCGAGCAGCACGGCGGCTTCTACCTCGGCTCGATCGGCGGCCCGGCCGCCCGGCTGGCCCAGGACTGCATCAAGCACGTCGAGGTCCTGGAGTACCCGGAGCTCGGCATGGAAGCGGTGTGGAAGATCGAGGTCGAAGACTTCCCGGCCTTCATCGTGGTCGATGACAAGGGCAACGACTTCTTCGCCGAGGTGACGAAGCCGGTGCTGACCGTCGGACGCCGCTGAGCCGTCGAAAGCGGCTTGCGCCGCTGAGCCTGCGAAGGCGGCTGACGCCGGCCCAGCAAGCCAGGCCGGCGGCCACCAGTCGCCTGTCCGCCGGGCGAGCAGACAGGGGACTGCCCCCCCTATGAGCCGCACACTCCCCCGTTGCGGTCCCCGCCCGTCCCTACTGGTGGCCGCCGCTCTCGAACCGCTCCCATATCGCTCTCATTCGACCGGCCGCACCCTTTCCGTCTCGGGTTACATTTCTGCGAGAGATCGGTCAGCACACATGCGGGCGGAGCTGAAATGCGGTTCGGAATCCTGGGTCCCCTGCGGGTGGGCGGGGCTGAGCCAGGCGACCCGGGCGGCACAGTCGCGATCACCGCTGCGCGTGACCGGATCGTCCTCGCCATGCTCCTGCTCAGTCCCGGCCGCGTGCTGCCGGTCGACAGGCTGGTCGACGCCATGTGGGATGGTGCCCCGCCGACCACCGCCCGCGGCCAGCTCCAGAACTGCGTATCACGGCTGCGGCGGGCCATCACGGCGGCGATCGGCACCGACGTGATCGTCACCGACCCCGCCGGGTACGCGGCCCGTGTCGACGCCGACGACCTGGACTCGCTGGTGTTCGCCGAGCTGACCGCCGCGGCGCGCGCCGCCCCCGCGGGCGGCCCCGCCGACCAGGCCCGCGCCCTGCACCGCGCGGCGGGGGGCCTGGGGCGCGGCCCCGCGCGCGCCGGCATCACAAGCCGCGTGGTGCAGCGCGGCGCGGCAGCGCTCGACGAGCAGCACGCCGTCGCGATCGAGGAGTGCGTCGAGGTCGAGCTGCGCCTGGGTCGCGAGCGCGAGCTGCTGGGCGAGCTGACCGACCTTGCCGAGCGCTACCCCCTGCGGGAGCGGCTGCGCGCCCAGCTCATGCTCGCCCTGTACCGGGCCGGACGGCAGGCCGATGCGCTCGCCGTGTACCGGGAGGCGCGGCAGGTGCTGGCCGACGAGCTGGGCATCGAGCCGGGCCCCGCGTTGCGCCACATGCACCAGCGCATCCTCGCCGGCGACCTCGGAGCGGCCGCCGAGGAACGCCCCGCGCACCACACCGCACCGGCGCGCTGCCTGCCGCGGGACGCCACAGACTTCACCGGGCGGGCGGAGGTGGTCGCCCGCCTGGTCAAGGCCGTGGAAAACGCCGACCCGACCGGGCCGGTGATCCAGCTCATCGACGGGATGGCGGGCAGCGGCAAGACCACGCTGGCGGTACACGTGGCGACCGCGCTCGCCAGCCGGTACCCGGACGCCCAGCTCTTCGTCGACTTGCACGGGCACAGCGAGCGGCAGCCGCTAGAGCCAGCGGCCGCCCTGGTCACGCTGCTGCGCCAGCTCGGCGTGCCCAGCGAGCGGATACCGGCCGAGACCGACGACCGGGTCGCGTCCTGGCGCACCGAGCTGGCCACCCGCCGGGTCCTGGTCGTACTCGACAACGCGGCCAGCACCGCACAGGTCAGCCCGCTGCTGCCCGCCGCGCCGGGCTGCCTCGCGCTGGTGACCAGCCGGCGCCGGTTGGTCGGACTCGACGGCGTGCACCCCGAGCCGCTGCCGGTGCTCGCCGAACCGGAGGCGGTCGAACTGCTCGCCCGGGTCGCCGGGCCGGAACGCATCCGCTCCGAGCCCGCGGCCGCAGCGGACGTGGTGCGCCGGTGCGGGTACCTGCCGCTGGCGATCCGGCTCGCCGGTGCCCGGCTGGCGCACCGTCGCAGTTGGCGGGTCGCCGACCTGGCTGGGCGGCTGCGACAGGAGCGCCCGGTGTTGCCCGAGCTGGCCGCGGAAGACCGCACGGTGGCGAGCGCGTTCGCCCTGTCGTACGGCCAACTGCCCGAAGCCGAGCAGCGGGTGTTCCGGCTGCTCGGGCTCCATCCGGCGGTCCACTTCGACGCGCGCTCGGTGGCCGCGCTGGCCGACCTGCCACTGGAGGCGGTGCAGGACCTGCTCGACGAGTTGGTCGACCGGCACCTGCTGGAGGAGCCCGACGCCGGGCGGTTCCGGATGCATGACCTGATCCGGGAGTACGCCCGCGAGCTGGCGACCGCGCAGGAACCGGAGGCCGCACGGCAGGCCGCGACCGGCCGGGTGCTCGACCACTACCTGCACGCGGTTGTGCGAGCCAGCGAACGGTTGGAACGCGCCGACAAGCTCCAGCAGTCGCTCAAGCTGAGCGAACCCCTCCGGCCCGACCTCATCGACGCGAGCGTGGACGGCGCCGCGTGGTTGGAGGCGGAGCGGCTCAACCTGCGGGCGTTCGTGCGGTGCGCGGCCGAGACCGGGCATCACCAGTACGCCTGGAAGCTGGCCCGGGCGATGTGGCGCTTCCTCTACCTCAGCTGCTACAACGACGAGCTCCTCGCCACGCACCAGTACGGGCTGGCCGCCGCCCAACGCTCGGGCGACGACGCCGCGGTGGCCACGATGCACAACTACCTCGCCTCGGTGCACTACCGGGCGGCGCGGTACGACGAGGCGATGGAGCACGTCGAGGCGGCACTCAAGCTGCGCGAGGCGCTGGGCGACGTGCGCGAGGCCGCGACCTGCCGCGGCAACCTCGCGGTCGTGCTGAGCCAGCTCGGCCGGCTGCACGAGGCCATGATCTGCTCGTCGCAGACGCTGGAGACCTGGCGGCGGCTTGCGGACGACCGCGGCATGTCGCTCGCCCTCACCGACCTCGGCCTGATGCTCACCCAGCTCGGACGGTACGAGGAGGCGCTCGAACTGCACCGCCGGCACCTCATTCTGGCCTGCGAGCGCAGACTCGACTTCCACATCGGCAGCGCCCTCGGGCACATCGCGCAGGTGCGGCTCCGGCTCGGGCAGCGCGAGGCGGCCATGCGGCTGCTGCGCAGCGCGCTCCTGGTCAAGCGGCGCACCGGCAACCGGTACGGCGAGGGCGAGGTGCTCAACGACCTGGGCGTCGGGCACAGGATGGCTGGCGACCTGGCACAGGCCGAGCGGCACCACCGGATGGCCCTGGCGATCATCCGCCAGACCGGTGATCGGCGGGGTGAGTCGCTGGTCCGCAACGAGTTGGCGATCACGCTCGCCGCCGCGGGCAAGCGGTCCGACGCCGTCGAGCAGCACAACCAGGCGCTCGCCATCGCCACCCAGATCCGCCACCGGTACGAGGAGGCGCGGGCGCTCGACGGGCTGGCGCGATGCAGCGCGCCCGCGGCAGCGGAGCGTGCCCGGCGGTACTGGGAGCGCGCACTGGTCATCTACCGCGAGATGGGTGTGCCGGACGCCGACAGCGTGACCGCGCACCTGGCCGCCATGTCCCCGGGACCAGCGCGCACAGCCACGACGGACGAGGGTTGACGTGCGATTTCGGGTGCTGGGCCCGCTGGCCGTCGGCGACGGTGACGTGCCGGTCACCGCTGCCCGCGACCGAGCCCTGCTCGCGATGTTGCTGCTGCGCGCCGGGCGGGTGGTGCCGGTCGACGACCTGATCGACGCGTTGTGGGACGAGCGGCCACCGGCCACCGCGCGCGGCCAGTTGCAGAGCTGCGTGTCCCGGCTGCGCCGGACGCTCGCCGCCGCAGGCATCCCCGACGACGCGATCGTCACGGACCCGGCCGGGTACCTCGTGCGGGTCGAGCCGGGCGAGCTCGACGCCGCCGTCTTCGAGCAGGCAGTCATGCGGGCGCGGGAAGCCGCCAGCGCGGAACGGTGGGTCGATGCGCTCGACGAGTACCGGGTCGCGCTGGCGCTGTGGCGCGGCCCCGCGCTGTCCGGCATCGCCAGCCGCGTGGTACAGCGTGGTGCGGCGATCCTTGACGAGCAGCGGCTGCGGGTGGCGGAGGATCGCTTCGACGTCGAGCTGCGCCTCGGCACCGCCCCGGAGCTGGTGAGCGAGCTGTCCGAGCTGGTCGATCAGCACCCGCTGCGGGAGCGGCTGCGCGCCCAGCTCATGCTCGCGCTGTACCGGGCCGGCCGCCCCGCCGACGCCCTGACCGAGTACGAGCGGGCACGGCGGGCGCTGGACGACGAGCTGGGCGTACCGCCCGGCCCCGCGCTGCGCGACCTGCACCGGCGCATCCTCGCGAACGACCCGGCGCTGGCCGAGCCGCCCCGGTCGGCAACGCCACCCGCGCGGTGCCTGCCGCGCGGCCTTGCCGACTTCACGGGCCGGTCCGACCTGGTGGCCCGGCTGGTCGAGGCGGCCCGCGTCGATCCAGAAAAGCCGGTCATGCACGTGATCGACGGGATGGCGGGCAGCGGCAAGACGTCGCTGGCGGTACACGTGGCGCACCTGCTGTCGCACGCGTACCCGGACGCGCAGCTCTTCGTCGACCTGCACGGTCACAGCGAGCGTGACCCGCTGGAGGCGGCCACCGCGCTCGTCACGCTGCTGCGGCAGCTCGGCGTGCCGGGCGAACGTATCCCAGCCGACCTGGACGAACGGGTCGCGCTGTGGCGCAGCGAGCTCGCGCGCCGGCGTGCCGTGGTGGTGCTCGACAACGCGGCCAGTACCGCCCAGGTAGCGCCGCTGCTCCCGGCAACCGCGCACTGCCTGACTCTGATCACCAGCCGGAGACGCCTCGTCGGGCTCGACGGTGCGCAGCCCGAGTCGATGCCGCTGCTGTCCGCAGGCGAGGGCGTCGACCTGCTCGCCCGCGTGGCCGGAGACCGCGTCCACGCCGAGCCGGAGGCCGCAGCCGAGGTGGTACGCCGGTGCGGGTACCTGCCGCTCGCCATCCGGCTGGCTGGCGCTCGGCTGGCGCACCGGCCGGGCTGGCGGGTGGCGCACCTGGCCGGCCGGCTGGGCGCGGAGCGGCCGGTACTGCCCGAGCTGGTCGCCGAGGACCGCACGGTGGTGAGCGCGTTCGCGCTGTCGTACGGCCAACTCGGCGAGCCGGCCCAGCGGGTCTTCCGCCTGCTCGGCCTGTACCCGGGCGAGCAGTTCGACGCGACCGCCACGGCAGCCCTGGCCGCCGTGCCGCTGCCGGTGGCCGAGGACGTGCTCGACGAACTGGTCGACCGGCACCTCGTGGAAGAGCCGGCCGCTGGGCTGTTCCGGCTGCACGACCTCATCCGGGAGTACGCCAGCGACCTCGCCGCCGCGGCCGAGCCGGAAGGCGAGCGGCACGCCGCGGTGGACCGGCTCTGCGACCACTACCTGCACGCCGCCGTGGCGGCCAGCCGGAGTCTTATGGCGCCGAGCGCACGCGGCCTCGCAGCCGGCGAACCGCAGCGCCCCGACCTCCTGGTGGACATCGATCTCAGCTGGTTGGAAGCGGAGCGTGCCAACCTCGCCGTCCTGATCCACCTGGCGGCGCACTCCGGGCATGAGGACTACGCCTGGCGGATCGCTGGGACGGTGTGGCGGTTCTTCTTCCTGCGCGGGTACTCCGATCACCTCATGGACTCGCTCCGCGACGGCCTGATGGCGGCCGACCGCCTCGGCGATGGCGACGCGGCCGCGACCATGCACAATTACCTCGCGGCCGGCTGCTTCCGCACCGACCGGGCACAGGAGGCGATCGAGCACCTGAGGGCCGCGCTCGTGCTCCGGGAACGGGCCGGTGACCTGCGCGGGGTCGGCATCAGCATGGCCAACCTCGGCGTGACGTACACCCAGTTGGGGCGGCTCGACGACGCGGAGAGCTACCTGCGGCGGGCCATGGACATCTGGCGCCGGTTCCGTGCCGACCGGGGGGTCGCGTTCCCGCTCGCCGAGCTGGGGCTCGTCGCGATGATGCGCGGCCGGTACGCCGAGGCGCTGCACTGCCACCGCCGTCATCTGCTCTTCTACGCCGAGCGGCACGTCGACTTCCAGGTGGGTGCCGCACTTGGCAACCTGGGCCAGGTGCGCATCCGGCTTGGCCAGTACGCGATCGCGCGCCGGCTGCTCACCGCGGCGGTACGCATCCACCGGCGCACCGAGAACCGGTCCGGCGAGGCCGAGGCGCGCAGCGGGCTGGGAGTGGTCGCCCGCGAACTGGGCAGGCTCGACGAGGCGGAACGCCTGCACCGGGAGGCTGCGGCGATCATGCAGGGGATCGGAGAGCGGCGTGGAGAGGCCGCCATTCGCAACGATCTGGCGCTCGCCCTCGCCGCCAAGGGCGACCGGGAGCAGGCCATGGCCGAGCACCGGGCCGCCCACGCGATCGCAACCCAGGTGAACAGCCCGTACGAGCAAGCGCGGGCGCTCGACGGTCTCGCGGCATGCCTGCGCGAAAAAGATCCAGACCAGGCACGCCGGCACTCCGACCGGGCGCTCGCCATCTATCGCCAGACCGGCGTGTACCGGACAGGGGAGGATGGATAAGTGACTGAGCAGGCATTTCGCGTAGAACGCGACACGATGGGTGAGGTCCAGGTGCCGGCGGAGGCGCTGTGGCGGGCGCAGACGCAGCGGGCGGTGGAGAACTTCCCGGTCTCTGGGCGTGGCCTGGAGCCGGCGCACATCCGTGCGCTGGCCCAGATCAAGGGCGCGGCCGCGCAGGTCAACGCGGAGTTGGGGGTGCTGCCGCCCGACGTGGCGCAGGCGATCGCCACGGCCGCGGCCCACGTCGCGGACGGTGGGTACGACGACCAGTTTCCGGTCGATGTCTTCCAGACCGGCTCCGGCACCTCGTCGAACATGAACGCCAACGAGGTGCTCGCCACGCTGGCCAGCCGCGAGCTGGGCCGGCCGGTACACCCTAACGACGACGTGAACGCGTCGCAGTCCAGCAACGACGTCTTCCCGTCGTCGATACACCTGGCGGCCACATACGCGGTCGTCAACGACCTGCTGCCCGCGCTGCGTCACCTTGGCTTCCGGATCGAGGGCAAGGCCGACGAGTTCAAGACCGTGGTCAAGGCGGGGCGCACGCACCTCATGGACGCCACGCCGGTCACGCTCGGGCAGGAGTTCTCCGGGTACGCGGCCCAGGTGCAGTACGGAATCGAACGGCTGGAGTCGGCGCTGCCCCGGCTGGCCGAGTTGCCCCTCGGCGGCACCGCGGTCGGCACGGGCGTGAACACGCCGCCCGGATTCGCAGCGGCGGTGATCGGCAAGCTCCGCAAGATGACCAAGCTGCCGCTCGCGGAGGCGCGCAACCACTTCGAGGCACAGGGCGCCCGGGACGCGCTCGTGGAGACCTCCGGGCAGCTTCGCACGGTCGCGGTAGGCCTTTACAAGATCGCAAACGACATCCGCTGGATGGGCTCCGGACCCCGGGCCGGCCTGCGCGAGCTGCACATCCCCGACCTTCAGCCCGGCTCGTCGATCATGCCGGGCAAGGTAAACCCGGTGGTCTGCGAATCCGTCCGCCAGGTCTGCGCGCAGGTGATCGGCAACGACGCGGCCGTCGGGTTCGCCGGCTCGCAGGGCGACTTCGAGCTCAACGTGATGCTCCCGGTCATGGCGAGCAACCTGCTGGAGTCCATCCGGCTGCTGGCCGCCGCGAGCCGGTTGCTCGCCGACCGCTGCGTGGCCGGCCTGGTCGCCAACGCCGAGATCTGCCGCGAGTACGCCGAAGCGTCGCCATCGATCGTCACGCCGCTCAACAAGTACCTCGGGTATGACGAGGCCGCCTCGATCGCCAAGCAGGCACTCGCGTCCGGCCAGACGATCCGGGCGGTCGTGCTCGACCGCGGGCACGTCGAGGCCGGCCGGATCACCCATGAACAGCTCGACGAGGCATTGGACGTGCTGCGAATGACCCGTCCCTGACAGGCCGCGTCTCGCGGCAGAAACGCCGGACGCGGAAATTCGTTCCCTAGCTGAGCTGCCCAAACTCTTGTGCGCGGATCAACCGTCCGATTTGATGCTCACCGACCCCTCAACGAGAGGAAATCATGGTGAGCAGACGCCTTACGGTGGGCTCCGTCGCTACCGCGACAGCGTTGGCCCTCGTGGCCATAGTGCCGACCGGCCCGTCGAACGCGGCCCCGGCAACCACGACCGACTACACGGTGGTGGCCGAAGATGGCGTATCGGCCGACGCGGCCGTCGCCGCGATCTCCGCCGCTGGTGGCACCGTTGTCGAGCGCAACGACAGTGTCGGCGTGTTCCGGGTGAGTTCGACCCGCACCGACTTCGCGACCCGAGCGGCGGGCGCCGGCGCGCTCCTCGGCGCGGCACAGCGGAAGGGCATCGGCTACGCGCCCAAGTTGGAGCTCGACGCTGTCGAGCAGGAAAACAGGGTGACCGCCGCAACCGGCACCGCCCGTGGCGGCAGCGGCGTGACCAGCATGGACCCGCTGGACGACAAGCTCTGGGGCCTCGACATGATCCGGGCCGACGAGTCGCGGGGCAAGCAGGCCGGCAACAAGGGCGTGACCGTCGGCATCCTCGACACAGGCCTCGACGCGAGCAACCCCGACCTTGCGCCGAACTTCAGCGCCTCGCTCTCCCGCAACTTCGCCCCCGACCTCGTCGACGTCGACGGCCCGTGTGAGGTCGCCAGCTGCCTCGACCCGGTCGGCACCGACGACAACGGGCACGGCACGCACGTCGCCGGCACCATCGGCGCCGCCGCGAACGGCGTGGGCGTCTCCGGCGTTGCCCCCAAGGTCACACTGGTCGAGCTCAAGGGCGGCCAGGACTCCGGGTACTTCTTCCTGGAGCCGGTGGTCAACGCCCTCACGCACGCCGCAGACTCGGGCCTCGACGTCGTGAACATGTCGTTCTACGTCGACCCGTGGCTGTACAACTGCCTCAACAACCCGGCCGACTCGCCGCAGGCGCAGGCGGAGCAGCGGGCGATCATCAAGGGCATGACCCGGGCGCTGACGTACGCCCACTTCAAGGGCGTGACGCTGGTGGGCGCGCTTGGCAACAACCACGAAGACCTGGGCGACCCGCGCACCGACATCTCCAGCCCGGACTACGGCGCTCCCGCGTACCCGCGCGAGATCGACAACAACACGTGCTGGGACCTACCGGTCGAGGGCCCGTTCGTCATCGGTGTCTCCGCGCTCGGTCCGTCGGGCAAGAAGTCGGACTTCTCCAACTACGGCACCGAGCAGATCTCGGTCGCCGCGCCCGGTGGTTGGTTCCGTGACGGCTTCGGCACCCCGTCGTTCCGCACCGACGCCAACATGATCCTCTCGTCGTACCCCAAGAAGGTGCTACAGGAGGAGGGCTCGGTCGATGCGGACGGCAATGTCGTGCCGGAGGCGGCGTCGCTCGTCTTCAAGGACTGCACGGCGGCCGGCGCCTGCGGCTACTACACCTACCTGCAGGGCACCTCGATGGCGGCTCCGCACGCGTCCGGTGTGGCAGCGCTGATCGTCAGCCAGTTCGGTAGGCGCGACTTCCGTCATGGTGGGCTGACCCTGGCGCCGTGGAAGGTCGAGTACCAGCTCAACCGGACCGCCGCCGAACACGCATGCCCGGAGCCGCGCCTCCAGACCTACACCAACGAGGGCCGGAACGAGGAGTTCAACGCCTACTGTGAGGGCAGCCCCAACTTCAACGGCTTCTACGGCCACGGCATCATCGACGCCTACGCGGCGGTGACGACCCGCGGCCTATAGCGGCTGCGCCGCGGTTCCTGCGCGGCTGCGCTGCGGCCCTTCCCCGTCGATCAAGGGCGAACGCACGTGCTTTGATCTCAGATCCGCGTGTTTTTGCCCTTGATCGATGAGCTTCTCCTTGATCGGCGCCCCCACAGGGGCGCCGATCGCGTTTCCGGCGGTGATCGCGTGGGTTGGCCTGGGATGCCGCAACATCGTGGAACGTGTGCCGCCCGCCGTCGGGTGGGGGGGACTCCGCGAGGGGGGCGCGGGGCCCCCGCGC
>NZ_JAIBNX010000086.1:34343-34827 GCF_026130045.1 Micromonospora sp. CPCC 205371
CCACCGCCCGCGCTGACGTCGGCCACGGTGTCTGGTGGGGATGCCGCACTCCGGGATGTGGCCGCGGTCCGCACGCCCCGCGGGACGTCCTGCTCCGGGCCACGCGGTGGTTACGTGGGCCTCGACCTCGCGCGCCGCCTGCCCCGCGCCGGTCTGCCGCCCGTCCTTGTTCGCGCCTCGCGCCTCGCGCCTCGCGCCTCGCGCCTCGCGCCTCGCGCCTCGCGCCTCGCGCCTCGCGCAACGCGTGTTCGCGTCGCCCGCCTTTCGCGTCGCCTGCCTGCCCGTTGCGCGGGCGTTCGAGCGCCCGTCGCTGTCGGCGATCAAGGACATCTCCATGGATCAAGGGCAAAGGCACGCGGAATAGAGATCGAACCGCGTGCATTTGCCCTTGATCGGCGGCCAGGGCGCCTGCGGCGGGCGCGGGCGGGCGGCCGGGGGGGCGCGGGGCGGCGGGCGGGGCGGGGGCGGCGGGGGGAGGCGGTTG
>NZ_JAIBNX010000087.1:0-24668 GCF_026130045.1 Micromonospora sp. CPCC 205371
GGGGGGCCGCCGCGGGGGGGGGGGGGGGGGGGGGGGCGACGGCACCGGGGCCCCGCGGGGGGGCGCCCCCCACGTGGGGGCGGGGCGCGGCTGCGGTACCGGAGTAGTGTTTCGCCCATGAGTGAGACGCCTCGCCTCGCCGCCGGTGACGCGGCGCCCGACTTCACACTCCCGACCGACGAGGGCGAGACCCTCTCGCTGAAGGAGCTGCGCGGACGCAAGGTTGTTCTGTACGCGTACCCGGCCGCGATGACGCCCGGCTGCACCAAGCAGGCGTGCGACTTCCGGGACTCGCTCGCCTCGCTCCAGGCCGCCGGATACGAGGTGGTCGGCATCTCCCCCGACAAGCCGGCGAAGCTGGCCAAGTTCCGCGAGCACGACGCGCTGACGTTCCCGCTGGTCTCCGACCAGGACAAGTCCGTGCTGACGGCATACGGGGCGTACGGCGAGAAGCAGCTCTACGGCAAGACGGTCACCGGTGTGATCCGCTCCACATTCGTCATCGACGAGGAGGGCCGGATCGAGCGGGCGCTCTACAACGTCAAGGCGACTGGGCATGTCGCGAAGCTCCGGAAGGACCTGGGGCTCGACTGACGCTCTACAATCTGCAAGGCCAGCGGGAGTGGCGTAACTGGCAGCCGCGCCAGGTTTAGGTCCTGGTGTCCGAGAGGACGTAGGGGTTCGAGTCCCCTCTCCCGCACCACCGCACCGTCGCTAGGCGACGATCACCGCAACCTCGGCTTGCGGATGTCGGCGTCTCTGGTCACCAGCATCAGGTCAGCGCAGCGCGCCTGCGCCACGAGCATCCGGTCGAACGGATCGCGGTGGATCATCGGCAACTGACCAGCCGCCACCGCGTGCTCGGACGTGACGCTCAGCTCCTTGAACCCGCTGTTGCGCAGCCGTTCCGCCAGATCGGCCGGCTCCTTGATCTTGCCGGCGGCCTGCTTGATCGCGATCTCCCACACCATGACCGGGCTGAGGTAGACATCCGGCTCGCTGTCCAGCACGGACTTGAGGGTGTCGGAGAGGGCCGGGTCGTCGGCCAGCCACCAGAGCACGACGTGCGTATCGAGCAGGAGTCTCACGAGCTCGCTAGGAGGTTAGCTCACTGCTGCTCCGAAGTCCCGGGCAGGATGGTGGTGTGGGCATTGAATTCGTGCTGGATCCGGAGCTGACTGACGGGTTGCGCGACGAGATCGTGTCGCTGTGGACCGGCGTGACGAACGCCGGCGGGGCGGTCGGGTTCGTGGCGCCGGTCACGCGCGACGAGGTAGAGCCGGTGGCCCGGGCCGCCTTCGCGGCGATCGGTGACGGGCCCGACCGGCTTCTGGCGGGATACGAGGACGGGCGCGTGGTCGCCATGCTGATCTTCGTGGACAACCGGTTCGTGCTGAAGGACCACTGGTGCACGCTCAAGCGGGTCATGGTGCATCCGGGGTGCCAGGGGCGCGGGTACGGCGTCGCGATCATGCGAGAGGCCGAACGGGTCGCGCGCGAGATCGGGTGGGACGCCCTGCACGTGACCGTGCGCGGCGGCCTCGGGTTGGAGCGGTTCTACAACGGGCTCGGATACAAGGAGGTCGGGCGCCTGCCGGGAGCGCTGCGCGTCGCGCCGGACGACGACCGCGACGAGGTCCTGATGTGGCTCCCCCTGCGCTGAGGCCTAACAGGACTGGTCGGCGGCGGCTAGGACGGCTTCGGCGGACTGCTCAGGGGCCGGGGCTGTCGTCGTCGGCGGGGCCGCGGACGACTGCGTCGCTGATGGGGTCGGCTTGGACGGCGACGTCTTCTTTGGCGTCGGCGAGGCGGGGGCGGCCTTTGGGGCGGCGCCCTTGCCGTACATGAAGACGCTGGTGCGCTGCGTCTGTTCGGGCGCCATCTTCACGCCGGTGGCGGTGGCCTGCTGTCCGTACACGTCGGTCACTCGGATGGTGTACGGGCCGGGGCCGAGCCCACTCTCGTACAGCCAGTAGTTGTAGTCCTTGCGCTCGGTCTTGCGCCACGTCGAGCCGCTCTTGACCTCGACGGAGCGCAACGGGTTGCCGTGGTTGCCGACCAGCACGGCGAACCAGTACCGGGACGCGCCCTCCTTGATCCGGAAGGTGAGCGGGCCGGGCAGCGACGGGTTGATCACCGCCTTGTACGTGACCGACACGATGCCCTGCACGGGGTCGGCGATCTTGGCGAACGCCTCCTTGCTCAGGTCGATGTGGCCGGCCGCGCACTCCGGGCACTGATCCATGATCAGCACGCGCACCTTGCCCTTGGGCCCGGTCACGTCGAGGTATCCACCGCAGGCGGCGGCGTCCGCGTACTCGGACGGGCTGAGCGCGACGTAGAGGCGGTTGCTGGGCGGGCTGACGTTGGAGCAGTTGCCACCGCCGCCCTGCGAGTCGTAGAACGTCGCCTTGCCCTTGTGGGTGGCGCTTCCCGTCGGCGGGGCGGCACAGGCGGGCGCGGCACCGGACTGGATCGCCAGCGCGATGCCGACCACGGCCGCGACGAGCCCGAAGCAGCCACCGATGAGCCAGCGGACGGAAAGGCGTTTGATCACGCGGCATGATGCTGCCCGACCGCGGAGCGGCCGGGCAACGCTTCTAATGCAGATATAAGGTCGCGGTCGGCTTGTGCCTGAATGAGTTCATGCATAGGGTCGAGCTGTGAATGACAATGGGGTCGCGGGGCTCTTCCAGGGCGTCCGGCTCACCCCGACGCAGCGGCGCATCGCGCACAGCCTGGTGCAGCACGCCGCATCGGCGGCTTACCTGTCCGCGGCCGAGGTCGCCGACCTGGCCCGGGTCAGCCAGCCATCGGTGACCCGGTTCGCGATGGCGCTGGGCTACGAGGGCTATCCGGGGCTGCGTCAGCGGCTCCGCGAGCTGCTGGGCAACGGCGCTCCCGCGCGAGCCGAGGGCGACGAGCTCCAGCGGGCGCTCCGGGCCGAGGCAGACCACCTCAACCGGCTCGCCGACCAGCTCGCCGACCGCGCGGCCCTCGCGGAGGCGGGCGCGCGGCTCGCCGGCAGCAGGCCTCTTCCCGTACTGGGACTGCGCGCGGCGGCACCGCTGGCCGGCTACTTCGCGTACTTCGCCGCCAAGGTGCTGCCCGACGTCCGGGTACTGGACACCGGTGGCAGCCTGCTCACCGACCGGCTGGAGCAGGCCCGGGCGGCCGGTGCGACCACACTGCTCGCGATCGTGCTGCCGCGATACCCGCGCGAGGCGCTCGACGCGCTGCGTGAGGCGCAGAGCGCCGGGATGTCGGTCGTGGCGGTCACCGACTCGCCGGTCAGCCCGGTGGTCGAGTACGCCGACCTGGTGCTGCCCGCCGCCGTGGGCTCACAACTGGTCTTCGATCTGCACACCGCCCCGATGGCGCTGTGCATGGCGGTGCTGCAGGCGATCTGCGACGCGGCGCCGGATGAAGCACAGCGGCGACTTGAGCAGTTTGAGCAGTCAGTCAGCCGCCGCCAGGTGTTCACTAACTGAAGGGGGTCCTCATGTCCGTCCGTGCCGCGCGAGGCGCCGAACGCTCCGCCCGTGGCTGGCCTCAAGAGGCCGCGCTGCGGATGCTGATGAACAACCTCGACCCCGACGTGGCCGAGCGCCCCGACGACCTCGTCGTGTACGGCGGCACCGGCAAGGCCGCCCGGGACTGGCCGTCGTACCACGCGCTCGTGCGCACCCTGACGACCCTCGCGGACGACGAGACGATGCTCGTGCAGTCCGGCCGCCCCGTCGGCGTGTTCCGCACGCACGAGTGGGCCCCACGGGTGCTGATCGCCAACTCGAACCTCGTCGGCGACTGGTCGACGTGGACGGAGTTCCGCCGGCTGGAGCGGCTCGGCCTCACCATGTACGGGCAGATGACCGCCGGCTCCTGGATCTACATCGGCACCCAGGGCATCCTCCAGGGCACCTACGAGACGTTCGCGGCCGTCGCGGCCAAGCGGTTCGGTGGGTCGCTCGCCGGCACGCTGACGCTGACCGCCGGCTGCGGCGGGATGGGAGGCGCGCAGCCCCTCGCCGTCACGATGAACGGCGGCGCCTGCCTCGTCATCGACGTCGACCCGGCTCGGCTCCAGCGACGCGTGCAGACGCGCTACCTCGACACCGTGGCGTCCACTCTGGACGAGGCGCTGGGGGCGGTCACCACCGCCCGCCGGGAACGGCGCGCCCTCTCGGTCGGTGTCGTGGGCAACGCCGCCACCGTCTTCCCCGAGCTGCTCCGCCGTGGCGTCGAGATCGACATCGTCACCGACCAGACCAGCGCACACGACCCTCTGGCGTACGTGCCCGAAGGGGTGGACCTCGCCGACGCGCCGGACTACGCCGCGAGCAAGCCCGACGAGTACACCGACCGGGCGCGCGCCTCGATGGCGAAGCACGTAGAGGCGATGGTCGGCTTCCTCGACGCGGGCGCCGAGGTCTTCGACTACGGCAACTCGATCCGCGGCGAGGCGCAGCTCGGCGGGTACGCGCGGGCGTTCGCGTTCCCCGGCTTCGTACCGGCGTACATCCGGCCACTGTTCTGCGAGGGCAAGGGGCCGTTCCGGTGGGCGGCGCTCTCCGGCGACCCGGCCGACATCGCGGCCACCGACCGCGCGGTGCTCGAACTCTTCCCGGAGAACGAGGCGCTGGCCCGCTGGATCAAGCTGGCCGGCGAGAGGGTGGCGTTCCAGGGGCTGCCGGCCCGGATCTGCTGGCTCGGGTACGGCGAGCGCGACCGCGCCGGCACGCGCTTCAACGACATGGTGGCATCCGGCGAGCTGAAGGCGCCCGTCGTGATCGGCCGCGACCATCTGGACTGCGGCTCGGTCGCCTCGCCGTACCGGGAGACCGAGGCGATGGCCGACGGCTCCGACGCGATCGCCGACTGGCCACTGCTCAACGCGCTCGTCAACACCGCATCCGGTGCGTCGTGGGTGTCGATCCACCACGGCGGCGGTGTCGGCATTGGACGGTCGCTCCACGCCGGGCAGGTCTGCGTCGCAGATGGCACGCCACTCGCGCGCGAAAAGATCGAGCGGGTACTGACGAACGATCCCGGCATGGGCGTGATCCGGCACGTGGACGCCGGGTACGACACCGCCACGGCCGTCGCTTCCGACAAGGGTGTACGCATCCCGATGGGCGAATCATGATCAGCTTTCGGGAGCTGTGGGGTCAGCTTGCCCCGATCGGGCGCGACCCGGACAGCGGCGGGTACCTGCGGTACGCGTGGACGCCGGCCGAGCTGGCCTGCCGCGAGTGGTTCCGGGCGCAGGCGGACGCACGAGACATGCCCGTCGAAGAGGACGGCAACGGAAACCTCATCGCGTGGTACGGCACGGGCAGCGGGCCCGCCGTGCTCACCGGATCGCACTTCGACTCGGTACCGCACGGCGGGGCGTACGACGGTCCACTGGGGATCGTCAGCGCGTTCCTGGCCGTCGACCGGCTGCCGCGGCCGACCGACCGGCCGATCGGCGTCGTCGCCTTCGCGGAGGAGGAAGGCGCGCGGTTCGGGGTGCCCTGCCTCGGGTCGCGGCTGCTGACCGGCGCCATCGAGCCGGCGCGGGCGGCCGCGCTGACCGATCGCGACGGGGTGACCGTCGAAGCGGCACTGGGCGCGCGGCCGACCGGTGCCACCGGCCTGCTCGACCGGGTGGAGCGCTACGTGGAGCTGCACATCGAGCAGGGGCGGATGCTCGAGGTACCGGTCGGCGTGGGCACCGCCATCTGGCCACACGGCCGGTGGCGCCTGGACTTCACGGGCGAGGCCAACCACGCCGGCACCACGCGCATGGCCGACCGGCACGATCCGATGCTCACGTACGCGTACACGGTGCTCGCGGCCAACAAGGAGGCTCGGCTGCGGGGCGCACACGCCACGGTGGGCCGGGTGTACGTCGAGCCGAACGCCACGAACGCGGTACCGGCGCTGGTGCGGGGCTGGCTGGACGCTCGCGCCGCCGACGCGCAGACGTTGAGCGGGCTCGTCGAGGCGGTGCACAAGCGAGCGGCCGAGCGGGCGGCGCGCGACGGCACGGCTGTCACGTTGACCGAGGAGTCGGTCAGTCCGGTGGTCGACTTCGACGGCGTGCTCGTCGACCGCTGCGCGGGGTTGCTCGACGCGCCGGTACTCCCCACCGCCGCCGGCCACGACGCCGGTGTGCTGTCGGCCCACGTGCCCACCGTGATGCTCTTCGTCCGCAACCCCACCGGCATCTCACACTCCCCCGCGGAGCACGCGACCGACGAGGACTGCGAGGCGGGCATCGAGGCGCTCGCGGCGGTGCTCGCATGACCACGTATCACGCCGACTGGGCCTGGGTGGAGGGCTCACCAGCCCGCGACGTGCTGATCGAAGTGGACGGTGGCCGGATCACCACGGTCACGGCGAACGCGGCGCCCAGCGGGACGCGGCTGCCGGGGCTGACGCTGCCGGGGCTGGCCAACACGCACTCGCACGCCTTTCATCGGGCGCTGCGGGGGCGGGCCAACGTGCGGGGCACCTTCTGGCATTGGCGCGAGCGGATGTACGACCTCGCCGCCCGGCTCACCCCGGACACATACCGCGACCTCGCCCGCGCCACCTATGCGGAAATGGCGCTCGCCGGCATCACCTGCGTGGGCGAGTTCCACTACCTGCACCACGGTCCCGGCGGCACGCCGTACGCCGACCCGAACGAGATGTCGGCCGTGCTCGTAGAAGCCGCCGCGGAGGCCGGCATCCGCATCACGCTGCTGGACGCCTGTTACCTATCCTCCACCGTGGACGGTCAGCCACTGTCAGGCGTGCAGAAGCGGTTCGGCGACGGCGACGCCGAGCGCTGGGCCACGCGCGTCGACGCCTTCAAGCCGCCCGCCCACGCGCTGGTCGGCGCGGCCATCCACTCGGTGCGCGCGGTGCCGGCCGAGCAGATCCCCACCGTGGCCGAGTGGGGCGGGCCGCTGCACGTCCACCTCTCCGAGCAGCGCGCCGAGAACGCCGCGTGCCAGGCGTACCACCACCGCACGCCCACCGAGCTGCTCGCCGACGCGGGGGTGCTCGGCCCGCGTACCACCGCGGTGCACGCCACGCATCTCACCGACGGTGACCGCACCGAGTTGGGCGACACCGTTACCGGCGTGTGCCTGTGCCCCACCACCGAACGCGATCTCGCCGACGGGATCGGGCCGGCGCGCGCGCTCGCTGACGCGGGCAGCCCGCTCAGTCTCGGCAGCGACAGCCACGCCGTCATCGACATCCTGGAAGAGGCGCGGGCGATGGAGATGGACGAGCGGCTGCACACCGAACGCCGGGGCCACTTCACCACCTCCGAACTGGTGGCGGCCGCCACCGCGCACACGGCGCTCGGCTGGAGGGACGCCGGAGCGCTCGCCCCGGGTTGCCGAGCCGACCTCGTTACGGTCACATTGGACAGTCCACGCACCGCCGGCACGGGCCCCGATGGCGTCCTTTTCGCGGCCACCGCCGCCGACATCACCGGGGTCGTCGTCGAGGGACGTGAGGTGGTCCGCGACGGCCGCCACCTGACGATCGACGTACCGGCGGCACTCCACGACGCCATCAAGGCGGTCACATGAACGCACCCCGCAATCTGCTGATCGACAACATCGGCGAGCTGGTCACGAACGAACCGCGCATGGGCAAGGGGCCGCTCGGGATCATCCAGCGCGCCGCCGTTCTCGTCGAGGACGGCACGGTCGCCTGGGTGGGCCGGTCGGCGTACGCCCAGCCGGCCGACCGGAGGCTCGACGCCGAGGGCGCCGCCGTCCTGCCGGGCTTTGTGGACAGTCATGCCCACCTCGTGTTCGCGGGCGACCGGGCCGCCGAGTTCGCCGCGCGGATGGCCGGTGAGCGATACAACGGCGGCGGGATACGCACCACCGTCGCCGCCACGCGGGCGGCCAGCGACCAAGACCTGCGCGACAACGTCGGGCGGCTGCGCCGGGAAGCGCTGCGGCAGGGCACCACGACGATCGAGATCAAGAGTGGGTACGGCCTGAGCGTCGCCGACGAGGAGCGGTCCCTGCGGATCGGCCGCGAGTTCACCGACGAGACGACGTTCCTCGGCGCCCACGTCGTGCCCACCGAGTACGCCGGCCGCGTCGACGACTATGTCGGCCTGGTCTGCGGCCCGATGCTGCGCGCCGCCGCGCCATACGCCCGCTGGATCGACGTGTTCTGCGAAGAGGGCGCCTTCGACGCCGATCACTCCCGGGCGATCCTGACCGTCGGGCAGGCCGCGGGGCTGGGTGTTCGGGTGCATGCCAACCAGCTCGGTCCGGGGCCGGGCGTGCGGCTGGCCGTCGAACTAGGCGCCGCCAGCGCCGATCATTGCACGCACTTAGAGACGTCCGATGTGGACGCTCTCGCTGGCTCGTCCACTGTGGCCACGCTACTGCCGGGCGCCGAGTTCTCGACCCGATCGCCGTACCCGGACGCCCGCCGGCTGCTCGACGCGCGGGTGACCGTCGCGCTGGCTACCGACTGCAACCCCGGCTCCTCGTACACGTCCTCGATGCCCTTCTGCATCGCGCTCGCGGTGCGCGAGATGGGCATGACCCCGGCGGAGGCGGTCTGGGCCGCCACCGCGGGCGGCGCGAAGGCGCTGCGCCGCACGGACATCGGCGTCCTGCGACCCGGCGCCCGAGCCGACCTGACCGTGCTCGACGCACCGACCCACCTGCACCTGGCCTACCGGCCGGGCGTTCCACTCATCCGCCACGTCATGCACAACGGGGTGCTGCTCGAATGACCGTCACCGTACTGCCCACCGGGGTCTCCCCCGCCGACGTCCACGCCGTCGCTCGCTCCACCGCGCGGGTGAGACTCGCACCGTCCACACTGGACGCCATGACCACGAGCCGCGACATCGTCGACCGCATCGAGCGCGACGGCCGGCCCGTCTACGGCGTCTCCACCGGCTTCGGCGCGCTGGCCAACACGTTCATCGAGCCGGCACGCCGGGCCGAGCTCCAGCACGCCCTGATCCGGTCGCACGCGTCCGGCGTCGGCGCTCCCATGCCCCGCGAGGTCGTTCGGGCGATGATGCTGCTGCGCGTGCGCTCGCTGGCGCTGGGTCGCTCCGGCGTCCGCCCGCTCATCGCCCAGGCGCTCGTCGACCTGCTCAACCACGACATCACGCCGTGGGTGCCCGAGCACGGCTCGCTCGGCGCTTCCGGCGACCTCGCACCGCTCGCCCACTGCGCGCTGGTGTTGCTGGGCGAGGGCTGGGTGCTCGACAAGTCCGGCTCCCGGCTCGACGGCGGCGAAGCGCTGCATCGCGCGGGGCTCCGCCCGATCGAGCTGTCCTCAAAGGAGGGTCTCGCCCTCATCAACGGCACCGACGGCATGCTCGGCATGCTGCTGCTGGCGATCGAGGACGCCGGGCACCTCTTCACGATGGCCGACGTGACCGCCGCGCTAGCCATCGAGGCCATGCTCGGCACCGACCGACCGTTCCAGCCGGAGCTGCACGCGATCCGGCCGCACCCCGGGCAGGCCGTCTCGGCGGCCAACATCCATCGGCTGCTCCAGAACTCGGGAGTGATGGACTCGCACCGCAACGACATGGTGCACGCCGTGCAAGACGCGTACTCGATGCGCTGCGCACCTCAGGTGACCGGTGCCGCCCGCGACACGCTCGGGTTCGCCGCCTCGGTGGCCGAACGTGAGCTTGCCAGCGTGGTCGACAACCCCGTCGTACTGCCGGACGGCCGCGTCGAGTCCACCGGCAACTTCCACGGTGCCCCGCTCGGCTTCGCGGCGGACTTCCTCGCGATCGCCGCGGCCGAGGTCGGCGCGATCGCGGAGCGCCGTGTCGATCGCCTGCTCGACGTGTGCCGCTCGCGCGATCTCCCGGCGTTCCTCACCCCTGACCCAGGAGTCAACTCCGGCCTGATGATCGCCCAGTACACCGCCGCGGGCATCGTCGCCGAGAACCGGCGGCTGGCGTCACCGGCCTCAGTGGACTCCGTGCCGACGTCCGGCATGCAGGAGGACCATGTCTCGATGGGCTGGGCGGCGGCGGTCAAGCTGCGCCGCGTGCTCGACAACCTGACCAGCCTGCTGGCCGTCGAGCTGCTCGCCGGGGTGCGCGGCCTCCAGCTGCGCGCGCCGCTGACACCATCGCCGGCCGGCCGGCTCGCGACAGCCGCGGTCGAGCGCTTCGCCGGCAAGCCGGGCCCCGACGTATTCCTGGCTCCGGTCCTGGAGCAGGCCCGCGCGACCGTGGCCGGCCGAGCCCTGCGCGAGTCAATCGAACGCGAGCTGGGCCCTCTCCTCTAGCCCGCTACCGGGAGGGTCTTGGCGATCACCTTGGCGAGGGCGCGGAACGCCTTGCCACGGTGGCTGATCGCGTCTTTCTCCTCGGGCGTCAGCTCGGCATTCGTCTTGGTCTGGCCCTCCGCCAGGAAGATCGGGTCGTATCCGAACCCGCCCTCGCCGCGCGGCGCCCGGATCAGCTGGCCCACCTGCCGCCCGTCGACCAGGTGCTCCTTGCCGCCCGGCAGCACCAGCGCCGCCGCGCACACGAACGCCGCACCGCGGTGCTCATCGGGCAGGTCGGAGATCTGGGCGAGCACCAGCTCCAGGTTGGCCTTGTCGTCGCCGTGCCGCCCGGCCCAGCGGGCGCTGAACACTCCCGGCATCCCGGAGAGCGCGTCCACCGCCAGCCCGGAGTCGTCAGCGACCGTCGGCAGCCCCGTGTACTTGACGCCCTCGCGCGCCTTGAGCAGCGCGTTCTCGCCGAACGTCAGGCCGGTCTCCGGCACTTCCGGGTAGTCGGGCACGTCGCCGAGCCCGACGAGCTCGATCGCGTGCCGGCCGAGCGCGTGGTCGAGGATGCGCTGCAACTCGACGAGCTTCTTCGCATTGCGGGTGGCGAGCAGCAGTTTCGTCATACCAGCGCCGCCTGCTGGATCGCGGCCAGCTCGCGGCAGCCGGCTACGCCGAGGTCGAGCAGCGTGTCGAGCTGCGCCCGGTCGAACACGCCGGACTCACCCGTGCCCTGCACCTCGACGAAGTCACCCGCACCGGTGCAGACGATGTTCATGTCGACGTCGGCTGTCACGTCTTCCTCGTAGCAGAGGTCGAGCCGCGGCTCACCCTTGATGATCCCGACGCTCACCGCCGCCACCGACCGGTGCACCGCGTCACCGGGCTTTCCGGCCAGCAGCCCCTGCTTCGCCATCCAGGTGACCGCGTCGTGCAGCGCGACGTACGCCCCCGTGATCGCGGCGGTGCGGGTGCCGCCATCCGCTTGGAGCACGTCACAGTCCAGCACGACGGAGTTTTCGCCGAACGCCTTCAGGTCGATGCACGCACGCAGGCTGCGGCCGATAAGGCGGGAAATCTCGTGCGTGCGGCCACCCACGCGCCCCTTGATGCTCTCCCGGTCGGAGCGGGTCGTCGTGGCGCGCGGCAGCATGCTGTATTCGGCCGTCACCCAGCCCAGGCCGGAACCCTTGCGCCAGCGGGGCACGCCCTCGGTGACGCTAGCCGTGCACAGCACTCTGGTGGCGCCGAACTCCACCAGGACCGAGCCTTCGGGGTGCACGCTCCACTGCCGGGTCAGCGTCACCGGACGCAGTTGGTCGGGCTGCCGCCCATCAGGTCGTCCCATGCCGCCACCCTATGCGGCCCCCGACCCACCACGCCCGCTACCCCGCCCACAGCCCGTGATCAGGTCGTCCCAACGACTTGAGGGACGCCCTGATCATGCTGGGGCTCCGGGGCGAGAGCGGCGGCGATCTCCTGTTGGAGGCGGTCGTCGAGGCGGTGGGCGGCGCCACGCAGGTCGTACCACCACTCGGCCACCGCCAGGCGGGCCAGTTGCGGCACCAGGTCGGTTGAGCGGCGGTACAGCCAGCGGGTGCCCTCGGTCGCCAGCCAGCGGATCTGCGCGCGGGTGGTCGGCGGTGGGTTGGCCGGCTCGGCGTCGGGGCGGCGGTGCACCGGCACGCCGTGCGCGGCCAGCAGGTCGAAGTACGCGCCAGCCAGCAGGCGGTGTCCGCGCTCGCCCGGGTGCAGCCGGTCGACGCTCCACATGCGAGGGTCGTACACGCCTGGAAGCAGCGGGATGTGCAGGTGCAGTCCCGGCACGCGGTCGGCCACCGCATGGGTGACCGCGTTGACGGCGGCGATCCGGCGGGCCAGTGGCCGGGCCAGCGATGCCGGCAGGTGAAACATCCGGCCGGGCTCGGGCAGGCACGCGGTCAGCACCAGGGCGCCGGCCCGGTGCAGGGAGCCCGCGGTGTGATCCAGTGCGGCACCGATCGCCGCCACGTCGAACCCGCGCCGCAGCGTGTCGTTGACGCCCACGATCACGGCGGCCACGTCCGGCCGGTGGGCGAGCGCGGCCGGCAGTTGGGTGTACGCCACGTCGGTCGCGAGCGCGCCGCTGCACGACAGGTTGTGGAACGCGACCTGCCCCGGCGGTGCCAGGCCGCCTGCTAGCAGCGCCGCCCAGCCGCGCCAGCCGCCGTCGGGCATCGGGTCGCCGTAGCCGGCGGTCGTCGAATCGCCCATCGCGACGAACGTCACCATACCGGCGCCTCCGTCGGCACACCGTGCGCCCGAAGGAAGCCATCGACCGCCGCCTGCCAGGTGAAAAGCTCCGCGCGGGCCCGGGCCGCCGCGCGCCGCTCACCCTCCGGGCGGTCCAGCAGATCGCGTACGCCGTCGGCGAAGGCGACCCCGGTGCCGGCTGCCGCAACCCCTGCCGGGCCGACCACCTCGGGCAGGGCGCTGGCCGAATTGACCACGACCGGGGTGCCGCAGGCCAGCGCCTCCAGCCCAGCAAGGCCGAACGTCTCGACCGGCCCCGGCGCCAGCACCACGTCGGCGCTGGCCAGGAGCCCGGCGACCACCGAACGGTCCGGCACGAACCCGGCGAATCTCACCGGCAGCCGGGCCGCCCGGTACGCGAGCGCCGCCCGCCGTGGACCGTCGCCGGCCACGACCAGCACCGCCGGTATCCCGGCTGCGCGCAGCGCCGCGAGCGCGTCGATCGACACCTCGGGGTGCTTCTCGCCGGAGAGCCGCCCACAGTGCACGAGCAGCACTTCCCCGTCGGACGCCCACCTCGCCCGGACGGCGGCATCGCGCCGGCGCGGGTGGAACGTGTCGAGGTCGACGCCCAGCGGCACCTCGACGACGTTGTCGACGCCGAGCCGGCGGAACTCCTCGGCCGCCCACGATGTCGTGCACACGATCCGGTCGTACGCGGCCGCCGTGCGCCTGTTGGCGACATCAGCCAGCCCGGACCGGATCGAGGCCGGCACACCCCACACGGCCAGCAGCCCGGCCAGGCTCTCGTGCGACACCATGATCGACGGCACGCCCCGGTCTCGGGCCCACCGGCCGGTCCAGCGCAGCGTCGACCGGTCGGAGACCTCGATGCGGTCGGGCGCCAGCTCGTCGAGCAGCCGGGTGAGCCGCCGCCGCCCGGTGACCAGTACCCGGTACCCGCCGCTGCCCGGCACCTCGGGGCCGGGCAGCGTGATCACCCTGCCGTGCGAGGTCATCTCATCGGACGCCGCAGGGCCCGGCACGATCAACACGGGTTGGTGGCCGGCAGCCAGGTACCCCTCGCCCAGGCAGCGCAGGGCCGTGCGGAGACCACCGGAGCGCGGCATCACAAAGTTGGCGAGCCGCACGACTTTCATGCGGCGACCGGGACCTGGGTCGGTACCCCCGGACCGGCCAGCACCGCGCGGTAGTGGGCGATCAGCTCGTCGCCGACCGCTGCCCAGGAGCGGGCGGCGACCTCGGCGCGAGCGGCGCTGCCGTACCGCTGGCGCAGCTCGGGGTTGGCGACCAGCTCGGCAACGGCCGCGGCGAGCGCGGCGCCGTCACAGGGCGGCACGAGCGAGCCGGTCAGCCCCGGCGTGACCAGGTCCATCGGCCCACCGGATGCCGGTGCGACCACCGGCAGCCCGCTGGCGAGCGCCTCCTGCACGGTTTGCCCGAAGGTCTCGTACGGTCCGGTGTGCGCGAAGACGTCGAGGCTCGCGTAGAGCCGGGCGAGTTGCGCACCGTGGCGCGCGCCGAGAAACGCCGCGTCGGGCAGCGCCTTCTCGACGTCGCGGCGGGCCGGCCCGTCCCCGATCACCACGACACGTACGCCGGGCAGCTTGCAGGTCTCCGCGAGCAGGTCCACGCGCTTCTCGGCGGCCAGCCGGCCCACGTACCCGACCAGCACCTCGCCGTTCGGGGCCAGCACTCGGCGTACCAGCTCATGGCGCTTGGCCGGCGTGAACCGCTCGGTGTCGACGCCTCGCCGCCAGAGCCACACGCGCTGGATTCCGTGTCCGACCAGGTCGGCGGCCGCCCCCGTGGACGGCGCCAGCGTGCGGTCGGCGGCGTTGTGGATCGTGCGCAGCCACCGCCACGCGGTGGCCGACCCCCGCCCGAGGTAGGTGTGCGCGTAGCTGGCGACGTCCGTCTGGTAGACGGCCACGGACGGCAACCGGTGCTGACCGGCGAGTGCCACACCCCGCGCGCCGAGCAGGAACGGGCTGGCCAGGTGAACGATGTCCGGCGCGTACGAGATCAGCGCGTCGGAGAGCCGAGGGCTGGGCAGCCCGAGCCGGAGACCGCGGTAGCGCGGCATCGGCACGCTCGGCACCCGGACGACCGGGTACGGGTGTGCTCCGGTGACGCCGCGCGCCGACGACGCTGGTGCGGGAGCGATGACCATCGGTGCGTGGCCGGCGTTGACCAGGTGCTCGGCGATGCGGACGACGGAGTGCGCGACGCCGTTGACGTCCGGGGGGAACGACTCCGTAATGATCGCGATTCGCATGCGCTCACCGTGCGGGCGGCGCGGGTGCGGCAGGCTACGCCCGGCTGACGCATCGGCGAACAGTGGCGCACAAGTTCAGATCTCGTACCGCGCACCAGGCCTGACGATCTCGATCGGGCCCGAAAAGGCCCCTGACGCGGCGTCCCAGGTGTCGGCCTCGCTGCCCCACGCGGCGACCAGGTGGGTGAGCAGCAGCTGGCCGACGCCGGCCTTGGTCGCCACCTCGCCCGCCTCGCGGCCGGTGAGGTGCAGGTCGGGTGGGTTGTCGACGCCGTCGATGTAGCTCGCCTCACACAGGAACAGGTCTGCGCCCATGGCCAGGCGGAGCAGCGCGTCGCACGGCGCGGTGTCCGACGAATACGTGAGGACGCGCCCGTTGCTCTCCAGGCGCACGCCGTACGTCTCGACGGGGTGGTTGACCCGGTCGACGGTCACGGTGAACGGGCCGATCGGAAACGTGCCCGGTTGCAGCCCGTAGAACGTATACACGTCGTCGACTGGGCCCTCCTCCTGGCTGTACGCGGCGGCGATGCGATCGGGTGCGCCGGCTGGCGCGTACACCGGGAGGGCGGGCAGGGGACCCCTCGGGTCGTACCGGCGCACGACGACGTACGTGCAGGCGTCGAGCATGTGGTCACAGTGCAGGTGCGTCAGCAGGATCGCGTCCACGGCGCGCAGCCCCGCGTACCGCTGGAGGGCCGACAACGAACCGGAGCCGAAGTCGATCAGCAGGCGGAAGCCGTCTTCCTCCACGAGGTACGCCGAGCAGGCCGATTCAGGGCCCGGAAAGCTACCGGCGCAGCCGAGCACAGTCAGTCGCATCCAGTAGCCCCGAAATCACGCACTGCAATCGAGAGTCGCTCGCCGGCGCGACCGAAGATCCGTGCCGACCAGTGTGCCACGGTGCGCAGCCTACGCCGTGACCTGCTCCCGACAGAAAGAACTGATCCAACATGTCGGCAAGGCGACAGGTTCAGTGGGGATGGTGCGTTCTGCGAGACAAGCGTGGTCCACCGTTACGAGGAGTGACACGCGACCGTTGCACACAGTGAAGAAACCGCACAATGACGAAGGGCGGCGCTGCCGTGAGCGAAGCCGACGAGATGTCCCTGGCCGAAGGTCTCGGTCTCCGGATTCAGCGCGACGGCGTACGCGAGCCCAGCCCGCCCCCGACGGGCCTCGCCCGGATCTTTCGGCTGCCCGGCTGGGACGACCCGGCGCCGCCGACCACCCGGCTCGCGGCGATGTGCGGATGGGCGGCGGTGCTGGGGCTCGTCGGGTTGGCCATCGCGATCCGGGGCTTCCTCGCGGTGCTGGGCGGCGCCGTGCCGGCCTGGTACGAGGCCGCGATGGCAGGCATCGGTGTGACGGGCATCGGGCTGACGGTGGGCGCGTTCATGTCAGTCCAGCGCCGGCTGCTCCCGTGGCTCATGCTCGCGGCGGCAACAATCCCGTTGATCGCCGCCGTGATCCTGACCGTCCGCGCGCTTTGATGCGCGGGCTAGGCCCTAGGCCCAGAGCTGGCCCTCCAGGGCGTCCTCGGCCTCGGCTAGCGTGCCGCCGTAGGCACCCGTGGAAAGGTACTTCCAGCCGCCGTCGGCCACGATGAACGCCACGTCGGCTCGCCGCCCTGCCTTGACCGCCTCGTGCGCGACGGCCAATGCGGCATGCAGCACCGCACCGGTCGAGAACCCGACAAAGATGCCCTCGACCTCGACGAGCTGCCGCGTGCGCAGCACCGCGTCGCGGGTGCCGACCGAGAACCGCCGGCTGAGCACGCTCGCGTCGTACAGCTCCGGCACGTAGCCCTCGTCGATGTTGCGCAGGCCGTAGACGAGCTCGCCGTATCGCGGCTCGGCCGCCACGATCTCGATGCCCTCGACCTTTTCCCGCAGGTACCGCCCGGTGCCCATGAGCGTGCCGGTGGTGCCGAGCCCGCCGACGAAGTGGGTGATCGTGGGCAGGTCGCGCAGCAGCTCGGGCCCGGTGGTCTCGTAGTGGGCGCGAGCGTTCGCCTCATTGCCGTACTGGAAGAGCATCACCCAGTCGGGGTGCTCGGCCGCGATCTGCTTGGCCGTGGCGACCGCCTGGTTGGATCCGCCGGCCGCCGGCGAGAAGATGATCTCCGCGCCGTACATGCGGAGGAGCTGGACGCGCTCGGTCGACACGTTTTCGGGCATCACGCACACCAGCCGGTACCCGCGCAGCTTCGCCACCATCGCGAGCGAGATGCCGGTGTTGCCGCTGGTGGGCTCGAGGATCGTGTCGCCGGGCCGGAGCCGGCCGGCCGCCTCGGCGGCCCGGACCATGAACAGCGCGGCCCGGTCCTTGACCGACCCGGTCGGGTTGCGATCTTCGAGCTTGGCCCACAGCCGCACCGGCGGCGCCCCTTCGGGCACCACCGGTGACAGGCGTGGCAGGCCGACGAGCGGCGTGTTGCCGCACGCGTCGAGCAGGCTTTCGTACCGCGCCATGGCGGCCAGCCCTACAGGCGATTGCCGAGCATCGCGGCGGCCGCGGCAAAGCCGAAGGCGCCACCGGCGACGGCCGGCAGGATGGTGACGGTGTCACCGTCGGACAGCTTGGCGTCCAGCGCGCCCAGGAAGCGCACGTCTTCGTCATTGACGTAGACGTTGACGAAGCGGTGCAGACCGCCCTCGGGCGTCACCAGGCGGCCGCGCAGCCCGGAGTACTTGGCGTCCAGATCGGACAGCAGATCGGCGAGCGACTCACCCGCACCCTCGACGGCCTTAGCACCGCCGGTGTAATTGCGCAGGATGGTGGGGATGCGAACCTCAATGGCCATGACAGAAAAACTCCTCGGAAAAGATCTCGACAACGGTACGGGGACGGTGAGGGCTCAGCGCGAACACTCGTAGTCGACCGTCGTCGGGCTCTGCCCGAACATGTACGTCTGAACGGCGTGCGGGTCCACGGTCGCATCAACGATCCGGACCGGCTCTTCGGTTACGGCCCCGTCCACGATGCGGAACGACCGGATCTCTTCGACGTCTGGCTCGCGCGTGGAGACCAGCACGTAGTGTGCGCCGGGCTCGCCAGCCAGCGAGATGTCGGTGCGCGACGGATATGCCTCGGTGGCGGTGTGCGAGTGGTAGATCACGACCGGCTCCTCGTCACGGTCGTCCATCTCGCGCCACACGCGGAGCTGCTCCATCGAGTCGAACCGATAGAACGTCGGCGACCGCTCGGCGTTTTCCATGGGGATGTGCCGGAGCGGCTGGTCGCTGCCGGCCGGGCCCGCGATCACACCACACGCCTCATCCGGGTGGTCCCGGCGGGCATGGGCGATGATCGCGTCAACGATCGCCCGGTCGATGGTCAGCACGGCGACCAGCGTACCTCGTGCGGCCGTCAATCCGTGATGAGCTGTGCCTGGCGCAACAGCGCCGCCGCGGGCGGGCTGGTCGCGCGGCCGGCGGCCAGTGCCACGCAGACACGCCACGTGTACGCGGACAGCCCGGCCAGCGGCACCGCGCGCACCTGGGTGGGGCGCTTGTGCGCGATGGGACGCGGAACGACGGCCACGCCGAGCCCCTGGCCGACGAAGTCGAGCAGGCTGTGCACGTCGTTGACCTCCACGCCCACCCGCCGGGTGAACTGCCGCGCGGCGCACTCCTGCTCGGTGACCTCGCGAGCGCCGAAGCCTCGGTGGAAGTCGACGAACGCCTCGCCGGCCAGGTCGTCCCAGTCGACCGACGCGGCCTCGGCGAGCCGGTGCCCCGGGTGGCACACCAGCATCATCGGCTCGGCGGCGAGCGGGATGAGGTCGAGCTGCTCCGGCGGCTTGCCGTCGACCGCCACCAGGGCAAGATCGAGGCGACCGGCCCGCAGCTCGGCGCACAGATCCGCGGTGGCGCCCTGGCGCAGCACGATCTCGACGTCGGGATGCCGGCTGCGGAAGTCCGCCAGCAGCTTGGCGACATCGACAACGCCCAGGCACTGCTCGGCGCCGACCGCGATGCTGCCGCGGAGCAGGCCCTTGACCGCGGCGACCGCCTGGCGGGCGGCGTCGGCGCTGGCCAGCGTCCGCCGGGCTTCGGCCAGCAGCGCCCGTCCTGCTTCCGTCAGCTCCACCCGTCGGGTACTGCGGACGAACAGCGGGGCGCCCAGCTCACGTTCGAGGCTGCGCACCGAGGCGGACAGCCCGGACTGGGCGACGCGCATGCGTTCGGCTGCCCGGGTGAAGTGCTGCTCCTCGGCGACCGCAACGAAGTACTCGAGATGTCGCAACTCCACGATTCAGCAGTCTATGCGCTGAATCTGAGCACTTTCTTCTGTTGGACCGCCCTGTGGGAGCGCGCGAGGGTTGAGCCCATGAGGTTCCGCAGCATCGGAGATTTCCAGGTCAGCGCGATCGGCCTCGGCGCCATGCCGATGTCCATCGAGGGACGCCCCGACGACGACCGATCCGTACGCACCATCCACGCCGCGCTGGACGCGGGTGTCAACCTGATCGACACCGCCGACGCCTACCACCTGTACGCAGACGAGGTGGGGCACAACGAGTCCCTGATCGCCCGGGCGCTCGCCAGCTACGGCGGCGACGCGTCCGAGGTACTGGTCGCGACCAAGGGTGGCCACCTGCGCCCGGGCGACGGCAGGTGGACGATCGACGGGGCGCCCGACTACATCAAGTCGGCCTGCGAGGCGTCGCTCAAGCGGCTGGGCGTCGACGCGATCGGCCTGTACCAGCACCACCGCCCCGACCCCAAGGTCCCGTACGCCGACTCGATCGGCGCCATCCGCGACCTGCTCGACGCCGGCAAGATCCGGATGGCGGGCATCTCGAACGCCAACCCGGAGCAGATCCGGCAGGCGCAAGAGATCCTCGGCGGCCGGCTGGTTTCGGTACAGAACCAGTTCTCGCCCGCGTTCCGCAGCTCCGAGCCGGAGCTGAGGCTCTGCGACGAGCTCGGCGTAGCGTTCCTGCCGTGGTCGCCCCTCGGCGGCATCGCACAGGCCCGCGAGCTGGGCAGCCGCTTCGCGCAGTTCGCACGGGTGGCCGAAGGGCGCGGCGTCAGCCCGCAGCGCGTCTGCCTCGCGTGGATGCTCGCGAAGTCGCCGGTGGTCGTGCCGATCCCAGGGTCGAGCCGCCCGGAGACCATCGAGGACTCCGCCGCCGCGGTCGACCTGGAACTGTCTCGCGACGAGCTAGCGAGCCTGGACTAGGGCGTTGAGCAGGGACTCCTGCAGGTAGCCCAGGTAGGCGTAGACGCTGAGCTGGAAGACGCGGCTCGACGTGGGGTCACGGAGGACCGCGTCGTCCAGCTCCTCGCCGAGGTCGGTGTCGGCTTTGATCTCCAGCCGCACTCCCATCGCCAGCCGCGCGTCGTTGAGCGCGCGCAGCCACGCCTCGGCCTCCTCGCCGTCGAGCCGGACCTCCCCGCCGCCGTCGCCGGGCAACACCGCGAGGATCGCGCCGGCCTGGTCGATCTTGCTGGTCTTGAGGTCGCCCTCGGTGTACCGCCGGAACTCCGCGGAGTTGTGCGGATCTTCCGGGTAGATGTCTGGAAAGAGCCGCTCGACGACCGGATCCTCGTGGTCAAAGCCCTCGCTGAGCAGGCCGACGACCTCGGACGCGACCTTTCGCAGCACACGCACCTCGTCGGCGGCGAAGGTCGCCACGCAGTGCGTGCCATGCCGGCGGAACATGCTCACAAAAGCCCCTTCAGGCCTTGTCGACGGTGGCCCACAACCCGTACGCGTGCAGCTGCGACGCGTCGTGCTCCATGCGTTCGCGGGCACCGCTGGACACCACGGCCTTGCCCTTGTGGTGCACATCCAGCATCAGCTTCTCAGCCTTGTCGCGGCTGTAGCCGAACAGTTTCTGGAAGACCCACGTTACATAGGACATGAGGTTGACCGGGTCGTCCCAGACGATCGTCACCCATGCCCGGTCCGCGACCGGCATCTCGTCAGTGCCCGGGGTCTCGACCGGTGCAACTTGTGGAGCTGCCATGCCCACCATCGTGCCACCGCTTTCGGGCAATCGAGGAACCATACGACTCCCGGTATGCCCCATCGTGTGGCGAATCCGGTGATTAGATCAGCAAGATCCCGTGGTCGATCGCCTCGGCGATCACGTTACCGAGCGACCGGTGAAGCATCTCGAACCGGCGCGACACCTCTTTGAGCAGATCCAGCTCGACTCCCCGGATCGCCTGCTGCAGCCAACTACGGGCACGGTCCGGGTCTGCGTTCGCCGGGCTGCGCCAGTGCTGGTAGCAGGCGCCGGACAAGCCGATCCCGAGCGGCGGAAGCACCGCCCGCCCCTGGTCCGTGTCGTACGCCGCCAGCGCGGTCACCGCGCCATCACCAGTCACAGCGGCCACTCCAGCGGTGTTCGTGACGAGAAGTACCCGTTCCAACTCCCCACCGTCGTCGCTGTCGTCGGCGAATCCCCGCCGGACGGCGAGCGTGACCCGGCGGCGCACGCCGGCCATCGGCGGCTCCCCCAGCACGAGCGTGAGCATCTCGTCGAGCACCCGGTCGGCGGCCGCGTCGCACTCGGCCACCGTGCGCAGCGACAGCGCGTGCATTTCCTGGTCGAGCGTGTAGGGCAGGCCCTCGCACCCGGCACCGAAGACGATGTCATGCACGCAGCGCAGATGGAGGTTGGCCAGCTCGATCGCCAGCCGCTGCCGGACCAGCCGGGCGGCGCTCCGGCACATCCGGTCGAGCCGGGCGGCCCAGTCGGACTCGTGAGCGCTCGACCCGACCGCGATGCGCCCCTCGGCACCGGGCAGCACAGGCGGGTTGATGCTCGCCCGGTGGAGACTCTCGACGCCCGCCCATGCCACCAGGGCGCGGCGCAGGTAGCTCGGCTCTGCGTCGACGGCGAACCAGGACGCGGCCCCGAACTCCGGCAGGCCCTCCCGCACGGCCTCCACCCCGCTGGCAGGGCCGCCGACCGCGAAGAACAGCGCCGCCGGCAGATCGGCCGCCGCGGCGAGCACGTCGCGCTCGGCGCGCTCCGGCGGCTGGCCACCCAACGCGTACACCAACGCGCCGCCGCGCCGCACCACATCGAGGAAGACGCGGGTGCCAGCCACGCCGAGGGTGCGCAGCTCTGGCCCCTCGATCAGCGAGAAGTGCCGCAGCAGCGGCTCGGACCTACCCACCTCGATCCGGCGCGGTGGCCGGGTGGGCAAGGCGACGCAGTCCGATGGCTTGACCGGGTACGGCTGGGGGTGGCGGGCGCCTGGCAGATAGGCGCGCGCCTCGACGGACGTCCCCGGGCGGACCACGAGATAGCTGCCGGTCGGTGCGGCGAGGACTGGACCGTCCTGTCCCAACAGGGCGCCGATGAGCCGGCCGCGCCCAGGACCCACGACGACGACCGCGGTCGGCTCGTCGGGCAGGGGCTCAATGAGTGTCGCGCGCATCCGAATCTTGCGCCGTCGCCGCACCCCTCCCGCTGTCGCAGACGTCGTCACCAGGGCCTCCAACTGTGGGTGCCGCCCGCCATTCGTAGCGTTACCGTGCCGGGCCATCGAACCGTACGGGAGTGGCCACTGAAGGCGACAGGAGGACGACTACTCAGCGCCGACCACTCCGCTACTCAACTTCCACCGTTAGGCGGTCAGCGGGCTGCGGCGCTCATCTATATCCTGACCGGATGGGCCCGTGGCACCTCGTCGGCCGGGCCGATGAGCTGCGGCGTCTCGTAACGGCAGCCACCAGTGGCACCGGCCGCGGCCTCATCTTCAGCGGCACCGCAGGCATCGGCAAGAGTCGTCTGCTGCGCGAGGGCGTCGCCAGCCTGCCCACAGACAAGTACGCGGTGTGGACCGCCGCCGCCAACATCGCCGCTGCCGGCCTGCCATTCGGCGGGCTCGCCCAGGTGCTGCCGGCCGATCAGCCGGCCGGAGTGTCGCCGGCGGGCCTGCTGCGCTGGGCCGTCGAAGCCCTGCACCACCAGGCCGCGGGCCGGCCGATCGTGCTCGCGGTCGACGACGCACACCTGCTCGACGCCTCGTCCGCCGCGCTCGTCTACCTGGTCGCCCGCGACCAGCACGCCACCGTACTGGGCACGCTGCGCAGCGGCGAGCAGGTGCCGGTGCCGATCCGTGCACTGTGGACAGACGATCTCGTCGACCACGCCGAGCTGGCTCCGCTCACCGCGGCCGATAGCAAGGCCCTGCTCGCCGAGATGCTCGGCGGGCCGGTCGACTCCTCGTCGGCCGATCGGCTGTGGCGGCTCTCCGCCGGCAACCCACTGCTGCTGCGCGAGCTGGTCATCGCGGCGTCCAACTCGGCCGAGCTGACCCGGCTGTACGGGATGTGGCGGTGGACCGGGCAGTTCGAGCTGGCACCCCGTCTGACCGACCTGATCGACGCCCGCATCGGCGATCTCAGCGACGACGTGCGCGAGGTCGTCGAGCTGGTGGCGTTCGGCGAGCCGATCGGGCTGCCGCTGCTCATCCGCGCCACCGGCGACGCCGCCGTCGAGAGCGCCGAGGAGCGCGGCCTGATCCGGCTGGCGCCGAGCGACCGGCGGCACAGCGTCCGGCTGGCCCACCCGCTGTACGGCGAGGTGGTCCGCCAGCGTTGCCCGGCCACGCGCACCATGCGGCTCAAGGCCCGGCTCGCCGCGCTGGTCGAAGAGGCCGGTGCCCGTCGCCGCGACGACCTGCTGCGGGTGGCCGTGTGGCGGCTCGACTCCGGCACCGCCCAAGATCCCGAGATGCTGCTGGAGGCGGCCGCCCAGGCGTTCAGCCGGTTCAACGTGCACCTGGCCTCCCGGCTGGCCGGTGCCGCCCTGGAGACCGGCGGCGGCTTCGAGGCCGGCGAGTTGCTGGCCACGATCCTGATGTTCAGCGAGCAGCCCGAGGCGGCGCTGTCCGTTGTGGAGTCGGTGCGCGCCGAGATCGACTCGGATCAGCGGCGCAGCCGTTGGCTGACCGTGCGCGGGCTGGTCTCGTACTGGGGACTGGGCCGGGAATCGGCAGTACACGAAATGGCGAAGGAAACGCCAACGGTGACCGACCCCGGGCACCGCGCGCGGGTCCTGGCTTTCGAGGCCATCATGCGCCTGCACCGGCGCGACAGCGCCGAGGCGCTGCGGCTCTCCCGCGAGATCATCGACCGGCCCGCGGCGCCCGTGTCGGCGCGGGCACTGGCCCAGTGCGTGGTCGCGCACCTCCAGGCCGCGCAGGGCAAGCTCACGCGCAGCGCACGCGCCATCGCCGGCGTGGTGGCGCAGGCGCCACTGTGGCGTGTCGAGATGCCGTACCTTCAGCTCGCCCTCGAACTCGCCCGCGGCACCCGCCTGACGATCGCCGGCGACCTGGAAGGCATCGACGCGCTGGCCGCCGACGAGTTCGCCGACCTGGCCGACGCGGGCGACTTCCGGCTCGGTTCCGGATACCTCTCGGTCATCCGGGCGCAGGGCGCACGGCTGCGTGGCCAGAGCGGCGAGGCGCTGCGGGGCAGCCTCCAGGCCTGTGCGGCGCTGGCGACCAGCCGGGTCTTCGCCGGTCTCGCGCACGCCGAGCGGGCATACGCGGCCGCGCTGCGCGGTGAAGCAGCCGAAGCCGCATTGGCGCTCGCCGACTCCGACCGCACCCAGACCCGCGGCATGGCCGTGCTGTACCCGTGGTGTGAGCAGGCACGCGCCTGGGTGGCCGCGTGCGCGGGCGACGTCGAGGTGGCGATCAAGCTGCTGAGCGACCTGGTCACGCGGCTGCGCGCCGACGGGTTCGCCGGGCACGAGGCCCTCGCGCTGCACGACCTGGTACGACTGGGCTGCGCCAACCTGCCCGTCACCTGGTCCGCCTCCCCCTCCGTGATCAGGGCGTCCCTCAAGTCGTCAGAGCGCCCTGAGGGACGCCCTGATCACGGAGAT
>NZ_JAIBNX010000087.1:24678-34743 GCF_026130045.1 Micromonospora sp. CPCC 205371
CGCCCGCCCGCCGCCCCGCGGGCCCACGGTGCGCCCCCCCCTCCGCCAGGAGATCCTGAGACGCAGACTGTCGCGCAGCGGCTGGCCGAGCTGACCGGGGTGGTCGACGGCCCACTCGTCGAGCTGATGGCGTTGCACGCCCGGGCCAGCGCCGACGGCGCCGAGCTAATGGCGGTGTCGGGCGCGTTCGCCCGGCGCGGGCTGCTCCTCTACGCGGCCGACGCGGCGGCGATGGCCGCGCTGCGACTGCGAACGACCAAGTCCCCGCTCGCGCCCGAGGCCAGCGCCCACCTCGGCGACATCCTCGGCCGGTGCGACACGCTGCACACGCCGGCGCTGCGGGCCGCCCGGCCACCGCTGACCGTGCGAGAACGCGAGGTCGCCCGGCTCGCGGCCGCCGGCGTTGCCAGCAAGCAGATCGCGGAGCAGCTGTTCCTCTCCGCGCGCACCGTCGAAAACCACCTTCAGCGGGTCTACCGCAAGCTCGGGATAACCAACCGGAGCGAGCTGTCTCACGCCCTACAGGCGCACGCGGAGCCATAGGCTTAGGCGCGTGACCATCGCCCTCCTCACCGACCACTACGAGCTGACCATGCTGCGCGCGGCGCTGCAGGACGGCACCGCTGACCGGCGCTGCGTGTTCGAGGTGTTCGCGCGGCGGCTGCCGACCGGCCGGCGGTACGGCGTGGTCGCCGGCACCGGCCGGCTCACGGACCTCGTACGCGACTTCCGGTTTCCGGAGGAAGAGGTCGCGCACCTGCGCGACCGCGGCGTGGTCGACGACGAGACCGCCGCGTGGCTGTCCAGCTACCGGTTCCGCGGCGACATCGACGGGTACGCCGAAGGCGAGCTGTACTTTCCCGGGTCGCCGATCCTGACCGTTTCAGGCACGTTCGCGGAGTGCGTGATCCTGGAGACCCTGGTGCTGTCGGTGCTCAACCACGACTGCGCCATCGCCGCGGCCGCCGCCCGCATGGTGACCGCCGCACGCGGCCGCCCGGTGATAGAGATGGGCTCGCGGCGCACGCACGAAGAGGCCGCCGTGGCATCGGCGCGCGCCGCCTACCTGGCCGGATTCGAGTACACGTCGAACCTGGCCGCCGGCTACCGGTACGGGATACCGACGGCGGGCACGGCCGCGCACGCGTTCACACTGCTACACGACGACGAGCCGACGGCGTTCGCCTCACAGGTGGCCGCGCTCGGCAAGCAGACCACGCTGCTCGTCGACACGTACGACATCAGCCAGGGCATCCGCAACGCCATCGCGGTGGCCGGGCCGGAGCTGCGGGCCATCCGCCTCGACTCGGGCGACCTGTCGGTACTGGCACAGCAGTCCCGCGAGCTGCTCAACTCTCTCGGCGCCACCGACACGAAGATCATCGTGTCGGGCGACCTCGACGAGCACGCGATCGCCGCGCTCGCCGCGGAGCCGGTCGACATGTACGGTGCCGGCACCGCCGTGGTCGTCGGCTCCGGAGCGCCCACGGCAGGACTGGTCTACAAGCTGGTCGAAGTCGACGGGCGGCCCGTCGTAAAGAGGTCGGAAAACAAGGCCACGGTCGGCGGCCGCAAGACCGCCATCCGCCGGCACAAGCCCACCGGCACCGCCACCGAGGAGATCGTGGTGTCACAGGGCGTTCCAGACCACAAGCTGGGTGACCGCCTGCTCCAGCAGTCGTACGTGGTCGCCGGCGAGCCGGCCGACCTGCCAACACTCCAGGAGTCACGAGCTCACCTCCGCGCCTGCCTGATCTCCATCCCGTGGGAGGGCCTAAAGCTGAGCGCCGGCGACCCAGCCGTCCCCGTAACAGTCGTCCCCGCCGCATAACCCCAGCCACCCCGCGCCCCCGCACGGTCCCGCCCCCGCCCCCGCACGGTCCCACCCCCGCGCCCGCGCGCCCGCCGCGCCACGGGCGCGGAGCGGCGTGTCGCCACGCCAACCGCGCCGATCAAGGGCAAATGCCCGTGCTTCGATCTCTTTTCCACGTGCCTTTGCCCTTGATCGATGGGAATGTCCTTGATCGGCGAGACCAGCGCCCCGCCCTCGCGCTCCGGTACGCGGGTGGAAGGAGTGGGGGCGGCGTAGGGCGGGTGTGTTAGAACGGGGGCTACGAGCAAGCGGGAGGTATCGGGTGGGGCGGGCGCTGATCATTGTGGATGTGCAGAACGACTTCTGTGAGGGAGGTTCGCTCGCGGTCGAGGGTGGAGCCGCTGTGGCTGCGGGGATCTCCGCCGCGCTCACCGCGGGCTCCTGGGACCATGTGGTTGCCACGAAGGACTACCACATCGACCCCGGCGCGCACTTTGGCAACCCGCCGGACTTCGTCGACTCGTGGCCGGTGCACTGCGTCGTGGGCACGCCTGGGTCCGACTTCCATCCCGCGCTGGCCACCGACCGGATCGAGGCGGTGTTTCACAAGGGCGAGCACGCGGCCGCGTACTCGGGCTTTGAGGGGCATGACCGCGACGGCGCCGGGCTGGCCGACTGGCTGCGGGCCCGCGACGTCACCGAGGTCGATGTGGTCGGCATCGCGACCGACTATTGCGTGAAGGCGACGGCGCTGGATGCGGCGCGGGAAGGGTTCGCCACCACGGTGCTGCTCGACCTGACCGCTGGCGTCACCCCCGCGACGGCGGAGGCCGCCCGCAGTGAGCTGCAAGCGGCCGGTGTCAGCCTCCACGACTCCTGATCAAGGAGAATCGCATCGATCAAGGGCAAATACACGCGGAAAAGAGATCGAACCGCGTGCGTTTGCCCTTGATCGGCGGGGAGAGGGGCGGCGGGCGGCGCCCGCGGGGTGGCGGCGCGGCGGAGAGGCGGGTTAGCCGAGGTCTTGGGAGAGTGCCGCGGCCGTGCGGGTCAGGGCGGCTGCGGCCTCGTCTCCGGCCTCGCCGGCCAGGGCTACCGCGGTGCCCATCACGGCCAAGGTTGCCACGATCTGGCTGCGTTCGAAGACGGGTGCGGCGATCACGCGTACCCCGTTGTCTTCCGGGATGTTGACGGCGTACCCGCGGCGGCGTACCTCGTCGACGATCCGGCGTAGGTCGGCGGAGGCTTTGACCCGGCGGGCGACCGCGGGCGCCTCCACCGCGGGCAGGAAGGCGCAGAACACGCGGCCTTGCGCCGACCGCGTCAGGTCGAGCTGCGAGCCGGTGCGGACGCTGAGGCGCACGTCGCCGGTGGTGTTGTCAAGGCAGCGGACGACGCTTGGGGCGTCGCCGTTCCAGACGCTGAGCACGGTGGTGTGGTCGGTCTCGCGGGTGAGCCGTTCCAGATACGGCTCGGCGGCCGTCACGATCGGCAGCCCGGCGCGGGCCGCGGCCTCCAGCGCCAGGATGCGCGGCCCCAGCGTGTACTTGCCGGAGGCCGCGTCGTATCGCAGCAGGTTGGCGGCTCGCAGCGCCCGTGCGTACCGGTGTGCGGTGGCCTTGCTCATCCGCAGTTCGGCGGTGATTTCGGCGAGGCTGAGCCGGGGCCGTTCGACGCTGAACGCGCTCAGCATCGCCGCTGCGCGTTGCACGGTCTGGATAGCGGGCCCATCGGGCATGTGCCGGACTTTAGTGTGTTATGCCCTCACCTGACCTGTCGGAAGGGCGACGCGATGGGGCATCGCGATGTTCACCGGCATGACATGATGACGTCTCGCCTACCGTGATATGTGCGGAAAGGATGGGCTCGGTGACGGCGTCGTCCGCGATCGAAACCGTGTCGCCCGCGATCCAAACCGTGCAGCGCGCCGCCGTGATCCTGAGTGCCTTCACCGTGAGCCGGCCCCGGTTGAGCCTCAACGAGCTGACCGCCAGCCTCGGCACCAGCAAGGCCACCGCGCACCGATACACGAAGGCGCTCCGGGAGAGCAACCTGCTGCGATACGACGAGCGTGAGGCGCTGTATTCGCTAGGTCCGCAGATTCTCACGCTCTCTGCCGCCGCCCGCGCCGGCATGCCGGTGATCGGCGTCGCCGGCCCGCACATGCAGCGGCTGGTGCGCGAGCTCGACGAGACCGTGGTGTTGAGCGTCTGGGATGGCGACACCCCGGTCGTGGTCCGGGTCGACGACAACACCGACCGCGTGATCCGCGTCAGCGTGCGCACCGGTTCGCGGCTGTCGCGCACCGCGTCGGCGCAGGGCCGGGTGTTCTGCGCGTTTCTCAGCTCCGCCGAGGTGCCGGGCTTGGCCGCCGATCTGGCCGCCTCCCCCGAGCTGCGCCGCGAGGTCGAGCGCATCCGCGCGGCGGGCGTGTCGGCTCACACGCCGCCGATCAGTGGTGTACGCAGCATCGCCGCGCCGGTTTTCCGGAACGGCACATTGATCGCTACGATGGCGGTCGTCGGCACCACGACCTCGGTCCCCGAAGGCGTCGACTCGCCGCTCGCCATCGCGCTGAAGCACACGGCGGCCCAGCTCACAAGGGAATTGAACAGCGTCAACCCCGGATGATCGGGTTATCGGTAATTGGCCGGAAGGCTGTCTTATTCCAACCCGTTGACGAAGCCGAGGGGCGTCCCTACGCTGGCCACGGTGAGCGATGATCAGCAGAAAGTTACGGCAAGCGCCTTCCTTGATCCACACTTCACCGTCGGTGAGGTGAACCCCCGGCTGTTCGGCTCCTTCCTGGAGCACCTCGGCCGGGCTGTCTACAGTGGAGTGTTCGAGCCCGGGCACCCGCAGGCGGACGAGGACGGGCTGCGCACCGACGTACTGGCGCTGATCCGCGAGTTGGGCACCACGATGGTCCGCTACCCCGGCGGCAACTTCGTGTCGGGATACAAGTGGGAAGACGGGGTCGGCCCCGTCGAGCAGCGGCCGCGCCGGCTCGACCTGGCGTGGCGCACCACCGAGACCAACCAGTTCGGGTTGAGCGAGTTCATGCGGTTCACCGCCAAGACCGGCCTGGAGCCGATGCTCGCGGTCAACCTCGGCACCCGCGGTGCAGCCGAGGCGTACGAGCTGCTCGAATACTGCAACCACCCGGGCGGGGCCGCGTACTCCGACCTGCGCCGGGCGCACGGCGACGAGAAGCCGTACGGGATCAAGCTGTGGTGCCTGGGCAACGAGATGGACGGTCCGTGGCAGATCGGCTTCAAGACCGCTGAGGAGTACGGCCGGCTCGCCGTGGTCGCGGCCAAGGCGATGCGCCTGGTCGACCCCGACCTCGAACTTGTCGCCTGCGGCAGCTCCGGGCGCGGCATGCCCACCTTCGGGCAGTGGGAGGCCACGGTCCTGGAGCACGCCTACGACGCCGTCGACCTCATCTCCTGCCACGCGTACTACCAGGAGCGCAACGGCGACGTCGACAGCTTCGTGGCGTCCGCCGCCGACATGGAGGCGTTCATCGACGGCGTGGTGGCGACCGCCGACTATGTGGGCGCCAAGCGCCGCGACCCCAAGCGCATCAACATCTCCTTCGACGAGTGGAACGTCTGGTACCAGGAGAACTCCGGCCACCCCGAGCCGGAGCCGTGGTCCGTCGCGCCCCGGCTGCTGGAGGACCTGTACTCGGTGACCGACGCCGTCGTGGTCGGCAGCCTGCTGATCACCCTGCTGCGGCGCAGCGACCGGGTGACCGCCGCCTGCCTGGCCCAGCTCGTCAACGTGATCGCGCCGATCATGACGGAGCCGGGCGGCCCGGCCTGGCGGCAGACCACGTTCTACCCGTTCGCCGACGCCGCCCGCTACGGCCGGGGGGAGGTCCTGAGGCTCGCGGTCGAGAGCCCCACACACGACACCGCCGTGCACGGCACCGTGCCGCTGCTGCACGCGACCGCCGTGCGGGGCGAGGACGGGGCGCTGACCGTGTTCGCGGTCAACCGCGACACCACCCGCCCGCTGGAGCTGGCCGTCGACCTGCGCGCGTTTTCTTACTCCCCTAACCGCGGGGGGCCCGGAGAAGGCGAGCTCACCGGGCCGGCACAGCACACCTACCTGGCCGACGCCGACCGGCACGCCAAGAACACGCTCGACCAGCAGGACCGGGTCACCCCGAAGGCCGGCCAGCCGGTCGCGCCGGACGGTGGCGTGCTGCGGGTGGTGCTGCCGCCGCTCTCGTGGAACACGATCAGGCTCTGATGGGCCCGCGCCAGGACCGCGCCCGGTCGCCGTACACCGGGTGGACGCGAGCGCACTGGGAGGCGGCCGCCGACCGGACGCTCGCCGCCGTGCGCCCGTACGCCTCGCCCGGGCACGCGCTCGTCGACCTGCCCGGTCCGTCCAGCATCTCCGGACGGCGCAGCGACGGCCTGGAGGGCTTCGCACGCACATTCCTGGCCGCGGGCTTCCGTCTCGCTTCGGAGGGCGCGGACCGCGCCGACGGCACGCTCGCCGAGTGGTACGCCGACGGCCTCGCCGCCGGCACCGACCCCGGCTCGCCGGAGCGCTGGCCGCGGGTCACCGAGGTCAACCAGGCCAAGGTGGAGGCGGCGTCCATCGCGCTCGCCCTGCACGAGTCGCGGCACGTGATCTGGGACGCGCTCGATGACCGGGTACGCGAGCGCGTGGTGACCTGGCTGGCCGAGGTGATCGGCCAGCCCTACCCGGCGTGCAACTGGCTGTGGTTCCAGAACGTCTGCGAGGCGTTCCTGCGCTCCGTCGGCGGGCCGTGGTCGGCAGAGGACATCGGGTCGAATATCTCCACGATGGACGGCTGGTACATCGGCGACGGCTGGTACACCGACGGATACGAGGGCCGGGACACCGCGCGCAACTTCGACTGGTACGCCGGCTGGGCGATGAACTTCTATCCACTGTGGTATTGCCGGATGTCCGGCGACCACGCCGGGCCGGAGCTATGGGCGCGGTACCGTGAGCGCCTGTACTCCTATCTCGACGGCGCCCAGCACCTGTACGCCCCGGACGGTGCGCCGCTGCACCAGGGCCGCTCCCTCACCTACCGGCACGCCGCGCTCGCACCGGTGTGGGCGGGCGCCATCTTCGACGCCAGTCCCCTGTCACCCGGCCGGGCACGGCGGCTCGCCAGCGGGATGCTGCGGCACTTCGCCGAGCGCGGCGGCGGACCCACCCCGGACGGCTCGGCACCCGACCGGCTGGAGTCGATCGGCTGGTATGGCCCGCTGGAGGCGATCCGGCAGCCGTACTCGGGGCCCGGCTCGCCGTACTGGTCCAGCAAGGGCTTCGCGGGCCTGGTACTGCCGCCCGACCATCCGGTGTGGACAGACGTGGAGCAGCCTCTCGAAGTCGAGGAGCGCGACGTCGCCCGCACGCTCGCGGCGCCCGGCTGGCTGGTGTCGGCCACCCGCGCCGACGGGGTGGTCCGGGTCGTCAACCACGGTGCCGACCACGCGGCCGACGAGGCGCTCAGCACCGACGACCCCGGCTACTCGCGGTACGCGTACAGCACGCACGCCGGGCCAGAGTACGACTGCCGCCCGGTCGACAACCACGTCGCGCTACTGGACCCGAGCGGCTACCCGGCACACCGCAGGCCGCTGCGCCCGGTCTCCGTCGACGGCCGGGTGGCCATCTCCCGGCACCGGGCGCACTGGCCCGTCGGCGAACTGCCCGACGAGCGCACCTGGCCGCCGCGCCAGCCGGCGTTCTGGACCGGCCCGTGCGTCACTACCGCGTCGGTGCTGCGCGGCGCGGTCGAGGTGCGGCTGGCCCGGGTGGACGGCGCGGCGCACGGTGGGCCGTGGACACTGCGGATCGGCGGCTACTCGCTGGCGGACGCCGAACCACCGGAGACCGAGGCCGACGGGGCGACCGCGTCGGCACACCGGCCGGACGGGTTGACGTCCACTGTGGTGGGTCTGGTCGGGCTTCCCGCCGCCCGGGTCCTCGAACAGTCCGGCACCAACGCGTTCGGCACCCACTCGGCGATCCCGGTGGCGGAGAGCGGCGCCCCGGTCCGGTTCGGCGAGGTCTACGCGGCGGCGGTGGTGCTGACCGGCGTGCCGGTGACGGAGCTGCCCACGGTGACGGTGGCGCCGGACGCTGCTGTGGTGGTGAGATGGCCCGATGGGGAGGAGGATCACCTGTGGCTGAGTCCCCCGGAGTGAGCCTGCTCGGTGACTCGGTGCTCGACCCGACAGCCCTGTACTTCGTCTCGTATCAGGGCATCGTCAACAATGCCTCGTACCAGCAGCACGGGCTGCTCACGCACGCCGGATACCAGTACGCGGCCTGGTACACGGCCAGCCGGCACGCGGTCGTGGCGCGCAGGCGGCTCCCCCACGGGATCTGGGAGCCGGTGCGCCTGCCGCACCAGCTCAGCGTCGACGACTCGCACAACACCATCTCGATCGGCGTGTCGCCTGCGGACGGTATGCTGCACGTGGCCATGGACACCCACGACAACGCGGTGTTCTACTCCACCTTGGACGGACCGGTCCGGCGCACCCTCGGCGACCTGGACCTCGGCGCCATCACGTACCCGCGGTTCCTGGTGACCCCCGAGGGCCGCCTCCAGATGTCCTACCGCACCGGGCGCTCAGGCAGCGGCTCAATGGAGCTCGTCGAGTACGACCGTGCCTGGCACAGGGTGGGCGCCTGGAGCTCCCCCACCGGCGCCTACACGGTCAACGGCACGACCAGCGCCAGCCGCAACATGTACCTGCACGGCCTGGTGTACTGCCGCTGCGCCCGGCTGCACGCCGCGTTCACGTGGCGCGAGGACAACAACGCGATCCTCACGCACCCGGGCGGGCTGGCCAACCACGACACCGGGTACGTGTACAGCGACGACCGCGGTCGCACCTGGCGCAACGGCGCGGGCGAATTGGTGGCCCGCACCGGCACCGACCAGCTCGTCGGGGTGGACTCCCCCGGGCTGGTGGTCGACCCGGTCGGCGTCGACCGCGCGCTGATCAACCAGGAGTGCCTGGTCGTCGACTCGGCCTGCCGGCCGCACATCGTGATCAGCTACGTGCCGGAGCGGTTCGTGCCGGCGGTCTCAGACTTCGTGGCCGACCGGGAGCGGTACGGTCGGGTCTTCCACCTGTGGCTGGACCGCGAGCGCGGCTGGCAGAAGACCGAGATACCGGTGCCGCTGGCGGCGTTTGGCCGCTCGCAGCTGGTGCTCGACAGCGCCGACAACGCGTACCTGGTGCTGCCCTTCGGCCGGATCGTCACGGCGAGCGCGGCGAGCGGCTGGACCGACTGGACGCCACGCCTGGAGGGCGCCGGGCTTGGCGCGTTCGGCGAGGTGGTGGTCGACCGCACCCGGATGCTGATCGACGGCGTGCTGTCGATCCTCTACCAGCGCCCCTCCACCGGCGACGAGCCATCGCCCATCCACGTCGCGGACTTCGCGATCGATCCACAATGATTGTAATCAATATTTAAGTCCCGACCACGGAGCGTGCTGCAAGGATAGGCACGTCGTTATCCACCATGGACGGGAGGCAGCAGTGATGATCAGACGTGCACGATTAGTGGCCTTCGCGGCGGCCGCGGCGGCACTGGCCGCTGTCACCGGGTCGGCCGCGACCGCGGGCAACGACTCATCCGCCGCTCTCACCGCGCGGTTGTCCGGATACCAGGAAGATCCTCAGACGATCTCCACGACCGGGCAGGGTGTCTTCCGCGCGCGCATCGACGACAAGAAGCAGGAGATCACGTACCGGCTCACCTACGCCAATCTTGTGGGCGCCATCAGCCAGGCGCACATTCACTTCGGAGGGCGCGCCCAGAGCGGCGGGGTCAGCGTGTTCCTCTGCACCAACCTCGGCAACGGGCCGGCCGGCACCCAGGCCTGCCCCGCGGCACCGGCCACCGTCACCGGCGTCATCCGAGCCGCCGACGTGATCGGCCCGATTGGGCAAGGCATCGCGGCCGGCGAGTTCGCCGAGCTGGTCGCCGCGATCCGCGCGGGCGCCACCTATGTCAACGTGCACAGCTCCCAGTACCCGGCCGGCGAAATCCGCGCGCAGCTCGGCCACCACCACTAGAGACCTCACCGGCGCCGGGCGCGAGGGACCGCCGGGCGCGACGGTCTGGCGCGCGGCGGACGTCGCGGTAGCTCAAAGTCCCTAGACGACGGAGCCCGGCGATCCGTGTGGGCGGCAGGCTCCCGTTGCGCTCTCTCCCTTCTTCTCTAGCCATTA
>NZ_JAIBNX010000088.1 GCF_026130045.1 Micromonospora sp. CPCC 205371
CGGGCGCCCGCCCCCCCGGCGCCCCCCGCGGGGCCCCGGCCGCCGCCCGCGGGCCGGGGCGGGGGCGGGAGCCAGCCGGGTGGCGGCGACGCGGGCTCTGGTGTCGGCGGCGCCGGCGGCGAGGTGCCACCGGGTGCCGCGCCGGGCGACGCCACCACACCGGTCGCCAGCAACGAGTGGCCGGTGTTCCCCGGCGTGCCCTGGTACGCCTTCGTCATCGGCCTCGCCATCGCCGCCGCTGTCTCGTACGGGTTGCGCGGATACGTCGCGCTGATGTTCGGCGGTGGCGGCTGCGACCTGGGCGTACCGAACGGCGTGCCCAACCTGAGGGAGCGGTGAGATGAAAGAGCAGCGCCTTCAACAGATACTGACGCTCGCCGGCGGCTTCCTGATGCCGCTTGGCCTCGCGGTGATCGGCATCGGCTGGTACGGCACCGCTCACACCGGGTATGTGTTCGAGCAGGTGCCGTACCTGGTCTCCGGCGGGCTCTTCGGGCTCGGGTTGACGATCTGCGGCGCGCTGATCTTCTTCAGCTCGTGGCTGGCCCGGCTCGTCTCCCTCCAGCGGGAGCAGGCCGAACTGATCCGGCGCTTGGCCGACCGCCCGTCCGGCGCGGAGCCGGACTCGACGCGGCAGTTGCCCACCGTCGAGCCCGACCGCGTCGGCGTCTCCTAGGGCCGGTCAGCCCTGCGCCGTGGGTACGGCGATGATCTCGGCCAGGTTGAGCCGGGCCGGTGCCGCGGTGGCGTACGCGATGACGTCCGCGATGTCCTCCGGCGGCAGCGGCGGCACGGTACGCCGCATGTCGTCGAGGATCTCGCGCTGCTGGCGGTCCTGCATGCCGTCGCCGAGTTCGGTGCTGACGAAGCCGGGCTCGACGTTCTTGACCCGTACGCCGCGCGGGCCGAACTCCGCCCGCAGGCCGCGGGTCAGGTGCGCGACCGCCGCCTTCGTCGCCGTGTACACCGCGTAGTTCGGAAACACGGTGTGGCCGCCGATCGAGCCGACGAGCACCAGGTCGGCCCGCTGGTCGTCGGCCGCGGCGGCGAGCAGGTCGTCGATGAACGCGCGGGCGGTGTACAGCAGGCCGTTGATGTTGGTGCCGACCATCTGGTCCCACTCGTCGGTCCGGCCCGCCTCGAAGGGCGCGGCGAGCATCACGCCCGCGTTCGCCACGACCAGGTCGGCCGGCCCGAGCGTCGAGCGGATGGTCGCCGCTGCCGCGTACACGGCCTGCTGGTCGGTGATGTCGACGGCGACCGGCAGTGCGGCCGTGCCGAGCTCGTTGGCCAGCTCCTTGAGGCGGTCCTCGCGCCGCCCGATGAGGGCGACCGACGCGCCGCCCGCGACCAGCCGTCGCGCGATGGCGGCGCCGATGCCGCTGGTGGCGCCGGTGACGATGGCGACCCGGCCGGAGAGAGCGCTGTTGTCTGTCATGGCTCCACCCTCGCGGGGTGGCGGCGGTCCATCCAGGACGGGCTTTTCCTGGTAGTGGCAGGGCCAGGATGGGCGCCGGTGGCCGGTCTAACCTGGGACGATGACCAGCGACAACCGGCTCGGCGAGTTCCTGCGCGCGCGGCGTGAGCTGGTGCGTCCCGAGGATTTCGGCCTGCCCGATCCGGGCCGGCGCCGGGTGCCGGGCCTGCGCCGCGAAGAGGTCGCGCTGCTGGCCGGGATGAGCGCCGACTACTACGTCCGGCTGGAGCAGGGGCGCGACAAGCACCCATCCGAGCAGGTGATCGACGCCCTCGCACGGGTGTTCAGCCTCGACGAGGAAGCGGCGACGCATCTGCGCGAGCTGGCTCGCCCGCTGGCCCGCCGGCGGCGCCGGCCCGGCCAGCCGGAACGCGTCAGCCCGCGCCTGGCCCGCCTGCTGGACGCCTGGGCCGGCACGCCCGCCCTGATTCTGGGCCGCTACCTGGACGTGTTGGCCAACAACCGGCTCGCCGCGGCGGTGAACCACTGCTCGGTCAAGGGGCAGAACCAGCTGCGGCTGATGTTCCTGGAGCCGGCGACGCGCCAGATCTACCCGGACTGGTCCACCGTGGCCGCGCAGACCGTGGCGAGCCTGCGTGCGAGCGCGGGCGGCGACCTCGACGATCCCCGGTTGACCGAGCTGGTCGGTGAGCTGACGCTCAAGAGCGAAGACTTCCGCCGGCTGTGGGCGCGCCACGACGTGCGGGCCAAGACCGCGGGCACCAAGCGCTTCCAGCATCCGATGGTCGGCGAGCTGACGCTCGCCTACGAGACCTTCACGGTCAACGGCGCCGACGGGCAGATGCTCATCGTGTACCACGCCGAGCCGGCGAGCCCGTCCGAGCACGCCCTGAAACTGCTGGGCAGCACGGTCGCGGACGCCCCCTCGCTGGAACCCGTGACGCGAAACGCGCGTGGCTAGGGCAGCGAAAGCTTGCCATAGTCAGTTGGGCTCCATACTCTGATTAAATGACTATCCGCGAACCGACGTACTTCGCGCTCGCCGCGCTGATGGACGGTCCGCTCCACGGGTACGCGATCATCAAGCGCGCCGAGGAGCTGTCCGGCGGCCGCGTGCGCATGGCGGCCGGCACGCTTTACGCGGCGCTCGACCGGCTCAGCGCCGAAGGGCTGATCCGCGTCCTATCCGAGGAAGTGGTCAACGGACGGGCCCGGCGGTACTACGGGCTCACCGACGAAGGCGCCGCCCTGCTGCGCGCCGAAGCCGATCGGATGGCCCAGGCGGCGCGCGTCGTTACCGACCGGCCGATCCGGTCCGTCGGGGTGGTGAAGCCCGCATGAGCCAAGCACTGGAGGCCCGCTACCGGTGGCTGCTGCGGGCATACCCGAAGGGCTATCGCCACGAGCGCGGCGCCGAGATGGTGGGCACGCTGATGGAGGCCGCCGGCGACGACCAGCGGCGCCCGACGGCGCGCGAGGCCGCGGCGCTCGTCCTGCGTGGCCTTCAGGCCCGCGCCGGAGCGCACCACGCGCGCTCCGCCCGCCAGTCCTGGCTCGGGGCGCTGCGTTTGGCGGTGCTGCTGCTGCTCGTCTACGCCACCGCTGGCTGGTTGGCCGACACTGGCGCGGTCGCCGGCCGTGTCGTCCGCGACCGCACGGTCGACTACCCGCCGGAGCTGCTTTATCCACTGGGGATGGTCATCACGGCCCTCGCGGTCATCACGGTGGCGCGCGGCCGATACCTGTGGGGTCTGCTGGCGACGCTCGGCGGGCTCGCCACGGCACTGGTCGTCAACTACTTCAGCATGGTCGGCATCGACAACGTCACCGGGGAGCACCACTATCCACCGGTCCGATGGGTAGTGGAGTTCATAGGCAGAGAGCCGACGTTCTGGCCGCTGCCGCTCGCACTGCTGCTGATCGCGCCGCTGATAGCGTGGCCGGCCCCGGGCACGCGGCGACCGCTGCCGTGGCTGCTCGGCGTCCTGGTCGCGGTGTTCACGCTGCCCACCGACTACGAGGTGACGATCGGCGTGCAGCCGTGGGCGACGGTCGCGGTGATGGTCGGCTTCCTGCTGTGGATGGTGGTCGACGCCCGGGCCACCATCGCCGCCGGCCTGCTGATCCTGCCGCTGATACTGGCGCTGCTCGTCGTCCACGTGCAGAGCGGGCTGGGAGGGCCCGAGACCTTAACCACCGGATGGTTCTGGGGGCTCGCCATCGGGGCCGTCGCCCTCGTGGCCGCGGGCGCGTTTGGCCTGCGTCGCCAGGCCCGCCTCTGACGATTCGCGATTGCGTTCCGCACATCTGCCGTGTTCGTATGAACAGGTGGAGAGTGCGGAACGCGTCGCGGGCATCCTGGGGACGCTGCGGGTGCGCGACAGCGTCGCCGTGGCCGAGCTGGCCACCGAGTACGGCGTCTCCGAGATGACCATCCGCCGCGACCTCGACGAGCTCGCGCAGCAGGGAGTCGTGCGGCGGGTGCGTGGCGGCGCGTTGAGCCTGCTGCTGCGCGGCGAGGAGCCGCCGTTCGCGGCCCGCGAGCGCGAGGCGGTGGAGGCCAAGCGGCGCATCGGGGTCGCGGCGGCGGGGCTGGCCGCCGACGGCGGGGCGGCGGGACTGGACGGGGGCGCCACCCGGCCGGGGGGCGCGGGGGGGGTGGGGGGACCGCGCGTCGCCGTGCTCCCACTGGCGATGCAGTCCGCCATCGAGCTGAGCACCGCACCGCGCGTACGGCTGGTGCTGCCCGGCGGCGAGGTACGGCCGGGCGAGCTGAACTTCAAGGGCCCGCTGACCGAGTCGTCACTTAGGGCACTGCGTTTCGACACCGCGGTCATCGGCTGTTGTGGCCTGTCGGCGGAGCACGGGCTCACCGCGCAAGACCTGCCGGAGGTCGCCGTCAAGCAGGCCGCGATCGCCTCGGCTCGCCGCGTCGTCGTCGTGTGCGACTCGGGCAAGTTCACACGGGTCGCGTTCGGTGCGGTGTGCCCGCTAGAAAAGATCGACGTCGTGGTCACCGACGAAGAGATCCCGCCAGAGCAGCACGACGCGCTGACGGCGGCCGGCGTCACCGTCCACATAGCCCGATGATCCGCGGGCGGATAGCCACGTGTCTGGTCTTCCTCGCCTTCGGCGTGGCATTGGGGACGTGGACGGCCCGGATTCCGGCGATCAAGCACGGGCTGGGGCTCAGCGACGGCCAGCTCAGCGTCGGGCTGCTCGCGTTCGCGGCCGGGGCGATCACAGGCATGCAGGTCGTGGGGCGGCTGGTCGACCGGCACCGCAGCACGACCGTCATGCTCCCGATGGCCGTCGCCGAAGGCGTATGCCTGATCCTTCCCGCCCTCGCCGTCGACGTGGTAACGCTGGCCGCCGCGCTGTTCGCCTTCGGCGCGGTGCACGGCAGCCTCAACATCGCCATGAACGCCCACGCGGTCGAGGTGCAGCGGGCGTGGGGAAAGCCCATCATGTCCTCGTTCCACGCCGTCTACAGCGCCGGCGGATTCCTCGGCGCGGCGGTCGGCGGCATGTTCGCCCACGCCGCCGCCGGACCGGGCGTCACCTTCGCGGCCGTCGGTGCCGGCGTGGTGGCACTGGCGCTGTGGGCATCCCGCTGGACGCTTCGCCTCGAAGCCCCCACGCCCACGGCGGCTCCGGACCGCAAGACCGGTACGCCCGGCGTGGTGTTCCTCGGCGTCCTGGTCTTCTGCTGCTTGGTCGGTGAGGGGGCGGCGGCCGACTGGAGCAGCGTCTACCTGCGCGACAGCCTGGGCAGCGGCGCCGGCGTCGCGGCGGCGGCGTACGCCGCCTTCTCGATCATGATGGTCGCGGGCCGCCTGATCGGAGACCGCCTGGCCGCGCGTCTCGGGCCGGTGAATCTGGTACGCGGCTGCGGCGCGCTCGCCGGCGCCGGGCTGGGCATCGCGCTCCTCATTGGACACCCGGTCGCCGGCGTCATCGGTTTCGGCTGCCTCGGCGCTGGACTGTCGTGCATCGCGCCGCAGATCTTCTCGCAGGCCGGCGACCGCGATCCGGCCCGCGCCGGCCAGGCGATCGCCCGGGTTGCCAGCGTCGGCTATCTCGGGTTTCTCACCGGTCCCCTGCTCATCGGCGCGGCCGCCGAAGGCGTCGGCCTGCCGTGGGCGCTGACGATACCGGCGATCCTCGCCTTCTTCGTCGCGTTGACCGCCACCGCACTGCGCCCCCGAGCCCTCGCCGCTAGGTCGTAAGCGCGCTCGGCGCCACGCACTCGCGGTCGATCAAGGGCAAAGGCATGTACTTTGATCTCTTTTCCACGCGCATTCGCCCTTGATCCATGCGATTCTCCTTGATCGCCGCGCGCGCGGCCCGCGGCGCTCGCCGGGGGTGGCGCTTCCGGCGCCGGCAAGACGAGCGGCGCGCCTCTACTGGTTGGTGCGGTAGCCGGCCGTGTTGGACTCGTACGCACTGCAGGTGCAGTTCGTCGCGGCGGCCGACGCCGATCCCCTGCCGCGTCCCACCGGCCGGAAGGGCCGGTTCCTCTTCGTCGTGATGGCGCGGAACATCCACGCCGACGGGGACGAGTCGAGGGCCACCGCCACGGCGGCGTTCCTGACCAGAGACGAGGCTGTGCGGCACATCCAGGATCAAGGTACCCCCGGCGAGAGTGGATCGGGTTTCCGCACCGAACGCTGGGTCGACTCCGTCCCGATCGACCTCTGACAGATCCACCTATTCACCCTCGTCTCTTGCGCGATGGCGCCACGTCCGTCACAGTTACCCGCGAGTAGAAATCTTCTTCACGTTTGTGAACGGTGAACGGAGCTCGCGGATGGATACGCCCGAACAGGCCGGCTCGGTCAGTCGTCGGCACGCGCTGGGCCTGGCCGGCGGGGTGCTGGCCGGTGCCGCCGTGGCCCAGGCGGTGGCCGCGCCGGCCTTCGCCGCCGCGGCCCCGCAGGACGCGGACGCCATCGTCGTCGGCGGTGGCCTGGCCGGGCTCGTCGCGACCGCCGAGCTGGCCGCGGCTGGACGCAAGGTGATCCTGCTGGACCAGGAGCCGGAGTCCAACCTGGGCGGGCAGGCGTTCTGGTCCTTCGGCGGCCTGTTCTTCGTCGACTCGGACGAGCAGCGGCTCATGGGCGTCAAGGACTCGCACGACCTAGCGTGGCAGGACTGGCTCGGCACCGCGGGCTTCGACCGTGGCGTCGACGATCCCTCCGGGCAGGACTACTGGGCGTACCGGTGGGCCGAGGCGTACGTCAACTTCGCGGCCACCGAGAAACGCTCCTGGCTGTACGGGCTGGGCGTGCGCTGGTTCCCGATGGTCGGCTGGGCCGAGCGCGGCGGCGGCCACGCGGACGGGCACGGCAACTCTGCGCCGCGCTTCCACGTCACCTGGGGCACCGGGCCGGCGGTGGTGGAACCGTTCGAGAAGTTGGTGCGGGCGGCGGTGGCCACGGGGAAGGTCGTCCTCAAGTTCCGCCATCGCGTCGACGAGGTCGTCCGGACCGGTGGTGCCGTCACCGGCGTACGCGGAGCGGTGCTGGAGCCCAGCACCGCCGCCCGGGGCAAACCCAGCTCGCGCACCGTCGTGGGCGACTTCGAGCTGCGCGCCCCGGTCGTGATCGTCACCTCCGGCGGTATCGGCGGCAACCACGACCTGGTCCGGCAGAACTGGCCGGCGCGGCTCGGCCCGGCGCCCGGGTACATGGCCACCGGCGTGCCGGCCCACGTCGACGGCCGGATGCTGGCGATCACCCAGCGGGCCGGCGGGCGGATCGTCAACTCAGACCGGATGTGGCACTACACCGAGGGGCTGCGCAACTTCGACCCGATCTGGCCGGGGCACGGCATCCGCATCTTGCCCGGCCCCTCGTCGATGTGGTTCGACGCCAAGGGCAAGCGGTTCGGCGCCCCGGACTTCCCCGGGTACGACACGCTGAACACCCTCAAGTCGATCACCGCGTCCGGCTACGACTACTCGTGGTTCGTCACCACCAAGAAGATCGTCGCCAAGGAGTTCGCGCTCTCCGGCTCGGAGCAGAACCCGGACCTCACCAACAAGAACATCTGGCAGCTGCTTTCGCGGATCTGGCAGACCCCGCAGCCGATCCAGAACTTCCTGGACAAGGGCGCGGACTTCGTCGTCGCCTCGACCCTGCCGGAGCTGGTCACCGGCATGAACCGGCTGGTCGGCAGCGACCTGATAGACCTGGCCGACATCAAGCGACAGATCGAGGCGCGCGACCGCGAGATCGAGAACTCGTACAGCAAGGACGCCCAGGTGATGGGCATCCGCAACGCGCTCGCGTACCCCGGCGACTCGCTGAGCCGCACCGCGTCGATCCACCGCATCCTGGACCCCGGCGCAGGACCGCTGGTCGCGGTACGGCTCAACATCCTCACGCGCAAGAGCCTCGGCGGCCTCCAGACCGACCTGCGGTGCCGCGTCCTCGATACCGCCGGCCAGCCCGTCCCCGGCCTTTACGCGGCCGGCGAGGTCGCGGGCTTCGGCGGCGGCGGCGTACACGGGTACCGGTCCCTGGAGGGGACGTTCCTCGGCGGCTGCCTGTTCTCCGGGCGCCAGGCCGGCCGGGCCGCGGCAGCCGCGACCGCCTCCTGACACGCGGTAACCTGCGGTCATGGACCGCGGGTTGGATGCCGAGCAGGTGGCCGCGTCGCTCACGGACCGGCTCGCCGCGGTGACCTTCGCCGACCTCAGCGCCGACGAGGTCACCGCGCTGCTCGTGGACTCGATCGTGGAGTGGGCGGTCGAGCAGGGCTGGCGGGCGTACCGCAGAGCGCCCAGCGTCATGCCGTTGCCGCCGCCCTACTCGCACCGTCACTCGTGGATAGACGTCGGGTGTGCCCGCCCGAACGGCACGCCGATCGCCATCGAGATAGACCGCACCGGCCGCCAGCGCACCGTCGACAAGCTACTGGCCGAAGCCGAGGCGGGCCGGGTCGCCATCTGGGTGCGGTGGGGCACCGGCAGGTTCGCGGCTCCGCCGCCGCCGGTCGCGATGGTCACCCTGGAGGTGACGGCGCGGCGCGGGTCCGGCGACAAGGACCAGCGGTACACCCGCCAGCCGGCGCGCGAACGGCCGGCGCCGGCCCACACGGCCGCCGCCCTCAAGACCGACCAGCAGCCCGAGCTGTTCACAGGCCCGGCCTGATCGCGGCCACGCTCAGCCATCGGCCCCCGGGGGACCGTCGAGCACCGTGGGGATGTATTCGAGCAATTGGATCTGGCCGTCGAAGGTGCGGCTCTCGATGAGTTCGAGGGAGATGTCCGGGTAGCCGTCGAAGATGCGCTCTTTCCCGGTGACGCCGGTGATCACCGGGAACACGACCACACGGAAACGATCGACCAGCCCGGCTGCGATCAGCGACCGGCTCAGGCTGAGGCTGCCAAGGGTGCGCAACTGCCGTGACTCGTGCTTCTTCATGTCTCGAACGGCCGCGATCGCGTCGGTGCTGACCAGTTCGGAGTTGGCCCACGACAGCGGCCTGGTGATCGTGGAGGAGAACACCACCTTGCGCGCGGCAGTCAACGCCTGTGACCCAGGGTCGTCCGCCTCGCTGGCGAAACCCGCCATGAGCCGGTAGGTGGTCGCACCCATGAGATGGATGCGCTCCTCCGGACTATCCTCCCCCAGCCAGGCGAGGTATTCGGGTCCTTGCATACCCCAGAAGCCGGGCCAGCCTTCGCCGGCTCCGTAGCCGTCGAGCGAAATGATGAAATCCACCATCAACGTTGACATCGCAATCGCCTTCCATTGGTGTGCGCGGCCGTGCCGGTGCGACGCTCAGCAGACGCCCGCCGCCAGGCGCTGGAACTCGGCCGCTCCGCCGTTCACGAAGAAGTCGACGGTCTGGGTCAGCGCGATCGCGATCAGGTCGCGGTTCGGGTCGTTGTACCAGACCGTACCGAAGCCGCCCTCCCAGCCGTAGCGTCCCGGTGCCGAGATCTCGTCCGGCACGACGCTGACGGCCATGCCGTACCCCCAACCGCGCCCGACGAGCGGGAAGAACCCGGCGCCCGCGACCTGCTCCGGCGTCAGGTGATTCGTGGTGAGCAGCCGGACCGACTCGGCGGATAGCAGGCGCCTGCCGTGATGCACTCCCCCGTCGCGCATCATGCGCGCGAACGCCAGGTAGTCGTCGATGGTGGAGGCCAGCCCGGCCGCGCCATCCGGGAACGCCGGCGGCCGGGTCCACTCGCTCGGCGTGGATGCGGGCACCGGCTCCAGCTGGTTGGTCTCCGGGTTCGTCGCGTACATGTCGGGCAGCCGGGCGGCGTCGCTGGCCGGCAGCCAGAACCCGGTCCGCCGCATGCCCAGCGGCCGAAACAGGCGCGTGCGCATGAAGTCCGGCAACGACTGACCCGAGGCCCGCGCGAGCAGCACGCTCAGCACGCGCGCGCCGGCGTTGTACTGCCACTGCTCCCCCGGCTGACGCATCAACGGCAGCGTCCCGAACCGCCGGATCCACTCGTCAGGCTTGTGCGGCGTGGGCGGGTACGGCACCGACATCACCAGCTGTAGATCGTTGGCCGCCTTGATGATCGGGTAGTTCTCCGGCTCGAAGGTCGGCTCGAAGATGATGCCGTACCCCATCCGGAACGTCAGCAGATCCTCGACCGTGATCGGTCGTGCCGCCGGCACCGTGTCGTCGAGCGGCCCGTCGATCCGCCTCAGCACTCGCCTGCCGGCCAGCTCCGGCAGCAGCCGGTCGACCGGTTCGTCCAGCGCGAGCTTGCCCTCCTCGACCAGCAGCATCGTCGCCGCACCGATGATCGGCTTCGTCAACGACGCGAGCCGGAAAGGCGTGCCGCGCCGCATCGGCTCGTCGCCGTCCAGCGACCGACGTCCGAGCGTTTCGACGTGTACCGCGCCGCGGTGCGCGACGAGGTAGACGATCCCGACCAGCTCGCCACCGGCGACAAGGGCCGCCATGGCCTCGCGCAGCCGAGCCAGCCCAGCCGGCCGCAGCCTCGGTGTGCCGCTCCGGCTCGCCGACGCCTCCCCCGCGCCCGCGAGCAGCGACGCGCCGACCGCGCCTGCCCCCGTCAACAGCCCACGCCTGTTCACACGCGATCTCCTTCCATTCGACCGACAGTAGAACCGAGACCTGTTTCATTTCAGCTTCATGCCGTCCGAGGCGGCGCGGGTATCGTGCTCCGGTGCAGATCCGACCGTTCGCAGAAGGTGACTGGGCGGCCGTGTGGGCCATCGTGCGCGACGTCGTGCGGGAGCAGGAGACGTTTCCGTACGACCCCGCCATGACCGAGGCCCAAGCGCGCCAGACCTGGATCGAGACCCCGCCGGGGCAGACCGTCGTCGCCGTCGAGAACGGCGCGATTCTCGGTACGGCGAAGATGGGCGCGAACCGTTCCGGACCGGGGTCGCACGTGTCGACGGCGAGCTTCATGGTCGCCGCCGGCGCGCGGGGGCGCGGCGTCGGCGGCGGGCTATGCCAGTACGCGCTGGACTGGGCGAAGGACGCCGGATACGCGGGAATGCAGTTCAACGCCGTCGTCGAAACCAACCATGCGGCTGTCAAGCTCTACGAACGAAACGGTTTCACCATCGTGGGCACGGTGCCCCGCGCCTTCGCCCATCCGACCCAGGGCCGCGTCGGGCTACACGTCATGTACCACGAGTTCTGAGCACGGCCTCGGGAGGACCTGATGCATGTTCTCGTGGTGGGTGGCAGCGGCCTTCTCGGGCTGGAAGTCACGCGCCAGGCGCTGGCGGCCGGCCACAGCGTCACCGCGACGTTCCACAGTGGCGCCCCCTCCCTCGCCAGCGTGGCGTGGCGAAGCCTGGACATCCGCCGCCGCGACGACGTCGGTGCGCTGGTCGATGCGGCAGGACCCGACGTGATCGTCAACGCCGCGTACCGCCAGGCCGACTGGGTGACCACCGCCGAAGGCGCCACGCACGTCGCCCTCGCGGCGGCGGTGACGGGAGCCCGGCTCGTGCACGTATCCAGCGACGCGGTCTTCTCTGGCGCGGCGGTCCGCTACGACGAGACGCACGTTCCGGATCCGACGACACCGTACGGTGCGGCCAAGGCGGCCGCGGAGACCGCCGTCAAAGGCATCATCCCGTCCGCCGTCATCGCCCGGACGTCGCTGATCATCGGCGATGGCGCTTCCCGACACGAGAAGCACGTACACGCACTCGCCGCGGGTGCCGGGAGCGGTTTCCTGTTCACCGACGACGTGCGATGCCCCGTACACGTCACCGATCTCGCGTCCGCGCTGCTGGAGCTGGCCGCGTCGCCATACGCCGGCATCCACCACGTCGCCGGAGCGGATGCGATCAGTCGCTACGAACTCGGCGCGCTGATCGCGGGCCGAGACGGGCTCGACCCGGCCGCCCTTCCCTCCGGACCCCGCGCCAGCGCCGGCTTTCCGGGACCTATCGACGTGCGCTTGGACTGCACCATGACCCAGGCGCGCCTGAACACGCGCCTACGAGGCGCGCGCGAGTTCCTGCCCGCTCGCCAACGGGGCACGATGTAGGCGTCGTCAGAGCACGATCTTGGCGATCTCGGCCGCGCGCCGCCTCGCCCTCGGCATGTGCGAGACGAACATCCACGAACCGGCGTCGCACGCGCGGCAGGCCCGAGCCCGGCCGATCTCGGCGCGCCGGCCGTCGGGCGCGACCAGCAGCATGTGGTGCCGCTCCTGCAACCGGTGGTCGCAGCGCCGGCAGACGCCGAGCTCGACCCAGGTGGCTGCTCACCGTCCGGCCCCGCACCGTCGGGCGCGCCACCACGTGCGGCGGGGGCTTCCACATCCGGGCCCTGAGCGGGCCGGCGGTGCACGCGTGGGTCAGCCAGCCGTGTAGTACGACGTCACGGCTGGCTGGCCGGTGTAGTTCGGGCCGGCGCGGTCATCGGCCCCGAGGTACGTGTACGGCAACGACACCTGCCCCGGGCCGGTCCGCGAGACCTTTCGCCGCCGTAGGTCGACCGTGAAGCCGGCCGCCTGCAACGCCGTGACGAGTGGCCGTCCGGCTGGCCGGCCGGAAGCGAGCCCCACACTGGCCATATCCAGGTCCGCGACGAAGAGCCCACCCTGGGTGAGCCAGCCCGCCGCGCGGGCCAGCAGGCCCAGCTTGTCGCCGACGTAGTGCAGCCCGTGCACGCAGGTGATCAGGTCGAACCGGCGCGATGGCGACCAAGCTGTGGCCGATGCGCAGGTCAGGCTCAGCAGTTCGGTGGGGTGTGGATTGGGGTCGAAGAAATCGACCAGGTCGACGCCGACGATCCGCACCCGGTGCGCCAGGCCGGCTCGGGTCAGCTGGTCCGCGGCCTGCACCAGCGGGCGGCCGGTGCCGCAGCACAGGTCGAGCCAGGCCACCGGCCGGTCGTCGTCACGCTGCCCAAGCCGGCTGAGAAGCCACTCCAGGGGCTGGAAGCCGAGCTCGCGCTCGTAGCTGTTGACGCCGTCGAGCTGGCGCTCGCGGTTCATGGCGCAGTTGGCCACGACCGACGACGACTCCAACTGCTCGTCGCTCAACAACCGATCGGCCACGACGCCCAGACTGCCACAATCGGCGGCGTGACCACGCATCAGCTGACTCGTGAGCAGGCGCGGCGCATCGCGGTACGGGCGCGCGCCCTCCCGCGCGCGGGAGAGGCGGCGCTGCACGGCGGCGCGCGGCGCGGGCGGGGACGGTGGACGGCGCGGGCGATGCGGAACGGGGCGGGGCTTTGCGTACGGGCGGTCTTGTCGGTCGGGCGTGTGAGGATGGCGTGATGAGTCGTCATATTCAGGTCACCTTTGACGCCCATGATCCGCAGGCGCTGTCGTTGTTCTGGCGCGATGCGCTGGGCTATGTGCATCCCGGGCCGCCCGGTGTCGACCTGCCCGAGGGCGCCGACCCGCTGGCGGCGTGGGAAGAGTTTCTCGACCGGATCGGTGTGCCACCGGAGGAGCGCAGCACCAGGTCGGCCCTCGAAGATCCCGACGGGCACGGCCCGCGGCTGTTCTTCCAGAAGGTGCCGGAGGGCAAGACCGCCAAGAACCGCGTCCACCTCGACGTCCGCGCGGCGCCCGGCCTCCAGGGCGAGGAGCGGATGGCGGCGCTGGAGGCCGAGTGCGACCGGCTCGTCGCGCTGGGGGCGACTCGGGTACGCCGCTATGAGCCCGTGCCCCCGATGAGTTTCGGCCACATCGTGATGACCGACCCCGAGGGCAACGAGTTCTGCCTGGACTGAGCGGCGTGCGGTCTACCGGCCGGTGAAGCGGGCGGGCCGCTTCTCCAGGAACGCCCGCATCCCCTCGGTCTGGTCCTCGGTGGCGAACAGGGCGTGAAACAGGCGCCGTTCGAAGAGCACGCCTTCCCGCAGTCCGACTTCCTGGGCCCGGTCCACCGCCTCGCGGGCGGTCATCCCGGCCGGCTTGCCGTAAGAGGCGATCTTCTCGGCCGCGGCCAGCGCCTCCGGCAGCAGCCGGTCGGCGGGGAACACCCGGGCGACCAGGCCGGCCCGCTCCGCCTCGCCGGCGTCCATCAAGCGTCCGGTGAGGATCATGTCCATCGCCTTGGCCTTGCCGACGAGCCTGGCCAGGCGCTGCGTGCCGCCGATGCCCGGTATGACGCCGAGCGTGATCTCCGGCTGTCCGAACCGGGCGTTGTCGGCGGCGTAGATGATGTCGCACATCATGGCCAGTTCGCAGCCGCCGCCGAGCGCGTAACCGGCCACGGCGGCGATCTTCGGGGTACGCAGCGCCGTGAAGCCGTCCCAGCCGGCGAAGAAGTCTTCGGTGAACATCTCGACGGAGGACTTCGGTGCCATCTCCCGGATGTCGGCGCCGGCGGCGAAGGCTCGTTCGGAGCCGGTGATGACGAAGCAGCCCACCGTAGGGTCACGGTCGAGTGGCCGGAGCGCGTCGACCAGTTCGGTCATCAGTTCGGTGTCGAGTGCGTTCAGCACCTCCGGCCGGTGCAGCCGCACGAGGACGACCCGGTCGCGCTGTTCGATCTTGATATGGTTCATGCCGCTCTCCCTCTCGTTCAGGAGTCCCAGATGGCGCCGTACGCGGGGATTCCTCGGCATTCCAGGCCATGGACGACCTGCCAGGTCAACTTCTTGTTCGAGATGCAGATGACTGCCTCGGCCCCGAACGCCACGTACGCGGCGTAGGCCAGTCGGACCATGTCGGGCTTGCCGTGCTCGGCGGTGTCCCAGACGGTCGCGTCGGGCTGGTCGGCGAGGATCTCGTCCACCAGCGCGTCGCCGTAGGTGGCTCGCGGGCTGCGCGTCGCCCAGACCAGCCGGGACGGCACTTTCCGGGCCAGCAGGTGCGGGAGCACCGGGCCGATGCCGCTGCCGGTGGCGACGTATACCACCTTGGTGAACAGGGTCTCGATGTTGGCGACGCCCGCGGTCGTGATGCCCTTGACCCAGACGTGCGTCGGCATATCGTCGATGAACGATCCGGTCCAGTCGCCGGCGCGCGAGATGGTGAGCCGGAATCCGGACTCGCCCGGCGTGGGCACGTTGGCGAACGAGTGCCACTCCCACAGCGGGCGGCGGCTGATCGCGGTGGACGAGCCGGCGAACGGCGTGACCCCATGGTTGAAGCGGGCCAGCGCCACATGGTTGGAGGGCCGGCTGACCTCGACACGTACTCGACGCAGGCGCAGCCACGGCAGCGCGACGCTGACGGTGACAACGGCGAGCACCCAGATCTGGGGCGCGGCCAGCGGGCTGCCGGGCTCCGTCCGGACGGACAGCACGGTCTGCGTCCAGAACAGGACCAGCGCGGTCCAGCCGCCGAACCGGTGCGCCCGCTCGAACCGGTCATGCCGCCTGGCCCGGTAGCCGGGTCGCGCCATCACCACGATGACGACCAGCACGGCCAGCAGCGCGTACGAGACCGCGAGCAGACCCGCGGGGACCGCTGGGTCATCGCGCAGCGCGGCGACGGTGAGCGTGGCGGTGAGCACGACGAACCACAGCGTTCCGGCGAGGGCTCCGCCGACGTGCAGCCCGCCGAAGTGGTACACCTTCGCCAGCGTCCAGCGAATCCGCAAGGGCCAGTGCGTGGGCGCCCGGGTGGCGAGCCAGAACAGCAGGTTGATGACGTACTGCTGGCGGATGAGGATGGCGAGCGCGAAGTTGGCCAGTACCGCGGCGGAGATGGCCGGAAGGTCGACGTGGTCGCCGGACCACCAACCGCCAGCGGTGAGGGCGTGGCCGAGCAGTGCCAGGTTCGCGATACCGACGAGGGCGACGAGGCGGTTGTGGTGCGTCAGCCGGGGATGCTTGAGGACGCTCCGGAGCGGTGATGTCGGCGGCGGCAGGGTGAGGTGCTCGACGGCGGGAGCGGCGGGACTGATGACGCTCATGCCGCCAACTCCAGGATGTGCCGCAGCGCCGCCTTGTCGATCTTTCCGCGGCTGGTCTCGGGCAGGTCGGGCAGCGGGTACACGGCCGCCGGGACGCAGTAGTAGGGCAGGGCGGAGGCGACGGCCTGCTTGGCCGTCTCCGGGTCGACGTGGCCGGGCGCGACGAAGGAGACGAGGCTGCGGTCGTCGAGCTTCAGCGTGACCGCCCGTCGGCAGCCGGGTACCGACTCGAGGATGGCCGATACCGAATCCAGCTCCACGCGGAATCCGCGAACCTTGACCTGGTCGTCCGTGCGGCCGAGGTGCTCCAGTTGGCCGTCCGGGGTCCAGCGGCCGAGGTCTCGGGTGCGGAACATCAGCCGGTCGCCGCCGAGGAACGGGTCCGGCACGTACCGGTCCGCGGTCAGTGCCGCGTCGCCCAGGTATCCGGCGGAGACGCAGTCTCCGCCGGCCCACATCTCGCCGGTGGCGCCGATGGGGCATGGACGTCCGGTCGGGTCGAGGATGTACACGGTGTTGTTGGGTGTGGGCCGCCCGATGGTGAGCGGGGCGGCGGGGTCGTGGCGGTGCATGGTGTTCACGATGGTGGTCTCGGTGGGGCCGCACGCGTTGTAGAAGGCGCACCGGCGGGCCCACCGGTCGGCCAGCGGTCGTGGGCAGGGTTCGCCGGCGACCGCCACCACCTTCACCGACTCGCACCCGTCGGGGTCGATACCACTGAGGACGGTCGGGGTGGCGACGATGACGTCGACGCGCTGAGCGGTCGCGGCGATGTCCTGGCCCCGGATGACGAGGGTGGCGCCGTGGCTGAGGCAGCCGAGGATCTCCCACGCCGCCATGTCGAACGCGACGTTGAGCAGCTGCCCCACCCGCCATCCCGGGCGGATGCCGAGGTCTCCGGGCGCGGTGAGCAGGATGTTGCAGACGTTACGGTGTGTGACGGCGACGCCGTTGGCGCGTCCGGTGGTGCCGGATGTGAAAAGCACGTAGCAGTTATCGCCGGCGCCGGTCGGTCGGTGCGGGTCGAGCCTGTCGCCCGAGGCCATCAGGGCGTCGATGGCGATGAGGTGATGGCCGGCCGGCACCGGCACCCGGTCGGCGACGCTGGTCGTGGTCAGGATGACCCGGGTCGCCGCGGCGTCGATGACGTGGCGGAGGTGGGCGGCTGGGGCGAGGCCCGCGTCCTGCGGCACGTACGCGGCGCCGGCCTTCAGTACGCCGAGTATCCCGACCAGCATGGGGATACCTCGCCGGACGAACACCGCGACGTTGTCGCCGGGGCGGACGCCGTGGCGGGCCAGCCGTGCGGCGAGCCGGTTCGCCTGGCGGTCCAGCTCGCCGTAGGTGATGGTCTCGCCGTGGTGTTCGGCGGCGGTGGCCTCCGGGCGGCGGGCCGCCTGCCGCTCGAACGCGTGATGGACGTGGGTGTCCGGGACCGCCGCGATCGGCCCCTGCCCGAAGAGCTGAAACCTTCGGCGGTCATGGTCTGGCAGGTGGTCCAGCAGGGGGGTGGACCAGGCCGTCGACGTCCGCTCGATCAGTTGCTGATACATCGCGGCATGTCCCTCCGATCGATGTGAGTGCGGCCTTCGCCGCACACATACGTCGATGCTTGTGGAGAGATCTCAGAACGTTCTTAGAACCCGTCCGCCCGGGCGCAGCGGGCAACCGCACGGTGAATCGCGCGCCCCGGCCCGGTTGGCCGGCTGCGGCGATCGTGCCACCGTGGCTCTCGACGACCTCCCGGGTCAGGGCGAGCCCGACACCGAACCGCTGGCCTGTGCCGGCGGTGCCCCGGGCGAACCGGTCGAACATCGTGCGGTGTCCCGCCGGGTCGAAGCCGACGCCGGTGTCCGCGACGACCAGCTCGACCGCTCGACCGTCGTCGACGGTCGCGACGGAGACCGTGATCCGGCCGTCGGGTGGCGTGTGCCCGATGGCGTTGTCCACCAGGGCCGAGACCATCCGTCGCAGGGCGGATCCGACCCCGAGCACCACGGGTGGCCCGGCTCCCACCCGCAGGTCCGCGGACAGCCGTCGCTCGCCCAGGCGCCCCGCCTCCGCCGCGAGCAGGTCGGCGGCGACCGCGGCGAGGTCGACCCGATCGTTCCCCGCGGTGTCCGAGCGCAGCCGCGCGCCGCGCAACACGTCGTCGAGCACCTCGCCGAGCTCGCGGGTGCCCGCCACCATCCGGCGTAACTCGGTCGCGAGCGGCTCGGGCAGTTCGTCGGCCCGGCGCAGAAGGAGCTGGCTTCGCACGTGCAGGCGCGTGAGCGGTGCCCGCAGCTCGTGGCTCGCGTCCGCGACGAGTCGTGAGCGCCGGTCCAGCAGCTCCGCCATCGGATCCAGCACTCGCCGGGCGACGAGGCCGCCGACGGTCACCGCCACCACCAGCCCCACCAGGAGGCAGGCCACACCACCGGCCAGAAAGACCATCCCGCTGATGGCGGAGGCGACACTCGCCGCCATCACCAGTCGGGCCCGGCGCAGCAGACGCCTTTCCCTGTCCTGGTTCGCTCCGATCACAGGGCGCCGATCTGGTAGCCCAACCCGTGTACGGTGCGCACGATTCCGGGCCCCAGTTTGCGCCGCAAATAGTGCACATAGGTATCCACTATGGACTCGGAGTCGGCACCATCGAATACCCGGCCGCGCAATTGGGCACGGCTGTGCACCGCCCGTGGGCGCGTCGCGAGCGAACGGATCAGCGCGAACTCCCGACCGGACAGGCTGACGAATTCACCGTTGGGTAAATGCGCGCCGCGCAGCGTGATGTCGAGCTGGGCCGCACCCAGCGGAATCAATTCCGCGTCGTCGACCGCGCGCCGGCTCAACGCCCGCGCCCTGGCCAGCAATTCCGCTAACTCGAACGGCTTGGCGAGGTAGTCGTCGGCGCCGGCGTCGAGCCCGTCGACCAGGTGAGCGGTGCCGCCGAGTGCGGTCAGCATGAGTATGCGGGCGCTGACGGCCCGCTGGCGCAGGCGTGCGACGACGTCCAGGCCGTCCATTCCCGGCAGGCCCCGATCCACGACGATCAGCCTGTACTGCCGGGCCAGTCCGAAGTGGAGGCCGCGCTGACCGTCGGGCGCGTGATCCGTGAGATAGCCCTCGCCGGTGAACAGGTCAACCAACATTTCAGCGAGTTCGCCATCGTCTTCCATGAGGAGAAGCCGCCGCGAGTCGTCGGTTGAACGCTCATCCACTCCAACATCATGACATCTGCCGGCGCGGTTGTCAGGAAGCAGGAACCAAAAACATTGTTGCCTGCCAATACTTTTGAAGTATTCCAAATTGGATTCGAGGAAGGGACACGGGGGTGCCGAGTCTTGCCCGGCACCCCCACGCGCGTCAGGGGAAGTACTCGAACAGCGAACGGGTGAACGAGACGTTGATCTCTCGCGGCCCGAACCAGCCCCCCTTGGGATTGGTGGATACCTTGGCTTCCCAGTCGCTGAAGTTGATCAGGCCGTTGTCCTTGATGCCCCAACCGACGGAGTAGCGACCGACCGTGATCGACATGCTTTGCTTCTCGCGTCCGCCGGCCTTAGCCGAGTACCCGTAGGTGGGGAACAGCGTGTCGATGCTCGGCTTCGAGTACTTGAGCTGCCCCGCGACGCCGAACCGGAATTTGCCGTCCTGAATCTTGATCTTGGTGCACTTGTGGCCGTGGCACAACGACCACTCGGAGAAGAGCCGCTTCTTGAGGTGGTCGATGATGCCGCCACCGCTCGACTTGGCCGCGATGGGTCGCGAGCCGCACTTCGCCGAGCGCTGCGCGCCGTACTGCGCGACGCAGGCGTTCCACTTCTTCTGTGCCGCCTTCTTCGCGGCCTGCCTGGCCTTCTTCGCCGCCTCCTCGCGGGCCTTCTTGGCGGCGTACTCCCGGGCCAGCCGGCGCGCCTCCGCCGCGATCCGGTTGTCGTGCTGGCGCAGGTCACCCGGGTACACCTTCTTCGCCGGCCGCTGCTTGTAGTAGTGGCAGCTGTCGCAGTAGTACGTGGTCGTCTTCTTGTTGCCGCCGCCGCCCTTCTTCTTGCCCTTCTTCTTCTTGGCCTTGGACGGCTTGTGCACGTAGTCGCCGCTGCAACCGTCGCAGTAGTGCCCACCGGGCAGCACCGCCCACCGGCCATCCGGGTCGTGCAAGGTGACCGGGGTGTTGTTGGAGTAGGCGTACGCGTTCATCTGCTGCGGGTCGTTGTGGTCGATCACCGGGTCGACCGACATGAACCGGCCCAGGTCCGGGTCGTACTCCCGAGCACCCAGGTGGGTCAGCCCCGTGCCGTCGACCGTGCCGCCGATGTAGCCCTTCTGCGTCGGCCAGCTCGCCGGCACCACACCACGCTGCTCACCGAACGGCAGGTACCGCCGCTGCGTCACCGCCAGATCGTCGGCGTCGACCGAGATCTGCGCCGTGCCCAACCGGTCCTTGGCCTCGAACGACAGGCCGCCACCCGTGGAGCGCACCGCGGTCACGCCGCCCAGCTGGTAAAACCGGGTCGCCGCGACCGCGTTGGTCGCCTTCGTCAGCTCCAGCTCGGTGCCCTCCATGTAGAGGGTCACGGTGTCGGCGTCCTCGCGGATGAGCCGGTTGCCTTCCGCGTCGTACAGGAACTCGGACGTCTTCCCGCCTTCGGTGACGGTGGCCAGGTGGCCCTCGACGTCCCAGGTGAGCGTCTGGCCCGGCCGCGCCGTGGTGTTGCCGGTGGCGTCGTAGCCGTAGCTGGTGGTCTGGCCGCCGGTCGTCACGCTGCTCAGCGCGTGTGGCCGGGCCGCGCCCGCCGCCGGATACGTGTAGGCGCTGACCGTGCCGGCACCGCTGGCGGTGTCGTGGTTGGTTTCGGTGAGCCGGTTACCGGTCTTGTCGTAAGTCCACGCCTGCCAGTACGGCGCCGGCCCACCCAGCACAGACGCGCTCGGACCGGTGGCGCAGTTGTTCGTCGCCGTCCACGCGCTCGACAACCGCTTCAAATAGTCGTACGTGAAACACTGCACGTCCGCACCATCGGTGATCCTCGTGACATTGCCCGCCGCGTCGTAGCTGTAGTTCACATCGGCCAGACGGGTCGGTGAGACGTTCCGGTCCACGATGGTCCGGCTCAGCTTCCGCGTCGCGTCGTCGTACATGAACGTCTGCACCATCTGTTTACCGGTAACCGCCTGCAACGTGTACTGCGCCGGCTCCCCGTACGGCGTATACGTCGCTGCCGTGAGCAACGTGGACAGTCCCGTCTGGGCGGTGACGAGCCGGTCGTGCGTGTCATAGCTGTAGCGCAGCGTCTCCGCCGCGAGGCCGCCCGCCGCCGGGTAGCTGATGAGCAGCGGCTGGCCGGTGTCGGTGTACCCGTTGTTGACCCGGTAGCTGCCGGCGAGCGCGCCTTCCGCCGCGGGGATCGACACGGTCGAGCCCAGCGAGCGGTACATCGGGTCGTAGGCGTTGACCGCGGTGGTGTAGGCGTTGCCATTGACGTATCGGGTGGACGAGGTGAGCTTGCCCTTCACGAGCGTGTCGTATGTCCACTCCGAGAGCTTGGTCCCTGACGTCGAGCCCTCGTACATGGCCGCCCGCCGGCCCAACGCGTCGTAGCTGAACGCCAGCGTCTTGTTGCGCGCGTCGGTCGCGGTGAGCATCTGGTCGGCGTTGTCGAACGTGTACGTCGTGGCGCCCTTGTCCGGGTCCTCGTCCCTGGTCTTCCGGCCACGCAGGTCGTAGCCGTACCGCCACACGTTGCCGGCCGCGTCCGTGACGCTCGCGATCTCACCGGCACGCGTGTAGGTGTACCTCGTCGCGTCGTACCCGCTGGACGGCGTGGCTCCGGTGTGCTGCCACAGCTCGGTCGTCTTGCCGGCGGCGTCGCTGATCGTCGTGGTGGCGGTGCCGCCGCTGGGCGGGGTGACAGAGACCCGGTCACCGCCGTACGTGGTGAGCGTGCGCCACTTCTCGGTGCCGTACGAGCGGAAGATCTCGGTGGTCTCCCGCTCGTCACCGTCGTACACGTACACGGTCTGAGCGGGCACCGTGTTGTCGGTGACCGTGGCGAGCGTGGTGCCGGCCGTCCCGTCGTTCCAGTAGACGTCGTTGGTCTTGGCCTTCAGGCCGCGCGAGTCGTAGAAGACGTCGGTGATGACCCGGCCGCCGTCGGGCGCCGGCTTCTGGGTCTGGCGCGGCCGCAGCCTGCCGTCGAAGAACTCGTACTCGGCGTCGTATCCGCCGTCGTCGCGCACCGCCTCGGTGGTGATGACGCTGGGCGCGCCGGTGCGCACGAGGTACGTGTACTTCTCGTTCGGCGTGGCACCGTCCGCCTTGGACCGGTCCGCCAACCACACCGCCGTGAGCTGGCCGAGCGGGTCGTAGGTCAGGTCGGTACGCCGCCCGTTGGCGTCCACGATGGAGGTTTCCTCACCCCACGCCGTCTCGTACGTGGTGGTCACCACGTGCCCGAGCGGGTTGGTGAGCGTGCTGCTCGTCACCAGGCCGCCCGTCGCCGGCGTGAACCGGGTGCTCGTCTTGCGGTCCAGCGCGTCGAAGCTGTCCAGCGTGCGGCCGTAGATGTCGTACGTGGCCCGCGTCGACTGCACGTACACCGGTGTGGTGCCCGAGTATGAGGCCAGCTCCTGGGTCAGCGTCACGTCACCCTTGGTCGGCGCGGCACCGGCGGTGGTCGAGCCGTCGTAGAAGGTACGCACGTCGGAGAGCACATCGTTCGGGCGCGACGGCGTCGCCGTACAGGCGACCGAGACCCGCTCCTCACGCGCCGGGAACGCGACCAGCCACTTCGCGGTGTCCCTCGCGGTGTAGGTGGTGCGCACACACTCGTCGTCGTCGCTCCTGGACGTGTCGCCCAGGTCGTTGACCTGATTCGGCTGGCCGTACGAGTCGTACGAGGTCTGCTCCTCGGTGCGCCGCCAGCCACCCGCCGCGAGCGCGAGGCGGTTGCGCTTCTTCGACACGTCACTGAGGTACGCCCTGGTGGCGCCGCGCGTCGCGGTGGCCGCCGACACCCAGTAGTCGCGGATCTCCCCGTCGAGCACCGCACCACCCGGCCCGTTGTACGTGACGACCTCACGAGGCTGGCCAGCGAGCGCCTCATGGTCCGTGACCGCCACACCCTCCGAGTCGGTCACCGACGCGCTACGTGTGCCGCTGCCCAGCTTGTCGCCGTGCATGCCCCGGTGGTACAGCGTCTCGGTCTGGGACCGCACGTCGCCCGAGGCGCCGTGCGTCACCTTGACCCGCGCGAACCCGCGCCACTCGCTCCACGTCCGGTACTTGGCCGGCGTCAGCTCGTTGTCGTCGTACCGCCACGCGCCGCCGCCCACGTACTCGTAGTCGGTCTGCTCGATCCCGGCCACACCGGACTGGTCGTCCTGCAACACCTGCACCGCGACGTACTTGTGGAACCAGTCCAGCTTCGGCGCGGTCGCACCCTCCGGCGTCCAGTAGTGCGGGAAACACCGCTTGGTGTTCGAGTCCGGCGCCGGCACGCTGGCCCGCGCGCACTCCTTGCCCGAGTAGTTCACCCGCACGTGCCCGCCGAACTCGTCGTACACGTCGGTCAGGCGCCACCGGTACATCGGAGGGATGCCCTCCTCGGCGTCCACCCGGTTCTCCAGCTGGGTGCCCTCGAAGGTGACCGGCGGCAGCGACGTGCTGCCACCCACCTTGCCGCTGTGCGCGATCGACGACAGCCACAGTTGCTGCGAGGTGCCGTCGCCGGGCTCCCGGAAGGCGTACCCGAGGGTGTAGGCGTCGACGTCCTTGTAGGTGGTTCCGGACACCAGCACCCTCGTCGTGACCGTCTTGAGCCGCTTGCGTGACCAGAACGTCGGCGCGAACAGGTCCGTACAGGTCGCGCCCTCGTTGCAGTTCTGGTCGTACGGCACGTCCGGCCAGTTCTTCGCGGTGTCCTTCGTGATGGTGCCGGTGCCACAGGTGGCGCCCGCGGCGCACCGCTCCTCCACGCCCAAGACCACCTGCGCCGGCGCCGCCGCGGTGTAGATGGTGTTCGAACGCTGACCGTAGTCGATCCGGCTCAGGTAGCCGCCGCGCACGTACGCGGTATCGTCGGTCGCGACCCGGTTACGGCCGTAGTGGTTCCACTCTTTCGAGTACCAGTACGACATCGCGTTGCCGTTCGGGTCGACCACATAGTCGAGGTTCCACCGCCACGCCTGCGCGCAGTGTGAGGCGGCGAACGTCGACGCGTGACACGGCTCGCCGGAGTCGTTGCCGTAGACCGGCGCGGTCCACACCGACTGGGTCACCGCCGCGCCGTCGGTCCAGCCGGGCAGCCGGTGCATGCCGAAGAAGTACTGCGTGCCGTCCGTGGTCGTCAGTTTCCAGTACTCGCCGTCGTTGTCCCAGTTGGTCGCGCCGGTCAGGCGCTCCACCTTGGACCCGTCGTCGTTGCGCAGCTTCCAGGCGCCGCTGGTGGCGTCCTTGACCAGTTCGGTGGTCTTGTCACCCAGGTTCAGGAACGCGTTGTCGGTCTCCCAGCACAGGTCGTACGGCTTGGTCGTGGTCGTCACATCGTCCGAACAGGACTTGTAGCGCCGCTCGACGAAGCCCTCGGTCAGGTCCCAGCCCTCGCCCACCCAGGAGGTCTGGTTGTTGGTGGACGCGGTCCGGCCGTCGACCGCGCTGGAGCTGTACCGCAGGTCCAGGTCGGGTGCGGGGCCACCGAACGCCGGCGGCGCGTCCATCTGGTACGACCAGGAGAAGTCGCCGGCCGAGCCACCGACCTCCCAGGAGGAGGAGCGCGACAGGGCGGTCGCCTTGTAGTCGCCCGCGCTGCCCGACGGGGCCGCCGCCGCGGCGAGCACGGTGGCCGCGCCAACGGTCACGTCCGCGCTCAGCGTGCCCGAACGGACCTCGTTGGTGGTCGGCAGCGGTGTGGCCGTGCGGCACTCGGCACGGTCCGGAGTGGACAGCGCGCACGCCGGCAGCTCGACCAGGCGCAGCCGGGACGCCCAGTCACCGCCGTAGGCGTGCCGGAACGAGGAGTAGTCCACCTCGACGGACATCCGCGACCGTGCGGGCGTGCCGACGGTGAACAGCAGGCCGGGCACGCCGGCCCTGTCGGCGGCCGCCCGGTCGAGCACCTCCACCTTCGCAGCACCGTTGCCGCCACCGGCCACCCACACGGGCAGGCCGCCGGCTCGGGCGCGCGTCCCGCGCAGCGGCACCGACGCCTCGCCGGCCGATGGCCACACCACCGTGGCCGGCTTCGCCGCTGCCGCCGGCTTGGCCCGCTGGCCGCGCGGCACGAAGTCCTTGACCGGCACCGACTTCTCGTGCTGGATAGCGGGTGCCCGCCATGGCGCTGGTTTCGGCTTCGCCTCGGCCGGATCGACGGCCAGCAGGCTGGCCACCATCACCGCCGCGCTAACGGATGCGATCCAACGTCTCATCGTGTCCCCCGTCACGCCGCTTGAACAGCGGTGTAGATGTCGAAGATCTCCTGGTCGCTGAGGACTCCCGAGTACGTCCGGACGTCGTCGATGCCGCCCGTCAGGTACTGCGAGAACGTCACGTTCGACGCCTGGCCACGCCCCAGCAGGACGCTGCCGCCCGCGTTCCACCCGCTGGCGTGGTACGTCTCGTCGACGGCCTGACCGTCCACATAGAGCCGCAGCTTGTGCGCCTCCGCGTCGTACACGGCCACCAGGTGCGTCCAGGTGCCGACCGTGGGCACGTCGAACAGGTCCGAGGCCTCGCGCAGCGCCGCGCCGGAGGCGTCGGTCGACGAGGTACGGATCGACCACAGGTAGGCGGAGTAGTCGGTATCCCACGCCCAGCCGAGGTTGAAGCCGCCGACCGCGCCACCCAACTGGCTGACCGCGATCCCGTTCTTGCCCAGGGCGTCGGGGCGCACCCAGGCGCTCACCGAGAAGCTGCTGTCGGTACGCACCGCGGGTGTCGCGGTGGTGAGCACCCCCGTGGTGCCGTTGACGGCCACACCGTTGCCGCTGACGCCGGTGGTGCGGGACACGCCGCTGGCCGACCAGGTCGCGGTACGCCCACCGACGGCGTCCGCCGCCGTCGTGCCCGAGGTCTCGTCGAGCTTCCAGTGGCTGGTCAGCCGGGGCACCTGCTGCAACTCGCCGGGCAGCAGGACCCGGTCGTACACCTGGACCCCGTCGAGGTCACCGGGGAAGAAGTCGACGAGCGTGTCGTTGGTCTTCGCCCGCCCGATGGTCAGCGGCCCGGTGCCGTTCCACGCCGCGCTGTAGCTGGCCGTGCCCTGGAGGGCACCGTTGACGTAGAGCCGGATCTGGCCCGCGTTCTTGTCGTACACACCGGTGAGGTGCACCCACTCGCCCACCGGTACCGACGACGTCGAGTCGACCGTCACGTAGCTCGGGCGTTCCACGCTGTCGGCCACCGGGAACGACCACCGCCACCGGTCGGTCGCCGAGAAGTACTGGAGGTAGAAGGCGCTGCGGTGGGTGCCGTCCTGGCTGAGCACCGCGCGGTTACCGGTCTTGCTGGTGATGCGCGCCCAGGCGGAGACGGAGAACGACGCCGAGGTGTCCAGCACGGGGCCGGCCGTCTGGGCGTACCCGGTCGTGCCGTCCAGGCGCAGCGCACCACCGGCGACGCCGTCCTCCCAGGTGGCGCCGCCCGTCACAGTGGCGTGCCGGGCGGCGGCGGTGGAGTCCTCGGCGACCAGGCCGTCGGCGGTCTCGTCGAGCGCCCAGCTTCCGGTCGGGCCGGACGGGACGTCGGCGTAGAAGACCACGGTCGCCACCGCGGACTTGTTCGACGCCCCGTCCACCGACCGCACGTGCAGCCAGTTGACGAACCGGTCGGGCGTCACCGACACGGTGACCGAGCCGCCGCGCGTGCCGGGCGTCGCCTTCTTGCTCAGGGCGGTCGAGTCGCCGTTGAGCACGTACTCGTACGAGGCGACGTCGGTGCCGCCGTTCGCCGACATCGTGACGCTGGAGGAGCGGCCCATCACCGCGTCACCCTCGGCGCCGTCCGGGAACGCGGTCGAGGTGAGCGCCGGGATCGGCGGCCTGCTGGTGTCTATCTGGAACTCGCAGAACGAGCTCCACGCGCTGCTGTCGGTGCCGTCGGTCGCGCGTACCCGCCACTTGGCGACCGCGCCGTTGGTGAACGCGCCGGACGGGATCGCCTTCGCCACCGTCGTCGGTTTCTTACCGGCCACCGACGCCGAGGTCCACTCCCCCACCGGCGCGGTGCCGTCGACCTTCCACCACTGGAAGTGCGCCTTCACCGCGTTGTCCGCGTCGCTGACCGAGGCCCGCAGGGTCGGCGTGGCGGTGCCGATGACCAGCCGGCCGGAACCGGTGGTGCAGGTCGGGGAGCCGTCGGTGGTCAGGTTGGTCGGCTTGCCCGGCACCGTGTTGTACACGATCGTGATGGACGGGTTGTTGCGGAACCGCTTCCACGAGTGCGGGTCCCGGTTGGACTCCGCGGTCGCCGAGGCGCGCAGCCCCTGCGTGATCGAGCTCCAGCCGTTCTTGGCCGCCTTCGCCACGTGCCCGGTCACGGTGAACTCCGCACCGCCGGCCGGGCAACTCGACGGCGACCAGCCCTTGGCGAAGCTCTTCGCGGTCAGCTTCGTGATCCAGCTCGGCTGCTTGCTCCACGTGGTGGCCGAGGAGACCCCGCCGGTCTCCCAGACCTGCACCTCGCGGGCGGTGCACGAGTACGACCACACCTCGAACGTCTGCAGTGTCGCCTTGAGGATGTGCTTGCCCCTCACGCCCGTGGTGTCGAAGCGGAAGAACGAGCGCGTCTTCTTGCCGTCCAGGGCGTCGTAACCGACGCGCGCCTCGTCCTCGGCGTCGTTGGCGCCGTTCCAGAACGAGGTCGTCGGCAGGTTGCTCCACACCTGCGTCCACGCGGTACGTGAACCCGACCACGACGGGTCGATGTAGACCGGGTACCTCGTGCGGGCACCGGTCAGCAGTGACCTGTCGGGGATCAGCGCGAGTTCGCCGGCGCTGAGGCCGACCCGCATCGCGCGGACCGTGCCGGCCGGCTTCAGGGCGGCTCTGCCGGCCACACCCGCCGACGAGTCCCACATGTACGGGGCGGGCGCCTCGAACACCGCGGTGCCGCTCGGGTCGGTGGCCGCCAGCGCGCCGTTCGCCGCGGCCCGCACGCTCAGGCCCTTGGCCGCCGTACGCAGCCGCACCCGGGACAGCGCCGGGTTGGTCGCCGCCTGTGCCGACTTGACCACGAGCAGCTGCGAGAAGCCCTCCACGGCGGCGCGGACTGTCAGGTCGACACCGGGAAGTACCTCCGGATAGGTGGCGGTGTCGCCGCTGAGTATCGGCTCAGGCAGCCGCCCCGGCCAGCCCAGCACCAGCTCGCGGCCGTCGCGCCGCAGGCGTACCAGAGGCTCCGAACCGCCCCCGGAGAAGGCCATGTCCAGCGTGGTCGCGCCCGGAGCGACCATTCCGTCAGCGGTCTTGCGCAGCGTGGTGTCGACCGCCGTCCAGGCGGCGCCCCGCCGCACCCGCACGGGGATGACCGACTGCTCCAGGGTGAACGAACCGTTCGGGTTCGCGAACACCTGCTGCCGCTCGGTCCGCAAGGCGGTGGCCTCGACCCGCCGGCCCGACGCCAGGGCGGCGGCGCGGGCCTCGGCCTCGCTCACCACCCGCGGCGCCGGCTCGGCGACCGCTGTCTGCGCGGGGGCCACCACGACCGCGGACGCCGCCACGATCATGCCCGCGATGAACCAACTCCGGGTACGCATGATCAGCAGAATCCGGGCGGACGCCATCACGCCGCCACCGCGCCGCCACCGTCAAACCTGCCTTGACCTGCGAGAAGTCCGCCATTTACCGGCCGTTCAGCCCTCGCTCACACAGGCACCGAGATGGCACTCTTGATGGCCGGGAACCGATCGGAGGCGTCAACGGTGTACCTCGCATGAACCTCCAATCGACCCGCGAGCGAGCCGGGCCCGCCGACGAGGCGGGCCCGTCCGATGACCGATCGTTCGAGGCCTTCTACCGCAGCCACGTCGACCGCGTGTACCGCGCGCTGGCGCTGACGCTGGGCAACGTGGAACTGGCCCGCGAAGCCACGGATGAGGCCATGGCGCGCGCCTACGCCCGGTGGGATCGCTTGTCCACCTACGACAATCCGGGTGGCTGGGTGTTTCGCGTCGGGTCGAACTGGGCCACCTCGTGGTGGCAGAAGCTGCGCCGGGAACGGCCGATGCCCGACCAGCCGATGGGTGCCGCGTACGCCCACGATCCGGCCGGCCAGTACGCCCTCGACGCGTTGGGGCGGCTGCCGCGACCGCAGCGGGCCGTGGTGGTGTGCCGGGTCCTGCTGGACCTGTCGACCATCGAGACCGCGACCGCCCTGGGCATCGCCGAGGGCACCGTGAAGAGCCGACTCGCCCGTGGCCTGGCCACACTTCGAGGCATCGTGACGGAGGAAAGAGGATGACAACCGTACGGGAAGAGGCCCTGCCTGAGGAGCTGAGCGCCGTCGTTCGCGACGCGGCGGCAGCGCTGCCACCGGGCGGGCACCAACTGCGGCATGTGGCGCCGCGGCGGCGGGCGCAGCGCCGCCGGACCATGACGCTGTCGATGGCGATGGCCGGTGTCACGGCGCTCGCGGCGGCTGTCACGCTGCCGCTCGTGCTGCGCTCCGCGCCCGAGCCGGATCATGCGGCGAGGCCGGCGAGCGTCCCCGCGCAGCGAATGTTCGTCTACGGTTTCGGCGACGGCCTCGCCGAGGGCATCCGCAGGCCCAAGAATCCCGGCGATAGGAAGGGCGGGGTCGGGGTCGGGGTCCGCGTCCCGGTAGGGCTCGTTGAGATCACCGATTCTGGGCCGGTTGTCCTCAATGACAACCCCGACCTGGACATGATGCAGGACAGTGTGGTCGGTCTGCCAGACGGCAGGGTGGTGGCCTTCGGCGCGTGGGACCGGTCGAATGGCGCCACCAAGCCGGACGGCACGGCCGTGATGGACATGCGCTACACGCTCGTCGTGCTGGGCAGGGACGGCACGACCCAGGCCAAGCGCGACCTGGGCGCCGCCAACGGCACCATGCGCATCCTCGGGGTCACCGGCGACGCGGCGTACATCCTGCGCGGTGACTGGCTCGTGCGGCACGATCTGGCGACGGGCACCGAACAGGACGTGCCAGCCGCCCCCCAGGTCCGCGCCTTGCTCGGCCAGGGTTGGGAGCCGATAGCGGTCGGCGGCGGGCGCGCCATCCTCGAGAAGGACCAGGATCTCAACACCGTCGCCAAGGTGGTGAACCTCGACGGAAGCGGTGCCGCCGACATGCGCGTGTGCGGCTTGATCTGCTACCGCATCAGCCTGGTCCGGCTGTCGCCTGACGGGCGGCACATCGCCCACGCCTACAAGACGGGGTCGGACGAAACCCGGTTGGTCGTCACGGACCTGACCACCGGCCGGCAGGTGGTCGAGCGGGACCTAGGCGGGACCGTCCAATTCGGCGGCTCGGGGCTGATCGGCTGGGCCGACGACGACACGCTGCGGCTGGGTCTGGTCGTGGCGCCGGAGAAGGACGGCACGTACGACCTGAAGGACGTGCTGCGCGTCGAGACCGTCAACCTCTGAGTCAGAGCCGATGCCCAGCCCGGCGCCGCCGGGCTGGGCATTCCTCAGTCGTCCATCAATGGTCCATCAGTAGTCCATGAGAAGCGGCTGGCGGTGCTGTACCGCCTTCGCCACCAGGTCGAGCATCACCGCGAGGCCGAAGCGGGCGGTCTCCTCCAGCGACGCGCCCGCGCTGGGGCCGGCGGTCCGGAGTTCCTCCGGATCGTGCCCGGCGAAGACGTCCACGCGTTCGTTCAGCAGGCGCAGCTCCGCGGCCAGCCGGTCGATCGAGGCCATCCGGGTCGGCTGTCCGGTCGGCCGGGGAGCCTCGATCACCACGGGATCGTCGGTCAGCGGCAACCACCATTCCACCCCGGCGAGCAGGCTGATATAGCGCTGCGGCTGTTCCGACGCCGCCTGGTAAGCGGGAGCGTCGGCGAACTCGCGCGGGCTGTCCTGCGTGGACCCGGCGGCCGGACGCAGGTCGGGGCGCTCGTCGTAGGCGGCGAGCAGGATGACGGCGCCGAAGCCGTCCCAGTCGGGTTTGTCGGTCCAGTACGGCTGGGACGGGCTCTCCAGCCACGCGGCGGGGCTGCCGAGCGCCTCGCCGAGCCACTGCTGCCACTCCCGTACGGCGTTGTGCACGACGGCGGGGTCGGTCTCGGCTTCCTCCTCCTCGTGCGCCCGGACGATACGCACGTCGTACCCGTTCTGCGCGCCGATTTGCTGCATGATCGTCTGCCAGTCACCCAGGTGATAGCGGGTCAGCGGTCCGACGTAAAGATCAAGGCCCATGCGGGCATTCTGTCCCATACGCCGCGACATCGATCAAGCGCCCCGCGGTAAGTGAAGCGGCGTGGTCGTGTTTGCGGTTGACGACCACGCCGCGTGCAAGATCGTAGCGTCCGCGCTGGTCTTAGAGCACATCCAGGTCGACGGTGCCGTTGTCGCACTTGTCGGCCAACTGGCTGAGCCGCTGTGACAGCTCGGCGGGATCGGGATCAAGCTGCTCGAACAGATCGATGTACGCCTCCACCAGTGGGGTACCGACCTCCTCCGGGTCGATGCCCCTGACCTCGTAGGCGTCGATCAGGTGTCCGGCCAACCCGTCCCAGACGAGGATGGCCCGCTCGACCAGGTCCAGGGCGTCAGCGGTGGCCGGCAGCTCGCACAGCACCGTCGCCTCCTCCGCCAGCCGCAGACCGGCCGCCTCCAGGTCGCTGATCTGCCAACGCGATCCGCAGGTGACCGCCGCGGCCTGCCCCAGGACCAGGTCGAACCGGCGGTGGGCGTCGTCGTGGTCGGCCGCGTCGAGCATTCCGGCGGTACGCAGCAGCGTCGTCGCGAACAGCCGGTCCTCGGTAGCCTGGTCGACCACGAGCGCGGCCAGCTGCCGGGGTGCGAGCCGCTCCACCGCCGCCGCGTACCGGAGCCGTTCGGACGGCACCTCGGCGGCGCTGGGCGGCACAGCGGCCCCGGACCAGCGCAGGTCCTCGTCGAACGCGGCCAGCGCCACCGCGACCGCGTGGACACACAGGCCGTGATCCCCACACTCACACTCGCCGGTGAACGCACCGTCCACAATGCCGATCCAGGGCCGCAGGATGGTGGAGCCGTCGCGGACGACCGCCTGCGCCCCTCCCCCAGCCCCCTCCAACGCACTGACAGCGCCCGAGCGCCACAGCGCGGACGCCGCCTCCCGTGTCGCGGGCCGGATCGCCTCGCCGAACGCCTCGATGTCTATTCGCACTGCCACGGCCGCCGACCCTACGCCACCCCCACTGACCCGAACCCGCCGCTCCACTGGGATAGGTTCGGCGGGTGGATGCGACGCGGGCGGCTCTGGTGGTGCGAGGTGGATGGGAGGGGCATCAGCCGGTGCGAGCCACCGAGCTGTTCATCCCCTTCCTCGAAGACAACGGCTACGCGGTGCGGGTCGAGGAGACGACCGAGGTGTACGCCGACGCCGAGGCGCTCGCCGCCACCGACCTCATCGTCCAGTGCGTCACGATGTCGCAAATCACCGGCGACCAGCTCGCGGGCCTGCGCTCCGCCGTCGAGGCCGGCACCGGGTTCACCGGCTGGCACGGCGGCATCTGCGACTCGTTCCGCGCGTCGTCGGACTATCTGCAGCTGGTCGGCGGCCAATTCGCGACTCACCCGGGCAAGGAGCCGTGCGAGCGCGTGGGCGACGAGCGGGACAACTTCCTGCCGTACACGGTCAACGTCACCGACCTCGGCCGCACACACCCGATCACCGCCGGCATCGACGACTTCGACCTGCGCACCGAGCAGTACTGGGTGCTGCACGACGACCTCATCGACGTGCTCGCCACCACCACGCACCCGACCCAGCCGTGGCACCCGTGGCACCGGCCGATCACCTCGCCGGCGATCTGGACCAGGCGGTGGGGCGCCGGGCGGATCGTCGTGACGACTCCTGGACACAGTCTCGACGTGCTGGAGAACCCCACGGTCCGCACGATCATCGAAAGGGGCATGGTGTGGGCGACCCGCACGGCATCGGCATCGTAGGTCTTGGCGTCATCTCCCGGGCGTACCTGAACACGCTCGCCGGCCATCCCGGCGTGCGCGTCGCCGCGGTCGCCGACCTCGACGCGTCGCGCTCGGCGGCCATCGCCGCCAAGCTTCCCGATGCCGAGGCGCTGAGCGTAGAGCGGCTGCTCGACAGCCCGGACGTCCAGACCGTGGTCAACCTGACCGTCCCGGCGGCGCACGCGCAGATCGCGCACGCCGCGATCGAGCGCGGCAGGAACGTGTACGCCGAGAAGCCGCTGGCCGTCACCTTCGCCGACGCCCGCGCGATCATCGACCGCGCGGACGCGGCCGGCGTCGTGGTCGGTTGCGCTCCGGACACGGTCCTGGGCACCGGTACGCAGACAGCGCGCGCCGCGATCGATACCGGCCTGATCGGGCGGCCGCTGAGCGCGACGGCGGTCATGGTGACGCCGGGACACGAGCGCTGGCACCCCAACCCTGACTTCTACTACACCGCTGGCGGCGGTCCGCTGCTCGACATGGGCCCGTACTACGTCACCGCTCTGGTCCACCTGCTGGGCCCGATCCGCGCGGTAACCGGCGCGTCCAGCCGGCTGCGGCGCGTACGGGTCATCGGGTCCGGCCCGCGCATCGGCGAGATCATCCCCGTCGAGGTCGACAGCCACGTGTCCGGAGTGCTCGAACACGTGAACGGCGCGCTGTCGACGATCACGACCAGCTTCGACGGGGTGGCCACGACGGCGGCGCCGATCGAGGTGCACGGCGAGACCGGCAGCCTCTCCGTGCCGGACCCGAACCAGTTCGACGGCGAGGTCCGGCACTTCGCGCTGGGCGGCATCGGGTGGACCACGCTCGCGACGTCCGCGGGGTACGCCGGCGGCGGCCGGGGGCTTGGCCTGCTCGACCAGATCGCCGCCGACGGCCAGCGGGCGCCGCGCACCAGCGGCGAGGTGGCCCTGCACGTACTGGAGGCGATGACCGCCCTGCAGCGCTCGGCGGGCGAGGGGCGCCGGATCGAGCTGACCACGACCGTCGAGCGCCCGGCCCTGGTGCCGCTGACCCCAGTCGAGGACTGGCGCACCCTCCCCGTCCGTCCCGGCCTTGATGGCGCTACACCGGCCGAGGGCTGAAGCCGGCGCACTCACAGCGGCACGCCGACGTGTGCCGATTGACGGCATATACCGATGGTCGGTACGTTGACGTCATGGCAGTCCAGGAACCGACGTTCTTCATACTCACCGCGCTGGCCGAGCAGCCGCTGCACGGTTACGGCGTCATGCGGGCCGTGGACGAGTTGTCCGGCGGCCGGCTGAAGCTGCGCGCCGGCACGCTGTACGCGGCGCTCGACCGGCTCACCGACGACGGCCTGGTCGTCGTCGACCGGGAGGAGGCCGTCGACGGGCGGCTGCGCCGGTACTACCGGCTCACCGACCACGGCGCGGCCCAATTGCAGGCGGAGGTGGAGCGGCTGCGCGCCAACGCCAGCCTCGCCGCCGCCCGGCTGCGCAAGGCCGGCCACCTGCGCCCGGCACCGGGCGGTGCCGGGTGACCCGCTGGTACCGGTTGCTCCTGCACGCCTACCCCCGCTGGTACCGGCGCGAGCGCGGCACCGAGATGCTGACCACGCTGCTCGACGCGGCCGAACCAGGCCAGCAGCGCCCACACCCGCGCGACGCGCTCGACCTGCTCCTCGGCGGCCTGCGGTGCCGATTCGCGGTTCCGCGCGGCCCAGCGTTCGCGGCGCACCTGGCGTACGCGGTCGTCGTGGCCGCCTTCACCGGCCTGGCCGC
>NZ_JAIBNX010000089.1:0-29726 GCF_026130045.1 Micromonospora sp. CPCC 205371
CGCGGCCGGCGGGATGAGGCGGCGCGCGGCGGCGGGACGAGGTGGCTGGGTGAGGGGCGCTGTGGGCTACGTCGAGTTGTCGGTCATGGCGCCGATGCAGCCTAGGACCAGGACTGCGGCCAATAGGGCGGTCACGATCCAGCCGATGATGATGCCGGCGCGGGCCATGCCGTCGCCGCTTTCGCCGCGTTCCGCGATCTGCCGGCGGGCGACGTGGCCGAGGATCGCGCCGATCGGGGCGCTGACGCACACGCTGATCGACGCGAGTGACAGCACGAGCGACGCGATGGCCAGCCCGTTCGTGCGCTGCGCGGGCGGCGGCGGTCCGTACTGAGGTGGTCCGTACTGAGGCGGACCGGGGTGCGGCGGAGGGGCGTACCCGTAGTCGGGCACCTGCGGGTCGGTCATCCTTAGAAGTCGCTGCCCGTGGTGTCTGAGTTGATCGCCAGGATGATGATCACGACGTAGAACGCGACCAGCAGCACCATCAGGCCCGTGATGATCCAGCCGACGATGATGCCCGCGAGTGCCATGCCGTCGCCAGCCTCGCCCCGCTCCCGGATCTGCCGGCGGGCGACGTGGCCGAGGATCGCGCCGACCGGCGCGCTGATGCAGGTGGCGATCCCTGCCAGCGCACATACCAGCGCCGCGATCGCGAGCCCGTTGGTGGGCGGCGAGGCGACCGGCTGGTAGCCGTAGCCCGGGTATGCCGGTGCCGGCTGGCCGCTGACCGCGTACGCCGGGTCTTGGTAACCAGGCTGCTGCTGCGGCCAGGAGGGGTCACTCCAGTTACCGGGCTGCTGGGGGTAGCTCATCTCACGCTCTCCGTCGTTGGCAGGTGCCCGACAGGGTAGCGGTACCGGGCCAAGTCAGTGATCCCCGTATTGGGCGCGCCCGGAATAGCATCGTTGCTCGGATTGCCCGGACCGGGCAGGATCGCGTTCATGGACATGATGAGCGCCACCGAACCCGCCATGGTCACTCTGCGACTGGACGGGCGGATCGCGCTGGTCACCGGTGCTGGCAGCCCGGATGGGATCGGATACGCCACCGCGCGGCGGCTCACCAGCCTGGGTGCCCGGGTGGCGATCGTCTCCACCACGCGACGCATCCACGAACGCGCCAGCGAGTTGGGCGCCACCGGGTTCGTCGCCGACCTGACCGACGAATCCGAGGTGGGCGCGCTGGCCGACGCCGTGGCTGAGCAGCTCGGCGACGTCGAGGTGCTGGTAAACAACGCCGGCCTCGCGAGCCGGGCCAGCCCGGAAGTTCTGCGGCCGGTCGCGCAGCTCTCGTTCGACGAGTGGCATGCGGAGATCGACCGCAACCTGACTACGGCGTTCCTGTGCAGCCGGGCCTTCATCGGCGGGATGGCCGAGCGCGGCTGGGGCCGCATCGTCAACCTCGCCGCGACGGCCGGGCCGGTCAACGCGCTGCCGACCGAGGCCGCCTACGCCGCGGCGAAGGCAGGCGTGGTGGGTCTCACTCGGGCGCTGGCCATGGAGATGGTCGCCGACGGTGTCACGGTCAACTCGGTTGCGCCGGGCACGATCTACACCGCGGCTTCCACGGTGGCCGAGCTCAAGCAGGGCCTGGGTACGCCGATCGGGCGCCCCGGCACGCCGGATGAGGTCGCCGCGGCGATCGCGTTTCTCTGCTCACCGGCCGCGTCGTACATCACCGGGCAGATGCTCGTGGTCGACGGCGGTAACAGCGTTCGCGAGGCGCAGTTCCGGTAGTGCGCCGGAGTGCTGCGCCTCGCGGGCCGCGTCAGTAACTGCTGCCGGAGCCGTCAGACGCGATGGCGAGGATGACGCCACCGCAGCAGAAGAGCACCGTCAGTCCGGTGAAGATGTAGCTGAGTACGAGGCCGGCGGTCGCCAGGCCGCCGCCTTGCTCGCCGCGCTCCTTGATCTGCTTCTTCGCGATGTGGCCGAGCACGATGCCGGCGGGCGCGAACACGAAGGCGAAGACCAGCGACAGGATCGCCATGATGTTGGTGCCCGGCGTCTGGGCGTAGCCACCGGCTGGGTACTGCGGCTGGCCGTACTGCTGACCGCTGTAGGGCTGGCCGCTGTACGGCGGCTGTGCGGGCGAGCCCGGCTGGCCGCTGTACGGCGCGGCCGGCGAGCCCGGCTGTGCGCCGTAGGGGTCGGAGTATGGGTAGGGCTGCTGTGCGTTCGGATCGCTCGGCTGTTGCCCGTATGGCTGCTGCTGGTACGGGTCCGGCTGACCGCTTGGCGGCGGGTACGTCATCTGCACTTCCTCCTTGTCCACCGGGACGGTACTCGGCCCGGTGAACCTTTTCACACACGTTGTGAGGAGTCGGACCGTGAGACGATACTGAGCGAACGTTTAGTTACCTGCGGGTACGGGAGGTTGACATGGCCCGCCTTGCCCAGACCCCGGGTCTGACGGACGAACAGCGCGCGATCCTGGAAACCGTGCGCGAGTTCGCCGACAAGGAGATCATCCCGCACGCGCAGCACCTGGAGCACGCGGACGAATACCCCGCGGACATCGTCGACGGCATGCGGGACATGGGCCTGTTCGGCCTGACCATCGCCGAGGAGTACGGCGGGCTCGGCGAGTCGCTGTTGACATACGCGCTGGTCGTCGAGGAGCTGTCGCGCGGCTGGATGTCGATCTCTGGCATCGTCAACACCCACTTCATCGTGGCGTATCTGGTCTCCCAGCACGGCTCGCCCGAGCAGAAGGTCAGCCTCCTGCCGCGGATGGCGACGGGCGAGGTGCGGGGCGCGTTCTCGATGTCGGAACCGGGCTGCGGGTCGGACGTGGCGGCCATCCGCTCCCGAGCCGAGCGTGACGGCGACGACTTCGTCCTCAATGGACAGAAGATGTGGCTGACCAACGGCGCGTATTCGTCCGTCGTGGCCACCCTCGTGAAGACCGAGACCGGCGCCGAATCGGTGTACGGCAACATGACGACGTTCCTGCTGGAGAAGGAGCCAGGCTTCGGCGAGACGGCGCCAGGCCTCACCATCCCCGGCAAGATCGAAAAGATGGGCTACAAGGGCGTCGAGACCACCGAGATGGTCCTCGATGGCGTCCGCGTGCCCGCGTCGGCGGCGCTCGGCGGTGCGGAGGCCGGCGTGGGGCGCGGCTTCTACCAGATGATGGACGGCATCGAGGTGGGCCGGGTCAACGTGGCCGCCCGCGCGTGCGGCATCTCGATCCGGGCGTTCGAGCTGGCGGTCGGGTACGCCCAGCAGCGGCAGACGTTCGGCGCGCCGCTCGCCAAGCACCAGGCGATCGCGTTCAAGCTCGCCGAGATGGGCACGAAGATCGAGGCGGCGCACGCGCTGATGGTGAACGCCGCACGGCTAAAGGACTCGGGCGCCCGCAACGATGTCGAGGCGGGCATGGCGAAGTTGCTCGCGTCCGAGTACTGCGCCGAGGTCGTGCAGGAGTCGTTCCGCATCCACGGCGGCTACGGGTACTCCAAGGAGTACGAGATCGAGCGGCTCATGCGCGAGGCGCCGTTCCTGCTGATCGGCGAGGGCACGAGCGAGATCCAGAAGACCATCATCTCCCGCGGTCTGCTGAAGGAGTACCGCGCCTAGTCTTTGCCGCTCTCGCAGGCGACGCCGTTGCCGTCCTTGTCGAGTGAGGACGAGTACGCCGGGTCTGCCCGCCGCATCGGCGCGGCGCCAGCCTTTCGTGCCTGGCCGCAGTTCTTGTAGTGCACCGCGGCGGTGTCAGCGTCCTGAGCGGGCGTGACGTCGTCGTCGGGCGCGGTCGCCGGCGTCGTCGGACCGGGCTGCGGCTCGGCCGCCTCGGCGGGGGATGGGTCGTCGTCCACCGGCCTGTCCTGCTTGGAGTCCTCGGCAGCGGGCTCCTCGGCCACCGGCTGTTCACCCGGCGGGACGGCAGTGCCGGTGGTCGGCGCGGGCGAGGTCGGCGACGCGGGCCGCGCTGGGCCGGCCACCGGCGGCGGGCCAGCCAACACGGCCTGGAACAGCGCCGCGCCGAACGCGAGCGCCAGCAGCAGCGCGATCGTGAAGAACCAGACGCGGCGGTGATTGGCCGCCTTGCGTGCCGGTGCGGCGGGACGCGACGTGGCTTGCGATCGGCTGGGCGTCACCCGGCCGGTGACTTGCCTTGGCCGGTAGTGAGACTTGGCCTGGTTAGACCGTCCATACCTGATCGCTCGCGGCTCCTGCCACGATTCGTCAAGTGGCGGATGGGTCACTGGGGCAGTTTTACACGGGGAGTCCGGTTCAAAACGCGGACTGTGGTGACCGGCCTGTCAGAAACCCGACAGTGCGGCGGGTCCGTCGAGGGCCGACCGGCGGTGCGGACTGGTCCTGAAGTGCTCGATCACCTGGTTGAGGCGGTCGTCGGGCACCTCGCACTGCGGCCCGCCGGCGAGCACCTTCCCAGCACCCGGCCGGTACAGCGAGACACCGTCCTTACCCGCCTTGCCGTACTTGATCCCGTCCCACGGCACCGTGGTGTCTTTGACGGTCACCCCGGCCGCGGTGAGCGCCGTGTGCACCGGGTGTCTCACGCGCCGGAAGGCACACCGCGCCCGTTCCAGTGCGGCGGCGGCGCCGATCGCCGTCCCGATCGCGCCGACGACCGACCTCCAACCGTCCAGTGCGAGCCACGCCGCACTCGGCACCATGAAACCCAGCAGGAGGCCGCCGGACGCGGCACACTCCATCGCGACGGCCTGCCATGACCAGGAAGCTATGTAGCCGGGCCCCACGCCGCCGGGCAGCACGATGGCTGGCCGCCAGACGAGATCTCCCTCCCGGCCGCGGTTTCGCTGGACCCAGTCGTTCACCGAGTGGGCGAACCCGCCAGCGATGACAAGGAAAGCGAGGTCGGTCCTGCCGTGCCGCCAGCCCAACCACCAGGCGGTGCCCGCCGCGCACAGCACCGCCGCGCCGGCAGCCACGCCGAGCGCCAACTGACGGAAGCGCAGTCGCTCGCTTCCGGTATCGGAAACGACCATCATGCGTCCAGCGCGTCGTAGAGCCGGTCGAACTCGGCGGGCGTGCCGATGTCGGCCCGGTGCTCCGGGTGGTCGACGTAGTGCCGGATGGCGCCCGCCAGGAACCCGGCGTCGACCGCGAGCCACCGGTGCAGGATGCGCACGACGTACGCCCCGTACTCGGGAGGCTGCCGCCGCACCAGAAGCGAGATCTGCCGGGGCTTTTCCACCGGAGCTGGTGGACCGCTGGCGAGCAGCGCCTCCCACCGCACATTGTGGGTGCGCAGGGTGCGCACGAGGAGACCGCCGGGGCGCAACTCCACCCGCGGGCCGCGCCACAACGCCCACGCCGCGATGCCGAAGATCGCGCCGACCGTCACAACGGTGCGGAACCAGCCTGAGATCGACACCGCGCCGTCCGGCGCACGCTCGGTGGCCAAGCCGTTGCCGGCCAGGAACATCAGCATGATGACGAACGGACCGATGGTCCACGGCGAGGTGGCGGCCACGAAGGCGGGCCGCGACCGGTCGGCGCCGAGGACGAATTCGCGCGGCGTCGGTCGGGGCCGCGGGCACAGCCGCGTGAACGCGAGAAGCGGCAGCGCCAGGGCGGTGGCGGCCGCGGCCGCGTACACGGCGAACGCGGGCAGGAAGCTGAGCCGCCAGGACAGCGGCTCGATCCAGAACTCCACCGCCACGCGCAGCACGAACCCGGCCAGGCCACACAACAATGCCACGGCCTGCACCTGGGCGAGGCGGGGCTGGAGGTCGTCCCTGACGCGGGTCACATCAGCAGATTAGGAAAAGGTGTACCGGTACGCGAGCCCCGGGGTACGGCGTCCATAGTGGAACTACGCGGCCGGTAGGCGGGTGAGCTGGCCAACCGCCCTTTCCACGGCCAGGCACCGGTCTTCGATGTACTCCAGACCCGCCTCGGTGGCGATCCGCCGGGCCTCCGGGGAGACGATGTCGAGCTGCAGCCACACCGCCGGTGCGCCGATCGCCACGGCTTCGCGTACGACATCGACGGCGTCCTCGGACGGGCGGAAGACGTTGACGAGATCAACCGGTTCCGGGATGTCGGCCAGGGACCGGTACACCTTCTCGCCGAAGAGCTCGTCGGCGTACGGGTTGACCGGGATGATCCGCCAGCCGTGCCGCTGCATCTGAAGCGGCACCGTGTGTGCGGGCTTGTCGGGGTCGCGGGAGGCACCAACCACGGCGATGACCGCCGAGTCGGCCAGAATCTGCTGAGCGCTGCGCACTACTCGACGGTAGCTCGCTTACAGCAATGTCAATTGTTCGATGACTGGCTGTGATGGTGCCGCTACCTGGCGATGCTCGCTCGGCTTGTGAAGGCCGTGTCGCCGTGTCGCCATCCGTACCCGCGCCGTCAGCTCGCGCTGGTACTCCTTCGGCAGGTACGAGCCGCGCTGGTAGAGCTTTCGGTACAACGGCGCCAGCGCCGGGTGCTCCCGGGTGAGCCAGCCCGCGTACCACTCCCGCGCGCCCGGCCGCAGATGTAGCGGGATGGGAGTCACGCTCGCCGCGCCCGCCGCCGCGATGGCCGCCACGGTGGCGTCGATCGACTCCTCGGTGTCGGTGAGGCCAGGCAGGATCGGCGCCATCAGCACGGACACCGGGAAGCCCGCGTCGGTGAGCGTGCGCACCGCATCGAGCCGGCGGCGCGGGCTGGGCGTGCCGCGCTCGACCGACCGCCAGGTCGCCTCGTCGAGGAAGCCGATCGACATCGCCAGGCCCACGTCGGTCACCGACGCGGCCTGTCGCAGCAGCTCGAGGTCGCGCAGGATCAGCGTGCCCTTCGTGAGGATCGAGAACGGGTTGGCGAAATCGCGCAGCGCCGCCAGGATCTGCGGCATCAGCTGGTATCGGCCTTCGGCACGCTGGTAGCAGTCGACGTTGGTGCCCATCGCGATGTGCTCGCCCCGCCACTTGGGCGCAGCCAGCTCGCGCCGCACCAGCTCACCAGCGTTGACCTTGACGATCACCTTGCTGTCGAAGTCGTGGCCGGCGTCGAGGTCGAGGTACGTGTGGGTGTTGCGTGCGAAGCAGTTGTGGCTCACCACACCGGCGGCCACGAAGTCACCGGTGCCCGTGGTGATGTCGTACAGCGGCATCTCGATCCCGAGTGGCTCGACCGACACCACGTCGAGCCCAGGCGCCGTCGTGACCGGGAGGCCCGCGATCGACCGCTTGCGGGTGATGGCCGGGTCGACCAGGTGGAAGAAACGCACCATGTCGGTGAGCCGCATCGCCGCGCCCAGCTCCACGTCGAAGCCGAAGCGGGCGAGCGCCGAGGCGGCGCGGCGCAGGATCTGTCCGTCGGCCGTGCGCAGCCGCAGGATGCCGCTGGAGCAGCTGCCCACCGCGTCGAAGACGCCCGCCAGGAAGCCCTTACGCCATTCGTCGGTGGGCCACTCAGGCCAGGCGATGAGATCGGTGATCGCGGTGACGTCGGCTTGGCTGGTGGCCCGCAGCGCGCGGATGACCCGGCGCGCGGTGGTCGCCACCGAGAACTCGAACACCGTCGTCGCCACGCCGAAGCCGGCCAGGTATGCCCGGGACCGTTCGAGCGCTTCCAGGTCGGCGAGCGCCAGCCGGAACCGGTGGACGGTGCCGTACGAATACGTGAAGGTGCCGAGCTTGCCGTCGCCGCGGATGATGCCGCACAGGTATCCCCGGCGGTATTCAGGCGTGTCCTTCGGTGCCTCGGCCGCTCCGCCGGTGCCCACCAGCCGCCCGCCGGCCAGCCGCTTGGCCTGCCGCCAGCCGCGCTCGCCGAGAAACCGGTGGTCACCGCTCGCGACGAGCCGCGTGCCGTCGCCAAGCGTGATCCGGTAGGCCGGCTTGGTGGTGGACCAGTGGTCGAAGACGGTGGTCACCGCGTATCGACGGTCGGTGCGCCCGCGGACCGTGCCGTAGATCTCGTCGCCGACGACCAGATCGGCGAGCGGCTTGGTGTGGCCGTTGGCCATGAGGATCGGTGTGTCGCCGGCCAGGCAGTAGGAGCAGGCGTGGCTGCACCCGCGGTAAGGGTTTATGGTCCAGTCGAATCCGACCCGGGAGGTGCCGGGCACCCGATTGATGATCGACTTGGCCCGCACCTCGTAGAACGTCATGCCGCGGAAGCCAGGGGTGTCGAACGTGCGCGCCACCGCGCCGGGCAGCGCCAGCGGCAGGGGTGGAGCCGCTGGCGCCGGCCCGTCAGGGACTCCAGCGTCGGGGGGAGCCGACAGGTTGTCCCAGCGCATGTCCTTCATTCGAACATGCGTACGAAGAGAATGCAAGCATCTCTAGCGGGGCGGCCCGGCGCTGTCGCGCCGGATGAGCTCCGCCCCAACCTCTTCGATCCGCGGACCCTGCCCATCGCGATGTTCGTCGAGCGCCAGCGTCATCGCGCGCTCACCCATGTCTGCCAGCGGCAGTCGTACCGTCGTCAGCGCCGGCGTCACGTCTCTGGCAACCGGCATGTCGTCGAACCCGACCACGGACATCTGGTCGGGCACGGTGATGCCCCTGGATCGGAGCAGTGCCAGCGCGCCGATCGCCATCGAGTCGTTGAGGGCCGCGATCGCGGTCAGGTCGGGCTCGGCGTCGAGCAGCGCCGCCGCGGCTGCCGCGCCGCTGCCCCGGTCGAAGTCGGCGTATTCGATCCGGCGCGCCGGCAGCTTGTGACCGTGCTCGCGAGCCGCCCGGCGCATCCCCGCGAGCCGGTCGGTGGTCGTGGTGAGCAGCTTCGGCCCGGCGATCACGCCGATCCGGTCGTGGCCAAGGGCGTACAGCTCGGAAGCGATCAGGTAGCCGCCCATCTCGTTGTCGGGCACCACCGCGTCGCCAGCGTGCTCGTGGCGCCCGATCACCGCGACCCGACCGCCCGTGCGCTCGTACACGTGCAGCTTGGTGTCGAGCGCCTTGGTGAACTCTTCGTCGTGGTAGCCGGAGCCGGCCAGCACGATGGCGGCCACCTGGTGGGCGCGCAGCAGCTCGACGTACTCCAGCTCCTTGACAGGGTCGCGGTAGCTGTTGCAAATGATGACCAGCCGCCCGTGGTCGGTCGCCACCCGCTGGAGCCCTCTGGTGATCTCCGCGAAGTACGGGTCGGAGACATCGTGGACAATGACGCCTATGGCGCTTCGATGGGAGCGGGCAAGCAGCTGCGCGTGCGCGTTCGGCACGTACTGGAGCTCCTCGACCGCCGCAAGCACCCGCTCGCGCAGGGCGTCGGTGACCGGTTTGGAGCTGCCGTTGATGATCCTGGAGGCTGTGGCCGGCGATACACCGGCCCGCCGCGCGACATCGGCGAGCGTGGCCATCCGCCCCGTCCTTTCCGGGCCTCGTGGATGCGACCGCGCCCCCGGCCGCGAACGCCCGCCTCACAGGGCCGGCTCACAGGGCCGGCTGCCGATGAGGATACCGTGTGGCCGTCCACATGAAGGAAAGCCCTTGCCGGGGCCGTCAAACTGCCAGTACGGTGCCTAGGAAAGCGCTTACCTAATGAAAGAGCCTGAGGAGGCCGCGGCATGGACCGCAGAACGATCGGGATCGCGCTCGGCGGCGTGACCGGCCGGATGGGCTATCGGCAGCACCTGGTCCGGTCGCTGCTCGCGATACGGGAAGCGGGCGGCCTGCCGCTGCGCGACGGCAGCCGGCTGTGGCCCGAGCTGGCGCTGGTCGGCCGCAGCGAGGCCAAGCTACGCGAGATCGCCGAGCGCCACGGTCTGACCGACTGGTCCACCGACCTCACGGCGACGCTGGCCCGCCCCGACATCCAGATCTACTTCGACGCCCAGGTGACTTCGCAGCGCGAGAAGGCGCTGCGGATGGCGATCGACGCCGGCAAGCACATCTACACCGAGAAGCCGATCGCCGAAGACCTCGCGGCGGCCGTCGACCTCGCCCGCCTGGCCGACGGCGCTGGGCTCAAGCACGGCGTCGTGCAGGACAAGCTCTTCCTGCCCGGCCTGCGCAAGCTCGACCGGCTCGTCAAGGGCGGCTTCTTCGGCCGCATCCTGTCGATCCGGGGCGAATTCGGGTACTGGGTCTTCGAGGGCGACTGGCAGCCCGCCCAGCGCCCGTCGTGGAACTACCGCGCGGCCGACGGCGGCGGCATCGTGGTCGACATGTTCCCCCACTGGCACTACGTGCTGGAGCAGATCTTCGGCCGGGTCAACGCGGTCACCGCGCACGTGACCACGCACGTCCCGACCCGCTGGGACGAGAACGGCGACGCCTACGAGGCGACCGCCGACGACGCCGCGTACGGCATCTTCCAGCTGGAGGGCGGCGTCGGCCCCCCGATCAACTCCTCCCGGGCCGTCCCGGGGTGCCCCCACGAGCTCCTGGAGGTCCCGGGCGCCGGCACCGAGGGCAGCGCGGTAGCCGGGCTGCGCAACTGCCGCATCCAGCACCGTGCCACCACGCCCAAGCCGGTCTGGAACCCGGACCTGCCCGTCACCGAAGACTTCCGCTCGCAGTGGCAGGTCGTGCCGGACAACGAGGAGTTCGACAACGGCTTCAAGGCGCAGTGGGAGCTGTTCCTGCGCCACGTGGTCGAAGACGAGCCGTACACCTGGGACCTCTGGGCGGGGGCGCGCGGTGTGCAGCTCGCCGAGCTGGGTCTCCAGTCGGCCCGCGAGGGCCGGCGCATCGAGGTACCGGAGCTATGAGCCGGTTCTCCTTCAACCAGGCCACCGCCAACTACTGGCCGATGGCAGACCTGGTCGCCGGCTGCGTCGCGGCCGGCGTGGGTCAGGTGGGCCTGTGGCGGGAGCAGGTCGCCGAGTACGGCCTGGAGAAGACCGCCATGCTCGTCGAAGACGCCGGGCTCGCGGTCACCTCGCTGTGCCGCGGTGGTTTCTTCAACCGCGATGACTGGTACGACGAGAACCGCCGCGCCATCGACGAGGCCGCCGCCCTTGGCGCTCCTGTCCTGGTACTGGTGTCGGGCGGGCTGCCGGCCGGCAGCCGTGACATCGACGGTGCCCGGGCCCACGTGGGCGAGGCGATCGGCGAGTTGGTGCCGCACGCGCTCGAAGCCGGCGTGCAGCTCGCCATCGAGCCGCTGCACCCGATGTTCGCGTCCGACCGGTGCGTGGTGTCGAGCCTCGGTCAGGCCCTCGACCTCGCTGCCCCGTTCCCGCCCGTGGCGGTCGGCGCGGTCGTCGACACGTACCACGTGTGGTGGGACGACCAGGTGTGGGCGCAGATCGAGCGTGCCGGCCTGGAGGGGCGCATCGCCTGTTTCCAGGCCGCTGACTGGATCACCCCGTTGCCCGAGGGCGTGCTGCTCGGCCGCGGACTGCCCGGTGAGGGCTGTGTCGAGCTGCGCAGGTTCCGTGAGGCGGTGGACGCCGCCGGGTACACGGGTCCGGTAGAGGTCGAGGTCTTCCACGCCGGCCTGTGGGCGCGTCCCGGTGCGGAGATCCTGGCAGCCACCGTGGCGGCCTACGACGCCCACGTCGCCTGACATACGCGCGTCCCCGGCGCGGATGCGCGCCGGGGACGGTGTCAGAGAAGGTCAGTGGTTGTGCGCGGCGAGCTGCTTGCGGACGTCGTCCATGTCGAGCGCCTGAACCTGCTCGATCAGCGACTCGAGGGCCGACTCGGGCAGCGCGCCCGGCTGCGCGAAGACGATCACGCCGTCGCGGATCGCCATGATGGTCGGGATCGAGCGGATGTCGAACTTCGCCGCCAGTTCTGGCTGCGCCTCGGTGTCGACCTTGCCGAAGACGATGTCGCCGTGCTTGGCCGAAGAGCGGTCGTAGACGGGCGCGAACCGGACGCACGGACCGCACCAGCTGGCCCAGAAGTCGACCAGCACGATGCCGTCTTTGCCGGTCACCTCGTCAAAGTTCGCCGTCGTCAGCTCAACGGTCGCCATGGATCACTCCGATCACCGGGATTGGCTTACGTCTAGGTGAACCTACCGGCGTGGACAGGCATTCCCCGCGGTGATGTGACACACGGTGTTTCCGGCAGTGACCAACTGCAATGAACGCCCCGTTACCTGCGGTGATGGGAGCGATTCCATCGCCCCGATTCGGGAAAGCGCTGTCATCGGAGCGTGTCCCGATCTGTCAGGCCATTTGAAGCCGGTAACCGTCTGTCACAGCAGGATCAACTCCTACGGAAAGTAATGTAACAAATGAATAACTGTGACCTGAGTCTCGGCTCTGAGCCTTTTTCTCGTCTGGTTTCCCAGGCAAAATCACTTGCAACAAAGCGTGGGCGGCGGGTGCCGGGGAGGGCCCCGCCGCTCATTGCGTCCGGGGTCAGGTGCAACGGGATTCCCACCTTGCTGCCGGCTTAACCCTCGATAAGGCATGCTGACCTTACCCGTTGGTAGCTTCCGAGGGAGCCTGGATGCAGTTCGGCCGGTACTACGAGGAGTTCGAGGTCGGCACCGTCTACCGGCATTGGCCGGGCAAGACCGTCACCGAGTACGACGACCATCTCTTCTGCCTGCTCACGATGAACCACCACCCGCTGCACATGGATGCCCACTACGCCGAGACGTCCACCGGGTTCAAGCGCAACGTCGTGGTCGGCAACTACATCTACTCGCTGTTGCTCGGCATGTCCGTGCCGGACGTCAGCGGCAAGGCCATCGCCAACCTGGAGGTGGAGTCGCTGCGGCACGTGGCGCCCACGTTCCACGGCGACACGATCTACGGCGAGACGACCGTGCTGGACAAGCGCGAGTCCAACTCCAAGCCCGACCGCGGCGTGGTCTCCGTCGAAACCCGCGGCTACAAGCAGGACGGCACGCTGGTTTGCGTGTTCCGGAGGCGGGTCATGGTGCCGAAGAAGGAGTACGCCGCGTCGGCGGTGCCAGCGGGCGTAGATCCGGAGCGGCCCAGCTTCCCTGAAAAGCGCCCTTAGTATCCTAAAGGGTGCATATGCTGGCGGTATGGCGACTGACCCCACCGCGGGAGGCAGCTTGATCGCCCCCGGGTACCCGGCCGAAGAGTGGCGGCTGCTCACGAAGCTGCCCGCCCGGGTGGTCGTAGCGGCCACATCCGCCGAGCCGGACAGCCCGCGCCGCACCGTCGCCGAGGGACTCGCTGGGCTGGAGGCAATCGCTGCCGGTCGGGCGTTCGACAGCGACCTGGTACGCGCGGTTGCCGCCGCCATCTACGCCGAGTCCGGCGGCGATGGCCCGGTCGCCGAGGAGTTCACCGATCGCCGGGCCGGTGTCACGGAGGTGCTGGCGTCGTGCCGGCGCGCCAGCGAGGTGCTCGCCGCGCGCGCCGACCCCGCGGACTCGGCCGCCTACCGCCAGTGGGTCCAGTCCGTGGCCGTACGCGTCTGCGGCGCCGCACGCTCCGGCGGTGTCCTCGGCCTCGGTGGTGACCAGGTCAGCTCCGCCGAACGCCAGTTCCTCGACGATCTGGCAGCCGCCCTCGACCTGACCTGACCACGGCACCATAGGCTCGGCGGCGTGACCGCTGAGTACGTCGACGAAGTCGGGGTCGGGCCCTGGCCGGGCGAGTGGCCGACCGACCCTCGGTACGACCCTGAGCTGCTCGCCAACGGCGACCGGCGCAACGTCGTCGACCGGTACCGGTACTGGCTGCGCGAGGCGGTGGTGGCCGATCTGGACCAGCGCCGGCACGGCTTTCACGTGGCGATCGAAAACTGGCAGCACGACCTGAACATCGGCACGGTGGTGCGCAACGCCAACGCGTTCCTCGCCGCCGAGGTGCACATCGTCGGCCGCCGCCGGTGGAACAGGCGCGGCGCGATGGTCACCGACCGCTACCAGCACGTGCGGCACCACGAGACGATCGAGGAGTTCGTGGCGTGGGCACGGGCCGACGGGCTGCCGGTGGTGGGCATCGACAACCTGCCCGGCTCGCATCCACTGGAGAGCGTCACGCTGCCCCAGCGGTGCGTGCTGCTCTTCGGGCAGGAGGGCCCCGGCCTGTCCGACGCCGCACGTGCGGCGTGCGACGCGCTGTTCTCGATCGCTCAGTACGGCTCGACCCGGTCGATCAACGCCGGTGTCGCCAGCGGCATCGCCATGCACGCGTGGATACGCGCGCACGCCGCACCCCCGAACACGTGAGGTGATCACGCCCGTACGGGTTGACCGAAAAAGCCGGTTGGCTTGACGGGGGCGCCACATCAAAGCACCGTATGGGGTGTGGGTGTGGCGGTGAGTTGCCCGCGATGCGGCGGTCCGGTGCGACCGCCTGACCTCATGCACAGCGAGTGGCGCTGTGACGACTGTGGACCTGTGCCGCCGTTCCACGTGGCTGAGCACGTGGGCCCCGAGATCGTCGCCAGCGCCCTGACGACCATCGCGCACGCCCAGGAGGCTCAGGGCCGCCCGCAGGTGCCCGTGTGGTGCCCGTGGCCGCTACCGCCCGGCTGGACCATGACCGGCGTGGCGTGGGCTGGCGACGACCGCACCGGCGTCCGCGCGACCGCCGTGGCCTGCAGTGGGCCGGCGCCGCTGCGGGGTGGGCCAGCGGATGTCGTGCTGGTGGCCGAGGAGCCCGGCGTGGGGCTCGGCAACCGGTTCGGCGGCATCCCTGGGCCGGACCCTGGTGCGCTCATCGCCGACGCCATCAGCGACATGGCCGGCCACGCCGGCGAGCTCGGTGGAGCGCACGCCAAGATCAAGGTTGGTGGTCATCCGACTCCACTGTGGTCGGTGAAGTCGCCGACGGATCGGAGCGCGTATGCCGGAGAAGCCCGGGGAATGTGGCTCTATGCGATAACCTGGCCGGCAAGTGCGGGTTACCTCCTCGCGGAACATGTCGTGCTGCACGACCTGTCCGAGTGGCTGCCACCCGAACTCGTGTACGGCGCTCCATCGCCGTACCTGCACGGTAGAGCGTGACCGCGTTCCGCTTGTTGGATCGCAACGATTGATAGCCACATGTAAAGACGCATCGCTGATACGCTAAGTGGTGCCGAGACAACGGCTCGGCGCAGTGCGGAGGGACGGCCCGCAATGGTCAAAAAGGTGCTCACCTGGGGCGGCATCGCCTTTCTGATCTTCTTCATCGCCTATAACCCCGGCTCTGCGGCTGACGTCTTCCAGTCTCTGGGAAACACCGTCGCAGACATCGCGTCGGGCTTCGGTCAATTCTTCACGGACCTCATCGCGTAGCCGCCGATGGGTAGACCATCTGGCGAACCGCCAGACCCTGACGAGCCGGATCGGTCGGAGTGGCAACGCGACACCGAACCGATCCCGCGCACCCCTCGACCCGACGAAGGGCCTGGCTTCGGCGATGGCCCGGCTTTCGGGGATGGTCCAGCATTCGGTGATGGGCCTGCGTACGCGGAAAGCGCCGGCTACGGCCGTGACGCCGACGACACCGCATACGTGCCACCCGATATCTCCGAAGAGGACCTTGCCGGCCTGCGCACCGACGCGGCCGGAATGCCCATCGGGCCCCGGCGCGTCCTGCCGCTCGAAGACGAGCCCAGCACGCTGGTCGCCCGATACCTCTTCCCGACCGAGCGCTACCGGGGCGAGTGGAAGCGGCACTGGATCCACCTGACCACGCCGCTGCTCATCGGCACCGCGGCGACCTTCGCGCTCGGATACCTGTCCGGCTTCCTGGCGCGGCAGCAGGTCAGCGGGCTCACCACGGTCGCGGTGATCATCTGGCTCGCGATCATGGGTTGGGTTGCCTGGCAGGTCGGTGACTGGTATTTCGACCGTTTCATCCTGACCAACAAGCGGGTCATGGTGGTCAACGGCATCATCACCCGCAAGGTCGGCATGATGCCGTTGCTCCGGGTCACTGACATGAAGTATGAGCAGTCCCCCCTGGGGCGGGCGCTCAACTACGGCACGTTCGTCCTGGAATCTGCCGGTCAAGACCAGGCGCTTCGTGAGATCAAGCATCTGCCCAACCCCAACGAGCTCTACCTGCGCGTGGTCGAAGAGATGTACGAGCCGCAGGCGGTCGAGGCACGGCTCGGCAAGGACGCCGAAGACGCCAAGGCTGACGACGGGGCTTAAACGGTCCATCAGGACCATGGCCCTTCCGGGCGCGTTGTGACAGCCTTTCGGTGGCGCACGGGTCCCGGGGGAGGCTTATTCGGTGGCCAGGTACGACATGGAGGAGGAGTTCCGCGAGTTCGTCGCGGCACGCTCCGCTGCCCTCCTGCGCACCGCCTACCTGCTCGCCGGCGACTGGGCCACGGCCGAAGACCTGCTCCAGACCGCGCTGACCAAGACCTACCTGGCGTGGAAACGGCTCGGCGAGATCGAAGCCGTCGAGCCGTACGCCCGGCGGGTGCTGGTCAACACGGCGACGAGCTGGTGGCGGCGGCGCTGGCACGGCGAACGCCCCACCGAGACGCTGCCCGACGTAGCCGCTCCAGACCAGATCAGTGAGCACCTGGAGCGCGACGCGCTGTGGCGGCACGTCAAGGAGCTGCCCGCCCGGCAGCGCGCGGTGCTGGTCCTCCGGTTCTACGAAGACCTGTCCGAGGCGCAGACCGCCGCCTTGCTCAACATCTCTCCGGGTACGGTCAAGAGCCAGACCTCCCGGGCGCTGCACACGCTGCGACAACGTCTCGCGGCGGAGGGCGTCGGCGCGGAGCCGGCACCCGCGCCGACCTCGGCGCCTCAGCCCGTCCGTCCCGCACGGCCCGTCCCGGTCCTTCCGGCGATGCCTCGGGTACCGGCACCGGAGCCCGCCATCCCGACCATCGGTGTAAAGCGTCGGTGATCATGCACCAGCCCGACAACCTTGAGCCAGGCCCAGCGCGTCCATTCGGCGTGACGCCGGACGACCTGGAACGCGCGCTGCGAGACTCTTTCGCCAGTGCCACCGCCGAGGTGGCTCCGGTCCGGCACGCCGACCCAGCGAGCACCGCGATCCGCCGAGCCAAACGGATCAACCGTCGCCGTTCCATCGCCGGCACGGCGCTCGTCGCGGCCGCCACGGTCGCCGTCGCCATGGGCGTCATCCAGCTCCGTCCACCCGCCGAGCGGCACGCCGGCCCGGCCTGGGTCGGCGACCTGTACCCGTCGATCTTGCGCAGCGGCGACCCCACGCCCACACGGTTCGACCAGCCCGACAGCTCCGACGACATGCGGCGTCAGGAGCTCGCCCTCGGCGACGAGCTGCCGGTCGACGTGGTGGTGACGTCCCACCTCCAGACGGCATCCGGCAAGGTCGTCGACCTGGCCCCGCTGGGCACCGTCACACAGGCACACCGCGCCGACGGCGGCTGGCTGATGGTCGGCGTGCAGCAGACCGGCCGGTCCGCCCTGTGGTGGGTCAGCCCCGACGGCAGCACGCGCGAGCTGTTGCCCCCCGTCGAGGCGGTGGTACTGGCCAACGACGGACTCCGCGTGGCGTGGCTCGACGGCGCTCGGCTCTTCTCGGCCTCCGTCGTCCGTGGCGAGGTGTCCGGAGCGCAGCAGTCTGCGGCGCTGACGCAAGGGCTGCCAGTCAGCTTCCTCGGTCGCGCCGTGCTGATGGCGCGCACCCGCGACAGCGGCGCCGACGAGTACGCGGTGTGGTGGCCCGACGGTGGTGAGACCTTCAAGCCGACCTGGAACGGCACCACCGTTGGCATATACGGTCCGCTGCCCGACGGCCATACGGTGGTCGGCCAGGTGATGCAGGGACAGGGCGAGCGGGCGTGCCTGGCGCTGCTCGACGCGCGCAACGCGCTGACGGTACTCAAGACAGCCTGTGCGACGCGTCTCAAGCGCGACGGTGCCGGCACGGTCTCGCCCGACGGACGCTGGTTGGTCGCCGACGCGGAGACCGCCAACCTGGCGGCGCTGGTCGACCTCGGCGGAGCGTTCAAGCAGCGCACGACCGCCGCGACCCGGTACGCCGGGCCACCGCTGTCCGGCGAGCCGGTCTGGACCGACGCCAACACGGTCGTACGCGCCGACCGCGATGGCCTGGTGCGGGTGGAGGCCGACGAGCTGGCCGTCGACCAGGCCAAGGGCGTAGAGCAGCTGGCCGTGCCGGGCATGAAGGACGGCGATCACATCGTGGTGGTGAGTAAGCAGCTCGTATGAGTGCTGGTCTGATGCCCTCGCTTCGCTCGGGGCGTCTCCTAGCTGTCACTAGGCTCGACGCGATGCGCATCGACCTGCACACGCACTCGACGGCCAGCGACGGCACCCTGACCCCCGCGCAGCTGGTGACGGCCGCGAGAGACGCCGGGGTGGACGCCCTGGCGATCACCGACCACGACACCACGGCGGGCTGGGAGCCCGCGGCGGCGGCGCGTCCCGCCGGGCTGGCGCTGGTGCGTGGCGCCGAGCTCTCCTGCCGCTGGTACGGCGTGACCCCGTCGATCCCGTTGCACCTGCTCGCGTACCTCTTCGACCCGACCGAGCCGGCGCTGGTCGCCGAGCTGGCCCGGGTACGCCGCGCGCGTGAGGAGCGCGGCGAGAGAATCGTCGACCGGCTGCGGGCCGACGGCGTCGACGTCACGTGGGACGAGGTGCTCGGGTACGCCGGTGGCGGCACCGTGGGCCGACCGCACATCGCTCAGGCGCTGATCCGGGCCGGGTTGGTCGGCACCACGAGCGCGGCGTTCGCGCCGGAGTGGCTGGGAGAGCGGTACCGGCTGCCCAAGGAGGACACCGACGTGTTCGCGGCGGTGCGGCTGGTCCGTGGCGCCGGCGGCGTACCGGTCTTCGCCCACCCGCGGGCGACCCGGCGCGGCACGATCGTGCCCGACTCGTTGATCGTCGAGATGGCGGCGGCCGGCCTCTTCGGGTTGGAGGCCGACCACGAGGATCACTCGCCGGATGAGCGGGCGCACGTGCGGCGGCTGGCCGGCGAGCTGGGCCTGGTGGTGACCGGCTCGTCCGACTTCCACGGCACCCACAAGTCCGTGCGGCTGGGCGCCCACACGACGGCCCCGGACGCGTACGAGCGGATCGTCGGCGAAGCCACCGGAGTGCCGCTGCTCCACTAGCGTGACCCTTGTGGATCTCAAGCTGTTCGGCGAGGTGTTCGTCACGCTGCTGGTCATCACCGACCCGCCGGGCATGGTGCCGATCTTCCTCGCGCTGACCGGCACGTTGCCGGCCCGCGACCGCATCCGCGCCGGCACCCAGGCCGTCGCGCTGGCTCTCGGCGTGATCGTGGTGTTCGCGGTCGCCGGCCAGACGCTGCTCGACTACCTGCACGTCGACCTGCCCGCGCTGCAGGGCGCCGGCGGCCTGCTGCTGATCCTGATCTCACTGGAGCTGCTGACCGGCAAGCAGGGAGACCCCAACCAGCAGGTCACGTCGAATGTCGCGCTGGTGCCACTGGGCACGCCGCTTCTCGCCGGGCCGGGCGCGATCGTGGCGACCATGCTCTTCGTGCAGCAGGCCGACGGCATGGCCGACTACATGGCGATCGCCGTCGGCATCGTCGCGGTCATGGTGGCCGTCTGGCTCACGCTGCGCTTCTCCGGCGTCATCGTGAAGATCCTCCGGCCAGGCGGCATCGAGGTACTGACCCGGATCGCCGGTCTCCTGTTGGCGGCGATCGCCGTGCAGTTGATCGCGGACGCGGTTGCCACGTTCGTCGCCGACTACGCGTCGCGGTGATCTGTCATAGGCAAGTGAGAAGATGTTTGGCGTGAAGGGCGAGCGGTACGGCGTTGGTGGGCAGCTCAGCTTCGAAGGCATGCCGGAGCGGCTTTTCGTGTGCACGCCCAGCAAGCTCGGCAGCTACCTGGACTGTCCACGGAGATATCGCTACACCTACGTCGACCGCCCGGCACCACCCAAAGGGCCGCCGTGGGCGCACAACTCCCTCGGCGCGAGTGTCCACACCGCACTGCGCAACTGGTTCGCTCTGCCGCACGACCGCCGCCGGCCCGAGGCCCTGCCGTCGCTTCTCAAGAGCACCTGGGTCCGCGAGGGCTACCGTGACGACGAGCAGGAGCGCTCCGCCTACCGCCGGGCGCTGGAGTGGCTCGAGTCCTATGTAGAGACGCTGGAGCCGGGCACCGAGCCAGTCGGCGTCGAGCGTGTGGTCGCGGTTAAGACGGCCGTGCTGGCGTTCAACGGGCGCGCCGACCGCATCGACGCGCGCGGTGCCGAGCTCGCCATCGTCGACTACAAGACCGGTCGCACGGGGCTCGACAGCGACGACGCCCGCGGGTCGCAGGCGCTCGCTCTGTACGCGTACGCGGCTGAGCGGGTGTTCCGCCGCCCGTGTCGCCGGGTCGAGCTGCACCACCTGCCCAGCGGCACGGTGGCCGCGCACGATCACACGCCGGAGTCCCTGGCCCGCCAACTCGCCCGTGCCGAAGACACCGCGCGCGACATCGTGGCCGCCGAGAAGGCGGTGGCCGGCGGCGCCGACCCTGACGAGGCGTTCCCGACCCAGCCCGGCCCGATCTGCGCCTGGTGTGACTACCGCAAGACGTGCCCGGGCGGTGCCAGCGCGGCGGTCAAGGAGCCGTGGGACGGTCTGGCCCGGGTCACGACACCGTCTGAGCAGCCCGCTTGAGCGCTTCCTGGTGCACCGGGCTGTAGAAGTACTTCCGCGGTAGCGCGTTGAGCACCACCCGGATGCCGCGCGTCGACAGGTCGGCCGGCAGATCGGCGGTACGCAGCCCGAACGCGCCGTACTTGCGCCGCGCCCAGCCAGGCAGCAGCGCAAACGCGGTGGCCGCGACGCCGAAGTAGACGAGCCGCACCGGCGTCAGACCGAGCCGCCAGGGCAACGGGGGCGCGCTCAGAAAGACGAACGTCTCCGCCGCCTCCTTGGTCATGCGCAGATCCGGCTGGACGCGCCGGTAGTACTCGTCGACCTCGGCAGCGCTGCCGGGCACGGTCGCCGGGTCGAGCCCGACCAGCGCGGCCACTCGCCGCTGTTCGTCGTAGTACCGGTCGACGTCGCCGGCGCTTAGTCGCACGCCCGCGCGCCGCGCGGTCGTGACGAACGACTCGACCTCCGCCACGTGCACCCAGCGCAACAGATCGGGCTCGTCGACCCGGAACTCCTCGCCGGTGCAGGGGTCGGTGCCGCGCAACCGGGCATGGATGGCCCGCACGCGCCTGCCCGCCGCCTCCGCCTGCTCGGTGCTACCGAAGATCGTCGTCGCCACGTACGTCGAGGTGCGCAGCAGCCGGCCCCAAGGGTCGGCCTTGTAGTCGGAGTTCTGCACCACGGCGGCGACGGCACGCGGGTGCAGGGCCTGCAAGTACAGCGAGCGCAGCCCGGCAAGGAACAGGATCGGCTCGGAGTGCACGCGCCACGTGACCGAGTCGGGACCGAATAGACCGAGATCTGCCATCAGTCATCTGTCGTGCGGCGAGCCTGGCAGTCGGGGCACAGCCCCCAAAAAGTCACCTCTGCCTCGTCGATCTCGAACCCGTGCGTGACATTGGGATCGAGGCAGGGCGCCTCGCCGACGACGCAGTCGACGTCGGCTACCTCGCCGCAGCCGCGGCAGACCACATGGTGGTGGTTGTCGCCGGAGCGCCGCTCGTATCGCGCGGGACTACCCGCCGGCTCCAGGCGCCGCGCAAGCCCGGCACGGGAGAGCGCCCCGAGCACGTCGTAGACCGCCTGGGTGGACACGGAGTCGAGCCGGGTGCGCACCTGCTGGGCGATCTCGTCGACTTCGAGGTGACCGCCGGTCGACAGGACTTCGAGCACAGCGAGACGAGGTCGGGTCACCCGAAGGCCACGCGACCTCAACAGGTCTTCGCCGTACACCCTGCAATAACAGCACGCGAATACGTCACCAGCAAGGTATTGGGAACCCCGCTGAACCCTGTCGGCTCTATCGGCGTAGCTCTCTGTGACAAGGGCAAGTTGCGAGTTCAACCAACCCGTAGGCTGGCGGGACGATCTCGCGTAGAAGAGGAGGCCTCGATGTTCGAGGAGATAGCTGGACTTCCGGCCCACCCGCTGCTGGTGCACGCGGCGGTGGTTTTCATTCCGCTGCTGGCGGTGGCGGCGGTGGTGTACGCACTGGTGCCGAAGGTGAGAGCGCGGATCGGGTGGGCCGTCGTGCTGCTCGCGGTGGGCGCCCCACTGGCCGCCTTCGTGGCACGGCAGTCCGGCCAGAACCTGGAGGAGCGGCTCGTCGCCGCCAACTACAGCCAGGAGATCCTGGCGCAGGTCGACGACCACCAGGGCTACGGCGACCTGACGCTCTGGTTCAGCCTCGGCCTGGGTGCCGCCGCGCTGCTACTGGTCTTCGCCACCAGCAGCCGGGCCCGTCGGGCGCCAACATGGCTTGCCTGGGTACTGAGCGCGGCCGTGATCGTGCTTGCGGGCTTCACCGGGTACTACGTCTACAAGACCGGCGACACCGGAGCCAACGCAGTCTGGAGTGGCGTCTGACCAGTGGCTCCCTGATCGAGGGCTAGAAGAGCGCGCGGGAGCAGAGCAGGCAGATCACGATGAGGAGCACGGCTCCAGCGATCATCCCGACCCCGTACGTCACCGTGCGGGCGCTGCGCTCCTCAGCCTCGATGCCGTTGACGTCCTGCGCTGGCATCTGACGAGGGGAAGGCGGCTGTACCACCATGGGGGGCCGCCACCCCTTCGGCGGTGTGGGGCTGGCCGGCGGACCCGGGTAGCTGGGCTGCTGGGCCCCTTTTCCCGTTTCTTGCGGTTTCAGCGGGGCGGGCTCGCCGCCATCGGGCCGCCGCCAGAACGCATCCGGGTCGGGGCCCTGCTCGTGCCGTGGCTGGGGTGGCGGGTCGGCGGTCGAGTCGCCGTCCGCACTGGGGTCGCCATCGCGCGTCGTCACGGCGAATGACGCTACCAACGGCCGGACGGGCACTCGCCGTTCACCTCCACTGGGTACGCTGAGGGCGTGAGCGGGGTGGAATACGCACGCGACGACTCCGACCGTGTCGTCGACTTGGAAGACGACGGCCTGCCGGTCCTGCCGGATCAGACGCGGGACGATACCGACCGCGGATGGGGCGAACGCTCGTACTCCAACGACGACCGCCTCATCGAAGACCGCCCCCCACACTGGTCCTAACCCGGCACGCGCCCTGCACGCCGCGTCGCGCCTGCGTGTGGCGCTCTGCGTGCCGCGCGCTCTGCCCGGCGCGCCGCGCGCCACGCGCTCTGTCCGGTGTCCGTCGATCAAGGGCAAACGCACGCGCTTTGATCTCATTTCCGCGTGCATTTGCCCTTGATCGATGCGAATCTCCTTGATCGACGTCCGCGCCGGGAGCACCGACCGAGCTCCGACCGCGCCGCTCTCGTGTGGGCGGCCCGAGCCGGCGTCCGATGCCGCAACATCGGGGAACATGGCCTCGGGCGGAGGCGCGGAGGCTCATGCCGCAACATCCCCGAAGATGCTGGAACGCTCGTCGCGGGCCGCCACGCAGCGGCCTCGCGGGGACGGGTCGCTCTAGGCGCGGACGATGATGGTGTAAGCGACGGTCGGTGAGGCGGTGGCGGTCTTCCGCGCTTGAGCCGGGCCCAGGGCGAGAAGCAGCGCGCCCTCGTCGATGGCGACAGCGAGCACCAGCACGCCCGTCGCTTCCACGCCGGCCTGACGCCCGGCGACTAGCAGATCGACGCGATCACCCTGACGAACGAGCGCGAGCGCAGCGGGGTCGGCGAGCCTTACCGGCACGCCGACTGTGCCGGGCGGCGCCGCGAGTCGCGCGTCACCCGCACCTGGCGCCCAGCGCTCCGCCCCCGAGTGGGTCGATTCCGAGTGGGCCGGCGTCGATCCGCCGGGGTTGTGGGCGTCCGGCGGCCGGTCCGTGGAAGGTCGATCACCGCTGGCCGGTGTGGGCTCGCCGGGCGTCCGGTCGATGGCGGCGGGTGGGGGACAGGAGGGTTCGCCCGCGTACAGCGCGGCGGCCGCGGTCAGGAGCAGTGCCGCGACCAGCATGAGGCGGAGGGTCGTGCGGACGCGAGGCAGTCGCGGCCGCCGGACGGGGTCGAGTCTGGGCTCCCGCATGCCGGCAGGCTAGGCCGCAGTCCGCCGGACCAGCGCCCGTCGAGCGCCTGCCTGTGGATAACTCGCCTGCTTGTGGATAACCCAGGTCGGGGTTGATTCCTGCGGCGCGGACGCGGTGATACGACCGGCGCGGCACGCGCCGATCAAGGGGATTTGCATGGATCAAGGGCAAACGCACGCGGAAAAGAGATCGAACCACGTGCATTCGCCCTTGATCGACGCGAGAGGGCCGCGCGGCGCGCGGGACGGCGCGGGACGGCGCGGGACGGCGCGGGACGGCGCGGGACGGCGCGGGACGGCGCGGAGGCGCGCGGCGCGGTGGGTCGGGTTAGCGGCGGCGGGGACTGACCTCGCCGCTGCCTCTCGGGATCAGCGTCGGGCGGATCACTCTCCGCGTCGGGGGGCCTTCCCAGCCGTCGATGCGGGCGAACAGCGTCTGCGCCGCCACCGTACCCAGCACTACTGGATCGCCGGCCACTACCGAGAGCGGCACGGGCAGCATGTCGGCGAGCGGAAAGTCGTCGAACCCGACCACCGCCACGTCTCGCCGAGGACCCAGCGCTCGCAGCAGCCCCTGCGTCATGAAGCCGGTCGTCGTGAAGATCGCGGTGGGCGGGTCCGGCAGCGCGAGCAATTCGCGCGCCGACCGTTCGGCTTCGGCGATCGAACCGGTCGACAGCCGCCGGATCAGGGCCGCGTCGACCGCACCGGTCTCCGACTTCATCGCCTGCCGGAAGCCGCGCTGCCGTTCGGCGGTCGCCCACCGGCTGGGCGCGACGATGGCGCCGATGCGCCGGTGCCCGTGTGCGGCCAGGTGCCGCACCGCCATCCGCGCGCCCTCGGCGTTGTCGAGCACCACCTCGTCGGCCGCTAGCCCCGCACCCGGCCGGTCGACGAACACCACCGGCGTGCCGATCTCGATCTCTTGTTGCAGGTACCCGTAGTCACGCCCGCCGGGCACGATGAGCAGGCCCGCGACCTGCCGCCCGAGCAGGCCGTCGATGGCCGCGCGCTCGCCCAGCGGGTCTTCGTCGGCGCTGGCGAGCACGGCTGCGTACCCCCGGCTGCGCGCCTCGGTGATCACCGCCGACGCGACACCGGCGAAGAACGGATTGGTCAGGTCGCCGAGCAGCAGCCCGATGTCGATCGTGCTCTGGCCGGAGCGCATGCCGCGCATGCTGCGGGCCACCTCGTTGCGCCGGTACCCGGTGGCCGCGATCGCCGCCTCGACCCGGGCGCGGGTCTCGCGGCTGACCCGACCCTCCCCGTTGACCACCCGCGACACCGTTTTTAGGCCGACCCCGGCGAGGCCGGCGACCTCCTTCATCGTCGGCCGTGCCACGGTCACTCCCCCCGCTAGGTCGCGCTGAGCGCGCCTGTCATCGCTCCCAGTACCTGCTCGACGGTGGTTTCCGACCGCTTGAACACGGCGACCCGCTGACCCAGCCGGAGCACCTCGATCCGGTCCGCCACCTCGAACACAAAAGGAAGATTATGGCTCACGAGGATGACGGAGACGCCCTGCTCCCGTACCGACTCGATGAGCGCGCGGACCCGGTCGGTCTGCACGACGCCCAGCGCGGCGGTGGGCTCGTCCATCAGCACGAGGCGGCTTGCCCACAGCACCGCGCGGGCGACGGCGATGCCCTGCCGCTGGCCGCCGGACATCGTGCCGACGCGGCTGCGGGTGTCCTGGAGGCCGACGCTGAGCCGCGCGAACGCCTCGTCGGCGCCCGCACGCATGCGCGGCTTGTCGAGCACCCCCAGCCTGCCGAGCAGGCCAGGGCGGAGGATCTCGCGACCGAGGTAGAGGTTCGCCGCCGGGTCCAGGTCCGAGGCCAGGGCGAGATCCTGGTACACGGTTTCGATGCCGTACTTCCGGGGTGCGAGCGGGCTCCCGAAGGTCACCGGCTGCCCGTCGACCTCGATCTGCCCCGTGTCGGGCTGCACCACCCCGGAGATCACCTTGATCATGGTGCTCTTGCCGGCGCCGTTGTCGCCGACGAGCGCGACGACCTCGTTGGGGTTCACCTCGAGCGCGGCGCCCCGGAGGGCCTGCACGGTGCCGTAGCTCTTGGTGATCCCGGACAGCCGCAGGATCGGGGTCTCGGTGCCGCTCATCCAGGCCTCCAGGAACTGAGAGGGGTGACAACGCTGTCGCATCTCGAACAGTACCCAGGTAGCCTGCGCTGTCAACACCCACCACCAGGAGGTATGCGTGCCAGCGAGCCACCAGCCCGTGCTCCCCGAGAGCCTCGCCGCCGTATCCGACCGGGCGGCCGAGCGGCTCGCCGCGGGCCTCGGCGGCGCGGACACGTTCCGCCGCTGCTTCGCCAGCGCCTGGACCACCACGCTCCGCGGCGACCGGGCGTACCCGTTCGTCATCACCGGCGACATCCCCGCGATGTGGCACCGCGACACGGTGGGCCAGCTGCGCCCGTACCTGACCGGCGTCGCCGACCCGGCGGTGCTCGGGGCGCTCGGCGGCGTGGTCCGGCGGATGGCGGCAGCGGTGCTGTCCGACCCGTACGCCAACGCGGTGAACGACGGGCCGACCGGTCACCGGGTCGACGAGTACGACCGGCCCGTGCCGGGGCCCGACGTGTGGGAGCGCAAGTACGAGGTCGACTCGCTGTGCGCGGTGCTGTCGTTCGGGTACGAGCTGTGGGCCGCCAGCGGATCGGCCGACCACCTGCGGGGTGAGTTCGCCGAGGCCGCGGCGCGCGTGCTGGAGGTCTGGCGGGTCGAGCAGGACCACGAGGGCTCCTCCCCGTACCGCTTCGAGAGGACGGACGGCCCGTTCCGGGACGACACGCTGCCGCGCGGCGGACTCGGCTCCCCCGTGGCGCGCACCGGGATGACCTGGTCGGGGTTCCGGCCGAGCGACGACCGGTGCGAGTACGGGTACCTCATCCCGGCGAACGCGGCGGCGGTGGTGGCGCTGAACGGCGTGGCCGAGCTCAGCGAACGCGGCCTGCTCCCCCGCGACCTGGGCGCCAACGCGGTGGACCTCGCGGTCGACATCGCCGGCGGCATCGCCCGCCACGGCATCGTGCGCACCCCGACCGGCTCGATCTACGCCTACGAGGTGGACGGGCTGGGCGGGACGAACCTGATGGACGACGCGAACGTGCCCAGCCTGCTGTCGCTGCCGTACCTCGGCTGGTGCGCCACTGACGACCCGCTCTACCGCCGGACCCGCGCCTTCGTGCTCAGCGACACCAACCCGTACCACTACAGGGGGACGACGGCGAGCGGGGTCGGCAGCCCGCACACGCCGCACCGGCACGTGTGGCCGATGGCGCTGTGCCTCCAGGCGCTCACCGCGTCCTCCCGGGCGGAGTCCGAGGGCCTGTACGCCACGCTGCTGGCCACCGACGCGGGCACCGGGCTGATGCACGAGAGCTTCGACGTGGACGACCCGGCGACGTTCACGCGACCGTGGTTCGCCTGGGCGAACTCGCTGTTCGCCGAGCTGGCGCTGCGCCTGGCGGGCCTGCCCGTGCCCCGCCCGATCCCCCCGGTCCCCCCGCCCGTGGCGGCGGCGACCCGCGCCCTCGACATCGCGGCGGCGGCCAAGCGGTGATTCCGCCCCGTTGACGAATCGGACCGGCGGAGTTACCGTCCCTGGTCAAGCAGGTGACAACGCTGTCACCATCCTGACCGGCGAGGTGGGGCGATGGCGGTACAAGAGGACGTCCGAACGAGCGAAAACGTCCCACCGGAGCGCCGCCGGATGCGGCTGAGACACACCCAGCGCAGCTGGTCGGTCCTGGTCCTGGTCGCCCTGCTCGCGCTCTTCTCCGCGCTGCGCCCGGACCAGTTCGTGTCCTGGTTCAACGCAAAGAGCATCGCCGTCGACGCCTCCAGCTACCTGCTGATCGCCGTGGGCATGACGTTCGTGATCACGATCGCCGGCATCGACCTGTCGGTCGGCTCGGTGCTGGTGTTCTCGGGCGTCGTCAGCCTCAAGGCGATGCACGCGGTCGGCGGCGACGGGCTGCTGGTGTGCCTGGTCGGCCTGGCGGTCGCCGTGCTGTCCGGGCTGCTGTGGGGGTTGGTGAACGGGGTCATCACCACCCGGGGCGGGGTCTCGCCCCTCATCGCGACGCTCGGCACGTTCGCCGCCGCCACCGGGCTCGCCTACATCCTCGCCGGCGGCCAGGACATGCACGGCGTACCGACCTCGCTCGCCGACACCCTCGGGTTCGGCGACTTCCTCGGCATCCCCTACACCGTGCTCGTCGCGCTCGGCGTCGCAGCGATCGGCGCGTTCGTCATGTCGCAGACCCGGTTCGGCCGGTACACCGCCGCCATCGGCTCCAATGAGGAGGCTGTGCGCCGCGCGGCGGTCAACGTCGACCGGCACATCGTCAAGGTGTACATGCTCTCCGGCGCGCTGTCCGGACTGGCCGGCTACGTCAGCCTGGCCCGCTTCCAGACCACCACGCTCAACGGGCACCAGACCGACATGCTCCAGGCCATCCTCGCCGTCGTCATCGGCGGCACCAGCCTGAGCGGCGGCATAGGCACCGTCCTCGGCACGGTCGTCGGCGTCACCATCCCGTCCGTGCTGACCGACGGCTTCGTCATCCTCGGCCTGGAGCCGTTCTGGCAACAGGTCGCGCTGGGCGCCGCGCTGGTCGGCGTCGTGATGGTCGACCAGCGGCGCCGCGGCCGCAACGCTCGCGGCTGACCCACGAATTAGTCTCCACACCACCCCCGTACTAGGAGGGTCCATAATGCACACTCGCGCCACGGCCTTGCTCGCGGCCGCCATCCTCACCCTCACGCTCGCCGCCTGCGGCGACTCCGACGACGGCTCAGCAAGCGCATCCGCCGACACCGGCGACAAGAAGGTCAAGGTGACGTTCATCCAGGGCGTGGCCGGCGACCCGTTCTATGAGACGATGGCCTGCGGCGCCAAGGCCGAGGCCGCCAAGGACAACGTCGACCTGACCATCCAGGGCGCCAAGAACTGGGACGTCAGCCTCCAGATCCCGCTGCTCAACTCGGTCATCGCCGCCAAGCCCGACGCACTGTTCATCGCCCCCAACGACTCGCAGGCGCTCGTGCAGCCGCTGAAGCAGGCGACCAGCGCGGGCATCAAGGTGGTGCTCGTCGACACCACGCTCTCCGACACCAGCTTCGTCGCCTCTGCCATCGCCAGCGACAACGTCAAGGGCGGCGAGGTGGCCGCCGACGCGCTCGCGAAGCTCATCGGTGAGAAGGGCCCGGTGCTGCTGGTCGGCGGCCAGCCGGGCGTGAGCACGGCCGAGGCGCGCCAGAAGGGCTTCGAGGACGGGCTCAAGAAGTACCCGAACATCACCTACCTCGGCAACGTGTTCACCTCCAACGGCGTCGCGAAGATCTCCCAGCTCGTCTCCGCGCAGCTCGCGGCGCACCCCGACCTGGTGGGCATCTTCGCGCTCAGCACCGACCAGAGCGAGGGCGCCAACAACGCGGTGAAGGCCGCCGGCAAGGCCGGCCAGGTCAAGGTGGTCGGCTTCGACGCCGGGCCGACGCAGGTCGAGCAGCTACGCAACGGCGTGGTGCAGGCGCTCGTCGCCCAGCAGCCGGCGCAGATCGGCGTCGACGGGGTACAACAGGCGGCGTTCGCGGCGCGCGGCGAGACCGTCCAGAAGGAGATCGGCACCGACTCGACCGTGATCACCGCCGACAACGTCGATAGCCCCGACGTCAAGAAGTACCTGTACACGACGACCTGTTCCTGATCCCCCAGACAGCGCCGGGCGGTCACGCGGCCCTTTGGCCGCCCGGCGCGGGGGCGCGCCGGGGCGGGCGGGCGGGGGGATCACTCTGGCGCCCTCCATCTCCTTCCCACCCCCCC
>NZ_JAIBNX010000089.1:29736-34543 GCF_026130045.1 Micromonospora sp. CPCC 205371
ACCCGCCGCGCTCTTCCTGCCCCCGCAGACGGCGCGGGGCGGCCACGGGGCCTTTTGGCCGCCGGGCGGGGGGACGCCCGGCGCTGGGCGCCGGAAAGAATCTCCGGTCACCCCTCAACCTTTTGCCACCCCGCCATGCTCGTGATGGTTAGACAACCAGAGCGGGGACACAGTGGCATCCGACGACGACAGCTTCCGCGAGTTCGTGAACACGCGGTACACCGATCTGCTGCGCGTGGCGTACCACCTGACCGGCTCCGCCCACGAGGCGGAAGACCTGGTGCAGTCGGCGCTGGTCAAGGCGATGGGCAGGTGGCGCCGGATCGACGACCCGGTGGCGTACCTCCGCAGGGTGATGATCAATCATCACACCAGCCTCTGGCACCGGTACCGGGCACGCGAGGTCGTCACCGCCTTCTTCCCCGAGCGCACGGCGTCCGACACGACCATCGCGGTAGACGAGCGGCAGGCCGTGTACCAGGCGATGCGCGCCCTGCCGGCCCGCACCCGGGCGGTCATCGTGCTGCGGTACCTGGCCGACCTGCCCGAGGCCGAGGTGGCGGACGCGCTGGGTTGTTCGGTCGGAACGGTCAAGAGTCGCGCCTCGCGAGGGCTCGCGCGGCTCCGTGATGCGCTGGCGCCGCTGGCAACGGAGAGGAGCGTCCCATGACGCTGGACGAGCGGGTCATCAAGGTACTAGGCGACATGACCGACGACCTCACGCCCGAACCCGACCCCTACGGCCGGGTGCGCACGCGCTGGCGCCGGAGCGGCCGGCCACCCGCGGGGGGCGCGGCGGCCGGCCTGGGCGCGCTGGTCGCCGCCGGGGGCCTGCCACGCGGCCGGGCACAGCGAGACAGCGTGCCGGACCCGACGAGCGAGACCAACTCCAACTGGAACCACGTCCAAGCCTGGAGCGAGCGCCTCTACGAGTCACCGGCGCGCGGCGGGCTGGCGGGTGACAAGGTGTACGTCCTAGCGCTCGCCACCTCGGTGGCGCAGCAGCAGCCCCCGGGCGAGTACCGCGAGGCCAGGGTGCTGTTCCTGGACGACGTCGGCCCGTACCGGGTCGCCCTGGTGGCGCTCGCCCGCACCGCGCCCACGCCGAACTTCTGGGCGCACGCCTCCCGGTGGCTAGTCGCCGACCGGGGCGCCACAGTGGACAAGCTGGCCGCCGACGCCAGCCGAGTCGGCGACGGGCTGGAGCCCTATGTGGAGATGGAACTGAGCAAGGGTGGCGTCGGCGACCCGGTCGTGCAGATCGCGCTCGCGGCGGACGGCTGCGACTTCGAGTCCGCGCCGTGGCCGGCTGTCAAAGACTGGCGGCCCGAACCCACCGGCTCGTACCTGGTGCGCGCCCCGCAAGAGGTCAAGCCGGAGTGGTGGCGGGTCACCTGCGACGGGGTGACGCGCGAGGAGGGGCCGGCCCCCGGATGGCTTGCTCCGGAAGGCATCACGGAGGCGCAGTACGCGGCGGCGCTGTCTGGCACGCGCGGCGTGCCGAACACCGACCTCGCCCGCGGCGAGGTGCTGAGCTACAACGGCCATTGGGGCTACGAGGTGACCGGCCTGCCCAAGGTGATCTGGCAGGGACGCATCGTCGGTGCCGGCAAGGCGGCCGACGGAAACTCGTACGACGGAACGGGGACGATGGTGGTGGCGCCCGCGGTGGGCGGCGGCTGGCGGGGCTCGCTGACCATCCAGTACGACGTGACGGATCCGGTAAGCAACAGCGCGGCAACCGGCGTGCCCTTCGGCACCCGCACGGACCCCAGCGACCCGTCCTCGGTCGTGGTCGTACAGCTGCACGACAAGGCCACGCTCGTGGTGACTCCGGCTACCGCGACCCGCGTGGCGGTCGTCCGGGACGGCGAGATGGTGGCGAAGCCGGTGGTCAAGGACGCCTCGGCGGTGCTGGGCATGGGTGTGAAGCCCGGCGACGTGGTGCGGGCCACAGACGCCGCCGGCGCGGTGGTCGGCGTGACCACCGTCCACGACGATCCACTGCCCGGCCGGTCCGTGGACCGGTGGCACGAGGAGTAGGACGCTTAGTGGGAAAGCTCGGAGGCGGCCCTGAGCGGCGAGTCAGCGCCTGACTGCGGCCCTTTCGCCCGCCCGACCGCCGAGCTGATCGCGACGCATGCTCCGGCAGTTCGGGCGCTGCTCGACCGCTACGACGCGCTGGCCGCCCGAGCGCGACCTGTGGCTTGTCGACCCGGGCGACGGCTCGGCGCTAGCCGCGTACGCGTCCGCGACCGGAGTAGCCGCTCAGCCGGAGATGCTCGACCTCTACCGGACCCGCTGGACGGCCTGCGACCTGGCGATCGACACCGCCCGGTTTCGCCGTCCCCATGGCGATGGCGCCGACGAGCGTGAATCTTGGCAGCTCCCGCGCACTCAGGTGGCCGCTTTACAATAGTGTGCTTCACACAGTATCGTGTGATGCATGCCCGAAGATGAGCTGCTCGCCACGCACCTACAGGAGCTGCGCCGAGGCACAGTCGTGCTCGCCTGCCTCCTCATCCTCCAGCGGCCGAACTACGGGTACGCCCTGCTCGACCTGCTCGAGAAGTACGGCTTCGCCGTGGACGCCAACACCCTCTACCCGCTGCTGCGCCGCCTGGAGAAGCAGGGCCTGCTGACCAGCGACTGGAACACCGACGAGTCCCGGCCGCGCAAGTTCTACCGCACAAGCGCCGACGGCACGGCACTCGCGCAGACCCTCAGCCACGACTGGGACGAGCTCGACGCCGCGTTCCGCAGCCTGAAAGGCGAGTCATGACCCTCACCGACCGATACGTCGACGCGGCCCTGCGCCGCCTGCCCGCCCGCCAGCGCCCCGACATCGAGCGGGAGCTGCGGGCCTCCATCGCCGACGCCGTCGACGACCGCGTGGAAAGCGGCACCGACCCCACCGCGGCGGAGGTGGCCGTGCTGACCGAGCTCGGCGACCCCCAGCGGCTCGCCGCCGGATACGCCGACCGGCCACTGCACCTCATCGGGCCGGCGCTGTTCCTGGACTACACGCGCCTGCTCGCCACCCTGCTCGCGACGGTGTTGCCGGCGGTTGCCGCCATAGTCGCGCTCGTGCGTGCCATGGACGACGCGGACGCCGGGTCGGTGGTGGCCGACGCGTTCAGCGCGACGTTCACCGCGGCCATCCACATCGGATTCTGGACCACACTGCTCTTCGCGTTCATCGAGCGCTTCCCGGGCCAGCACTGGGTGATCCACACCTGGACGCCCGACGCGCTCCCAGAGCCGCCGAGCCGCCGCCTCAAGTACACCGAACTGGTCCTCGAAACCGCCGCGACGGTCCTCTTCAGCACGCTCATCCTGCTCACGCCCGTCGTGAGCACCGAGAAAGATGCGAACGGCGACCCGATCGGCCTGCTGTCGCCGTGGCTGTGGGACACCGGCGTCGTCTACGGCTTCATCGCGCTGGTGGTCGTGGCGCTCGGCTTCTCGTTCGCCCGGTACTACGGCCGGTGGAACGTGCCGATCGCCATCGCCCGCGGGCTTGCCACGGTCGCGTGCTCGATCCTGCTGATCGCGCTCGCCGCCAACGACCGGATTCTCAATCCCGAGTTCATCGCCGCGGCCGGCTGGTCCGACGACGCGAACCGCTGGGTCTACATCGGAGTCATCGCCACCTCGCTCGGCACGCTGGCACACGCCGTGGTCGAGGCCGCCAAGCAGGTCCGGAAAGGGTGAAGAAGATGAAGGCGATCGTCTACAACGAGTACGGAAACGCGGACGTGCTGCGATACGCAGACGTGGACACCCCTTCGATCGGCCCCGAAGACGTGCTCGTACGAGTACACGCCTCGTCCATCAACTTTGCCGATCACACCGTCATGCTGCGCGGCTTCCCCATGGTCGCACGCCTCGCCACCGGCATCCGGCGACCCCGGATCGGCATCCTCGGGCGCGACATCGCCGGCACCGTGGCCGCGATCGGCGCCCAGGTCACCGAATTGGCGGTCGGCGACCGCGTCCTCGGCGAGGTCAACCAGCGCGGTTTCGCCGAGTACGCCGCGGCGCGGGCCGCACACCTGGGCCGGATACCCGACGGCGTAACGTTCGAGCAGGCGGCCACGCTCCCGGTGGCCGGCACCACGGCCCTCCAGGCGCTACGCCTCGGCGGCGCCGGCGCCGGCAGCACCGTGCTCGTCAACGGCGCATCCGGCGGCGTCGGCACGTTTACCGTGCAGCTCGCCAAGGCGCTCGGCGCACACGTCACCGGCGTGTGCAGCACCCGCAACGCCGACCTGGTGCGCTCCATCGGCGCTGACGAGATCGTCGACTACACCCGCGACGACGTCACCAAGGGCCCGGCCCGCTTCGACGTCATCGTCGACCTAGCCGGCGGGTACTCCCTGGGAGGGATGCGCCGGCTCCTCAAGCCCGACGGCGTATTCGTCGCGTCCAGCGGCACGGGCGGGCGGGTGCTCGGCTCCATCCCCCGGCTGGCCGCCATCGCCGCCACCGCACCGTTCCACCGGCAGCGCAAGGTGCGGGTCGCGGTCACCAAACGCAGCGTCCCCGACCTGGAGCACCTGGCGGGCTTGGTGGCGGCCGGCACCCTGGCGCCGGTCATCGAGCGCACCTACCCTCTGAGCGAAACCGCCGACGCCATCCGCCACCTAGAAACCACCCACGCCCAGGGCAAAATAGTCCTAACAACCTAACCCCAGCGCTGCGCGCCACGGCACGCGCGGCCCGCCTCTCCGCGCCACGGCACGCGCGGCCCGCCTCTCCCCGCCGCGGCGCGCGCGGCCCCCTCTCGCCGCCGCGGCGCGCGCAG
>NZ_JAIBNX010000009.1:0-46910 GCF_026130045.1 Micromonospora sp. CPCC 205371
CCCCACAAGGCCGTGCCCCCACAAGGCCGTGCCCCCACAAGGCCGTGCCCCCACAAGGCCGTGGCCACACGAGGACCGCCCTCCTACATGGCCCCGCCGCCTCGCCTGGCCGGGATCGGCCCGCCGATCAAGGGCATTCGCATCGATCAAGGGCAAATGCACGCGGAAATGAGATCCAACCACGTGCCTTTGCCCTTGATCGGCGGGAGGCGGGAGGCGCACCGCGCCGTCCGTGCGGACGCGCACCGCGCGGAAGGCACGCCGCGCGGAAGGCACGCCGCGCGGGAGACGCGCCGGGGCGGGGTCGCCGCGGGCCGGCTCGGGCCGGCTCGGGCCGGTGGGGGTGGGGATTAGGTCTGGCGGGCGGATTTGATTAGGGCTCGGGTCGCGGGGGCTACTTCGGCGGCGTAGCGCTCGATGGTCGTGGCGTCGTCGGTGGCCAGGATAAAGGCGGAGATGCCGTGTTCGAGGGTCAGCTCGGCCAGTTCCTCGGCCCACTGCTCCGGCGGGCCGTCGAGCAGGCCGCGGCCGGTCGGGGCGAAGCGGCCGCCGATGTTCAGCAGGCGGCGTACCGCGGACGGGTCGCGGCCGGCGGACGCTGCGGCGTCGTCGATGCGGGAGTTCAGGGCGCGCAGGCCGTCGGGGCCGTCTTTCAGGTAGCCCAACGACGGTAGCCAGCCGTCGGCGACTCGCCCTGTCAAGGCGAGCATCTTCGGCTTGTACGCGCCGACCCACACGCCGATGTCGTGCGCCGGGGCGGGACCGCGCTTGGCACCCTTCACTTTGTAGTACTCGCCGTCGACGCGTACGCCGCCGGGCTTGCCGGCCGCCCAGATCTCCCGTATGACCGTGATGGCTTCTTCCAAGGCGTCGACCGCCTGGCCGGGAGTGAGGCGCCGCCCGCCCATCGCCTCGATGGCGTCCCAGAAGCCGCCCGCGCCGATGCCCAGCTCGAAGCGGCCACCGGAGAGCAGGTCGAGGCTCGCGGCGGCGCGGGCCAGCACGGCCGGCTGCCGCAGTGGCAGGTTGAGCACGTTGCCGCTGACCCGGACGCGCTCGGTGCGGGACGCCACATAGGACAGTAGCGTCCAGGTGTCGTGGAACCGGGGCTGGTATGGGTGGTCCTGGAAGGTAACCAGGTCGATGCCGGCCCGGTCGGCCACCACCGCCAGGTCGACGGCGTGCGTGACGGGCTGGACGGATGGCGTTACGAACGTGCCGAACAGCAGCTCGTGCCCGTAGTCAGTCATGGTTTCCCCACAGGAATGTTGAAGTTGTCGCGGAAGACGTTGTCGGGGTCGTAGCGGGCCTTGAGCTCACGCAGCCGAGCCAGCGTCCGCGGTGGGAACGCGTCCGCGATCCGTTCGGGCCGCTGGTCGGTTTCGAAGCTGAGGTACAGCCCGTCGAAGTGCCCGCGCACCGAGTCCCAAAGGGCGTCGACGCGCCGCCTGTCGGTACCCATCGCCGTGAGCTGGAAACCGGCGTCGCGGTGGGCGTAGGCGGTGGCGTCCGGGTCGACGTCGGCGATCGCCCCACCGACGGTGCGCAGCTGGTACCAGTGCATGACGCCGCTGCTCAGCAGGTCAGCGGACATGGCCGCGAACTCGGGGGTGATCTCGCGGACGAACGCGGAGCGCGCGATCGGCTCGCCCTGCCCCTGATGGTCGCCGTCGGGCGCCATGCCCATCACGGCGGCGTAGGGCGCGATCACCACCTGCTGCTGGTACATGGGTGCGAGCTCGGCGAACGGCTGGAGTTGGGCGATCACCGTGTCGGGGTCGGCGGAATCGACCACGCCATACAGTTGCGCGACCGCCGGCTGGCCCCGGCGGGGTGGGCTGACGAGCAGGAACGGGGTGGTGTCGCGGGGCGTGACCGCGACGGTGTCGCCGAAGTGGCGCAGGAACCCGGCCACGTCGGCGACGGCGAACCCCAGTTGCGCCCAGCCCACCTCGCGGACCTCGTCGACCTCGAACTCGAACGAGGTGACGATGCCGAAGTTGGCGCCGGCGCCGCGAAGCGCCCAGAACAGGTCGGGATGCTCGCGGTCGCTGGCGCGGACGACAGTGCCGTCGGCGAGCACCACCTCGGCGGCGCGCAGGTGATCGATGGTCAGCCCGTACTTGCGGCCGAGGAACCCGATGCCGCCCGCCGTGGCGAGCCCTCCCACGCCCACGCCGCCATAGTCGCCGGAACTGAGTGCCCAGCCGTACGGGTCGAGGGTGGCGGCGACGTTCTTCCACCGCGCGCCCGGCTCGATCCGGACCCGCCTGGTCGACTCGTCGAGCACCTCGATACGGTCCAGTGTGGACAGGTCTATGACGATGCCACCGTCGTTGGTGGACCGTCCGCTCATACCGTGGCCACCGCTGCGGATGCCCAAAGGCAGGGCGGGATGGGCCCGGACGAACGCGAGCGCCTCCACCACCTGTGCGGTGTCACGCGGTCGCAGTACCAGGCCGGGCGACCCACCACGCATGTAGGTGGACCGCACGCGCGAGTACCCGATGTCACCCGGCTCGACGGCCGTGAGTGACGGTGGCACGCCGTCGTAGTCGATGCCCTCACGCCGCTTGGCGCGGACCCGCGCGCCGCGCCCGGTGGCCGCGGTGCCGGGCGTGGCCGCGCGCAGTGCGGGCGCGACCTCGCGGGCGAACCGTTCGAGCGTGGTGGCGTCGTCGGTCATGAGGATGAAGGTGCCGACGCGGTCTTCGATGGCAAGCGGCAACAGGTCCTCGACCCACTGCTCGGGTGGGCCATCGAGGAAGCCGCTTCGGCGGTCGGCGAAGCGCCCGGAGATATTGACCAGCCGCCGGATCTCGGCCGGGTCGCGCCCCGCCTCCACGGCGGCCTCGTCGATGATTTTGTTGCCGGCGCGCAGCTCCCCCGGATCGAGGTAGCCGAGGCTGACCACCCAGCCGTCCGCTTTCTGGCCGATCAGCCGGAGCATGCGCCGGCGGCGGGCACCGAGCCAGATCGGGATGTCGTGCGCCGGCGGCGCGCCATCCTCCAGGACGCCGCGGATGACGTCGATGGCCTCGCTGAGCGCGTCGACGGCCTGCCCGGGCGTCAGCCGCCGGCCGCCCATCGCCTCGATCGCGTCCCAAAAGGCGCCGGCGCCCAGCGCCAGCTCCAGCCGACCGCCGGAGAGGAGGTCGAGGCTCGCCGCGGCACGGGCCAGCACGGCCGGCTGCCGTAGCGGGACGTTGAGGACGTTACCGGCGAGGCGTATCCGCTCGGTCTGGCCGGCGACCCAGGACATCAGCGTCCAAGTGTCGAGGAAGGCGGGCTGGTAGGGGTGGTCCTGGAACGTGACGAGGTCGAGACCGAGTTCGTCGGCGCGGCGGGCGAGCGCCACCGGCACTTGTGGCGCCGCGTTCGTGGGGGTGATGAACACCCCGAGTTCGACCATCGCGCACCTCCGAGAATGTGTTGTCGGGCAGATCATATGTCGAGCAGACGATCAGAGCGATATGATGCTCGTCATGGACGAGGGCATGGGTTGGGCGCTGGGGGTGCTGCTGCGCGCGTACCACGGTTCGGTCGTGACCGTCCTGGGCGACCTGCCCCACGGACCGCGCGGCTATCACACCCTGGCGGCGGTCGTGGAGGGTGACCGCCCCAGCCAGCTCGCCCTCGCCACGCACCTGGGCATCGACCGCACCGTGATGACCTATCTGATCGACGACCTGGTCAAGGCGGGTTTGGTCGAGCGGCAGCTGAACCCGGCCGACCGGCGCCAGCGGCGGATCGTGGCGACCGACCTGGGCCTCCGCACGCTCGCCGACCTCGAACGCCGCGTGCGGGCCGCCGAAGACCACGTGCTGAGCGCGCTGGCCCCCGCCGAACGCCAGGCGTTTCGCGAGTTGCTCCACCGGGTCGCGTGCGAGGCCCGCCACATCGATCCGGCCACCGACCCGTGCGACGTGGCCGTCGAGATGCTCGGCGAGAAACCGCTTGCCGCGGGGCGCGGCCGCTCCTAACGTCGCGGTCTTGGACCTGCCACGAATCTTCACGATCCGGGAGAGCTCTCACCGGATACTCAACCCGTTCACGCCGGAGAAGCTGGCCACCGTCGGTGCCGCGATCGGGCTGCGGCCCGGCGCCGCGCTGCTCGACCTCGCCTGCGGCAAGGGCGAGATGCTGTGTACGTGGGCCCGCGACCACGGGATCACCGGCACCGGCGTCGACATCGGCACGGTGTTTCTGGCCGCGGCCCGCGACCGCGCGACTGAGCTCGGGGTCGCCGATCGGGTCAGGTTCGTCCACGGTGACGCGGTCGGTCACGTGTCCGAGGAACCGGTCGACGTCGCCGCCTGCATAGGGGCGACCTGGATCGGCGGCGGAGTGGCCGGCACGGTGGCCCTGCTCGAACGCAGCCTGCGCCCCGGCGGGACGATCCTGATCGGCGAGCCCTACTGGCGGGCCGAACCGCCCAGCCAGGAGGCCATCGAGGCATGCCACGCCAACTCACGGGACGACTACGCGTCGCTGCCGGGCCTCGTCGAGCTGGTGCATGGCCTCGGGTACGACCTGGTGGAGATGGTGCTCGCCGACGGGGACAGCTGGGACCGGTACGCCGCCGCGCAGTGGTTCAACATGCGCACGTGGCTGGACGCGAACCCCGACGACGAACTCGCCGACGAGGTACGGGCACAGCTGGCCAGCGACCCGCTGCGCCACGCCCGGTACAGGCGCGCCCTTCTCGGGTGGGGTGTCTTCGCCCTACGAAAGAGATAGCCGCTCGGCGAACTCGGACAGCTCGTCGGTCGAGCCGGCGTTCACCACGATCCGCGTGACGCCCTGTGCGGCGTACGCCTCGACGCGCTCCTTCGTCATCTCCGCCGACCCGAATCGCGTGTGCTCCAACGCGTCCGGGTCGCGGCCGGCCTCGACTGCGGTCGTGCGGGCCAGATCCCGCTGGAACGCGTACTCGTGCGGAGGCATCCCACCGGGGAAGTACCCGTCACCGCGGCGTCCGGCCCGGCGCGCCGCCGCACGGCTCGACCCTCCGATGTGGATCGGAAGCGTGCTGGCCCGGTACGGCTTGGGGAAGCTGACCAGCCGCTCGAAGTCGAAGAACTCGCCGTGGAAGCTGACACCGTCTTCGCCGCCCGCCCAGAGCAGGCGCAGCACGTCGATCGCCTCGTCGGCGCGCCGGCCCCGGGTGGTGAAGTCGACCCCGGCGGCCCGCGCCTCGCCGGGCAGCGCGCCGACGCCGACGGTCAGCAGCCGCATCCGGCCCTTGGACAGCACGTCGATGGTGGCCAGGCGCTTGGCGAGGATGACCGGGTGGTGGTACGGCAGCAGGAGGACGCCGGTGCCGAGCAGGATGCGGCTGGTGGCGGCCGCGACGAAGGCGAGGCAGTCGAGCGGGTCGCCGTACGGCAGTGTCGGCGGCATCTCCCAGCCGCCGATGGTCGCGCCCGGGTAGAGCGCGATGTGCTCGGGCATGTACAGCGCCTCGAAGCCGCAGCCCTCCGCGTGCCGGGCGAACTCGACCATGCGATCGGGGTCGACTCCGTGAAAGGGCGTGCTGTAGCTGACCGCGAACCTCATGTTGATCAACACTAGCGTGCGCACCGCTATGGACAGGAATGCCTAGACTCGGCGCGTGTCCGAATTGCCGCTGCCGCAGCAGCCGCCGGCCAACAACCGCAACCTCCTCATCGTGCTCGGCACGCTGGGTGTGGTCGTCCTGCTCACTGCCGTGACGTGCGGCATCGTGGGGTTCCTGTTCCGCGACCGGATCTTCGACCTGGGCGATCCTGGCACCACCACGCTCACCGTCGAGGCGGTGACGACCGGAGGCGGCGCGCCCGACCGGGACGCGCTCGAGCGCACCCGCGACGTGCTGGCCGACCGGATCGAGGCGGCCGAGTTCGACCGGCGGTCGGTCGAGATCGACGGCGACCGGCGGCTGGTGCTCGAGGTCGACGGCGTGGGCAAGGAAGACGTGCTGCGGTCCCTGGCCGGCACCGGTGACCTGCGCGTGCGCCGGGTGCTCGGCACGGTGCCCGACCAGTCGACGGCCGGTCCACCGGTACGCCCGGACACCGGCCCGGTGCCCAGCCGCGAGGAGGTTGCCGCGCGGCTCGGCAGCGCGTACCAGATCGCCGAAGGGATCGCCTCGCCCGGCATGCTCGACTCGGCGACCACGGCGGCGCTCGCGCCGTTCGCCAGCCTGACGCCGGCGCAGGTGGCGGCCCTGCCGCCGGCGATGCAGTACGCGGTGCCGACCGTCACCTGTCCCCAGCTGACCGCGCGGCCCGCCGGCGCGACCTCCGCCACCGACCAGCTCGTCGCCTGCGCCCGCGCGGACCAGCCGACGAAGCACCTGCTGGACGTCGCCAAGGTCAGCGCCGAGGACATCGACACCGCCGAGGCGCTCGTCGACCAGTCCATCGGCGAATGGATGATCGCGATCAACTTCACCGACGCCGGCCAGCAGCGGTGGACCGACCTGACCCGTGAGGCGTTCACCGCCGGCCAGGGCAACAACCAGATCGCGATCGTGCTCGACGATGTCGTGATCTCCGCCCCCGAAGTGCTGGACGTGCTCACCGGCAGCACCCAGATCAGCGGCTCGTTCACCCGCGACGGCGCGATGGCGCTGGCCGCACAGCTCAACTCCGAACCTCTGCCGCTGGTATTGCGCCCGGTCGACTGACTCGTGCAACAGTTCGCCGCCTCGGGACGTCCTGTGTTCGTGGAGGTGGCCATGAACGGGGCGGACGATCGGTTCGAGGACTTCGTCCGGGCGCGTTGGGCGGCGCTGGTGCGGTACGGGTACGTGCTGAGCGGCAACCCGCACGACGCGGCCGATCTCGCGCAGGAGGCGCTCGCCCGGCTGGGCTCGGCGTGGACCCGCGTGCAACGGCGGGACGATCCGGAGCGGTACGCCCGCACGACCATGGCCCGGCTGCACATCAGCTGGTGGCGGCGGCGCCGCCGGGAACGGCTGGTCGGTGACGTGCCGGAGCTCGGGTACGCCGACGACGCGTACACCGCGGTCGAAGGCGACACCGGGCTGTGGCAGTCGCTGGCCACGCTGCCGGGGCGGCAGCGGGCGGTGCTGGTGCTGCGGTACTACGAGGACCGCACCGGCGACGAGATAGCCGCGCTGCTGGGCATCTCGCGCGGCACGGTGCGCAGCCAAGCCTCCCGTGGACTGGACAAACTGCGTGCGAGCTGGTCAGGCCGCACGGAGCATGCGATCGGGAGGCAACCATGAGTACGCATCTGGAGGACCGGCTGTCCGGCGTCCTCGCCGACGCGGCGGACGCGGCACCGGTGCCGGGGTACGACCCGGTGGACGCGGTGCGCGGCCGGCAGCGGCGTCGGCGGAACAGGCATGTGGCCGTGGCAGCGGCCTGTGCGGTGGCGGGCGCCACCGCAGGTTCGGTGGCGGTGGTGCGAGCGGCAGTGGCCACTGTGGACCATCGCGTGGGGTCGGTGGCGTCGCCCGGCCGGATACCGGACCTCGCCAACCTGGCCCGTCCGGCGGAGGTGGGGCCGCGCGGGGTCCACCGGCTGCCCGCCAAGCTGCCGGACGGGTCCGACTACACCGTCGCTCAGGTGATCGGCGACGACCGGTATCTGGTCGTGCGCTCGATCCGCTCCGCCGCGCCATCGGTGTACGACCGGCGGGCCGGCACGGTAACCGACCTGGCCACCCCGGCGAAGCTCGACGGGCTCGCCGACACCACGTTCATGATGGCCCGGGTGGTCGGCGAGCGTGTGGTGTGGTTCGTCGACGGCTGGCGCCGGAATCAGGGTCTGCGTGAGGCGTGGATGGTGCCGCTCAGCGGCGGCACACCGGTCCGGCTGGAAAGCATGGCCGACGGGGCGGCGCCGCGGTTCATGGTGGTGGGCAACGCGATCGCGTGGGAGCAACAGGTACCAGGCTCGGCCGAGTCGCCCGGTGGCCCCCGCGACGTGATCCGCACGGTGTCGCTGGACGGCGGCGCCCCCCATGACATCCCGGGCACGGAGGGCTTCTCGCTGGCACAGGTCGCGCCGTGGATCACCAACCAGAAGTTGGCGACGGGGGTCACCCCGAAGTCCAGCGGCGAACTGCGCAACGTCGCGACGGGCGAGCGGCTGCGATGGACCGCCAACAGCAAGATCCAGTTCCTGCGGTGCGGGCCCGCCTGGTGCGCCGGCACGGGTTATGGCGGTGGCGTCGCGCTCCAGCGGCTGGACGGCACCGGGTACACGGAGCTGCCGTACTCCGGCAGCCTGGCGCCGACGGCGGACGGCCGCCTGGCGGTCGGCGGGCTCAAGCTGCCCTCGGGTGACCGGCAGGTGGTCTGGGACCAGACTACCGGACGCGCGGCCGCCTACGCGGAGCCCAGGCCCGAGGGTCCACTGAAGGTCGTGACCGGAGCGCCCCTGTCGGACTTCGAGCCGCCGGTGTTGACCTGGCGGCCCGACGGCGGGACGTTGATGGTGCTGGACCTGACCGCGATCCGCTAGCCGGAGGCGGGTGGGCCGCCGGTCAGGCGGCCCACCGCCACGCCCAACTGGAACCGGTTGCCCACACCCAACCGGTCCATCAGCACCCGCAGCATCGACGAGACGGTGCGCGGGCTCACACCGAGCCCGCGCGCCGCACCGGCGTCGGAGTGACCGGCCGTGAGGAGCGAAATCAGGGCCCGCTCCCGCGGCGTGAACCTCGGCGCCCCGGCGCCCGGCGATGCCGGGCGCCGGGCGGGGTGCTGCCCCTCACGATCATTGCGCAGGGCCGGCAGCCTGTCCGGTGGCTCAGCCCGCCAGCCGGGCTGGCCGGCGTCCGGCGGCGCGACCGCCCCCCGGTATGCCAACTCCGCCAGCGCCTCGCCGACCTGCGCGGTCGGCATGCCCAGGTCGGCCGCGATCGCTGCGACGCGCCCCCGTCCGCGCCGCAACAAAGCGCGGTACACCCGGTCCGCCTCGACCGAAAACCCGTACCTGACCAGCGAAATCGCCACCGGAGCCCGCATCATGACCGCCACTCGCACCCCCATGCGCCGAAGCTGACCAGAGGATCGCAGAGGCCACTTACAGATTCCTTTCACAGACCTCTCATCGATTTCACAGGCGGGTACGGACGTACCCCTGGAGCCCTTCGTTGCGAATGCCCTCGCCTTCGCAGTCGCTCATCACCGACGGGAAGTGCTGACCTGAGCTGAGGATCAGGCAACGGTAGATGGCCCGGGACGGCACACCCGCCGGCGGCTGTGTCCAGATCCAACCGAGCGGCCGGAGCACCTGCTGGCCTTCGCAGTTCGGGTCGAGCGACAGGAACTCGTCCCAGTTGAGCTGGCAGCTCATCAGGATGCGGGTGTTCGGCTCGTTGGTAAACGACAGGTATCCGAAAACCCCTTCCATCCGGTAACCGGAGGGCAGCGCTCCGCTGCTGCCACGGTGGTCCATGCCGCGGATGGTGCGGGCCAGCGGGGCACGAGACAGCACGTATCCGACGGGACCGCCGTCGATGGCTTCCTGGCCGTCGCAGTGGTGACCCGTGTACCGGTCACCGGTCGACGTGAACCGGCACCGGTAGATCGCCACCGTGACGAGGCCCGCGGGTTGGGCCTGCCAGATCCAGCCGAGCCTGGCCACCCGCTGCTTGCCCTCGCAGGCGGCATCCAGCGAGCTGAACTCGTCGGTGCCGTCGAGGCAGGAGTACAGGGGCACGGTGCCCGGCTGCTCGACGAGCGACACCTGCCCGAGCGGCCACTGTGGACGGTACTCGGAGGGCGGGGACAGCGTCGTGGTCCAGCTCTCCCAGCCTCCGTACACCTTCTGATACCAGGTCAGGCTGGCGTACGGCAGCACGTGGCCGAGCAGCAGTTCCACGGTCTTGCCCTCGCAGGCCGCGTCGAGGGAGTCGAAGTGCTCGCCGGACGCCTCCTTGCACCGGTACAGCGGGGCGCTCGCCTGCCCGGCCGGCGGCTCCTTGTAAAGCCAACCGAGCGAGGTCATTTTCGTCTTGCCCTCGCAGTCGGCCGCGATCGAGCTGAACACGTCGGTGCCGTCGATGCACTGGTACAGCGCCGTCGTGCCCGACTCGAAGGCCATCAGAAGATGTCCGAGCGGCTGCTGCGGCCGGTACCCCGACCACACCGTCCCGTTGGTGGTGAGGTGTTCGCCGGCACCGTTGACGAACCGGGTGAGCTGCCCGTACGTCGGCCCCCGGTTGCTGACCGGGGTGGCCAGCGGCTCCACGGACGCCTGGTGCACGTCGACCGCCCGGTCGCACCCGTCGGTGCCGGGGCAGTGGCCGCGGTGGTCGATCTGCCCGTCCACCACCTCGTACAGGGTCTCGTTGGCGTATTCGCGGGCCTTGAGCAGCGTGCCGTTGCGGGGCGCCTTGGGCGCGGCGTCGACAGAGGACTGGTATGTGGCGGTGGGCGCGCCGCACAGCCCGAGCGAGCACGGGCCGAGCGGCAGTGGTGCGCCGCCGGCCATCTTGTACACGACGCGGCTGTCGGTGGCCCAGACAGTCGCGCCGTCGGCGAGCGTGGTCAGGTCGGTGACGCGCACCGATCCGGCGCCCGCCTCGACGAACGTGGTGCCGACCGACTGGTGCACCCGCATCTGCGCACCGGCGTCCGGCGCGTCGTAGAAGTGGTACACGTCGGCGCGACTGTCCATGTTGGTGTCGGCGGCGAACAGCCGCATCCGGCCCAGGTCGGCCCAGCCGCCAGCCTTGTACCACCACATCTGCGGCGCGCCGAACGACGGGCCGGTGGACGGGAACACCCACAGCCGGTACTCACCAGCGGCGTACATGTGCAGGTTGGCCACGTCGTCCTTGCCGTCGCCGGTGAAGTCACCGCTGACGAAGTTTCCGGCGTGCCAGCACCAGTTCCACTTGCCGCTGTCGAAGCGCTCCAGGAACTCGCCGATCTTACTGCCATCCGACATGGCGACCCACATCCGTGTCTGGCAGTCGCCGTAGTCGTAGAAGTGGGCCACGTCCGCCTTGTCGTCGCCGTTGAAGTCACCCATGACCATCTTGACCCTGTTGGCGTCCGCCCAGCCGGCCGGGTGGTCGTGGGTGAGGTTGGCGTTCGTCATGGTGATCTTGCTCGGGTCGGAGATCGTGGTGCCGTTACGGCTCACCGCCTGGCAATGCGACGCGGGGATGCCCGTGCCGGCACCGCTCGTGTTCGAGAACCACGTGAATATGTTGTACTTCGCGCCGCCGTAGTCGTAGATAGCGGTCAGGTCGTCTTTGCCGTCGCCGTTGACGTCGGCGCCGTGCAGGCTCAGGCTCCGGGCCACGTCCCAGTTCCAGTCGCCGCTGTCCCAGCGCGGGGTGTTGACGGTGCAGTACCCGGTGCCATAGGACGGGAAAATCCACAGCGTCGCCCGGGCGTTGCCCTCGTTGCGCAGTACCGCGATGTCGTCCAGCCCGTCGCCGTTGAAGTCACCGCGGGCGGAGCGGATGTTGCTGACCGCCCAGGCGCTGTTCTGCCCTGTGCGGTGGGTCAGCGACGAGCGGTAGAAAACGCCGTTGCCGCGCGCCTGGCTGATGTAGAAGCCGGTCTCGCCGTACCCGAGATCCTCCACGCTGACCGCGTCGGCGCGCCCGTCGCCGTCGACGTCGCCACGCACCTTCTTCGGCGTGACGGTGGAGCGGCTAGTGCCGAACGAGCGAGACGTGGGCGTGCCCGTGTACCGGTTGCCGGCTCGGTCGACGCTGCGCACGAAGAGGCGGTTGCTCTCGGCCGGCCCGTCCTGCCACACGGTGATGGGCACGGTGGCCTTGCCGTCGGAGCCGGCCTTGACGTAGTTGGTGGTGTTGGCGTCCCAGCCCCAGTAGTACCCGGTGACGCCTGGCTCACCGTTGGGCTCGAACGTCACGTCGACCTTGGTACCCACCGGCACGCAGCAGTCCGCCTCACCGGGCAGGCCGGCGCTGGTGATCACCGGTGCGGTCGCCGGTGGCACGGTGTCCACTTCGAACTCGCAGTACTCGCTCCACGGCCCGGTGTTCGTACCGTCGTCGGCGAGCACCCGCCACTTGTACCCGCCGTCACCGATGCCCCACGTCTGGACGGAAGCCTGCGTCCCGTTGGGACCCCAGCCGGTCTGGTGGTGGACGATGGGGCCGCTGCCGTTCTGTGCCCACCACTCGAAGCGGCCGAACACGTTGGTGCCGTCCGGGTCCGACAGGTTGGCGCGCAGCGTGGGCGTACGGGTGTTGATGACCGGCCGGCCGGCGCCGCGCACGCAGGGCATGTTCGGCTCGGTGGCCAGGTTGTAGGCCGGGTTCGGGTAGCTGTTGTATTCGGTGATGAGCACCGGGTTGGGGTCGAACCGCTTCCACGAGTACGTGGTGTCGCCCTCGTTGCCGGCCTTGATGCCGAAATGGGTGTTGGGCCAAGAGCCGGCCGCGGCGGCCTGCGCGGCGGAGAGCGCGTTGAACTCGATGGTGCCGGCCGGGCAGTTGGAGTTGTACCCCTTGGCCCAGTTGCGCCGGTCGGTATAGCCGCCGTCAAACCAGGTGTGCGAGTTGTTCCACACGGTGCCGGCGTCGAAGGGCGGGATCACGCGCAGCTCGACGGCGCCGCGGTCGCCGCTGGTGTCGCAGGACGACGCCCGCGTCTCCCAGATCTGGAAGGTGGCCTTCGTGACGTTCTTGCCGGCCAGGGCGTGCGTGTCGAGGCGGAACATGGCCCGGTACTTGACGTACTTGCCGAGGTACGAGTCGTATACATGGCCGGACTTTGCGCCCTCGTCGCGCCCGTAGGCCCAGTAGGACTGGCCGGGCCAATGGTTGCCCTCGATCATCGTCCAGGCAAGGTTGCCGCCGGTCCACGGTGGATCGATGTAGACCGGGTACCGGGTGTCCTTCGCGGCGAGCAGCGTGCGGTCCGGCTTCAGCGTGAGCTTGCCCTTGGCGATGGTCATCGGCACCGCGACCCGCTTGCGCCCCGGTCCACCTTCGACGTGGGAGTCCCACATGTACGGTGCGCCGCCGGTAAACAGCACTCGCCCGTTGGCGCCGGTGGCGCGGGTGACGCCGCTGGAGTCGGTGGCGAACGTGACACCGATGCCGTCGAGTCCGAAGGAGACGGTGTGCAGGGCCGGGTTGGCGCCCGCCTCCCGGGTCTTGACGACCAGTGCCTGGTACACGCTGTCGGCCTCCGCCTTGACCTGGAGGTCGACACCGGGCAGCACGTCCGGGTACGTGGCGGTGTGACGGTCGAGCACCGGCTCGGGCAGCCGGCCCGGCCAGGTCAACGACAGCGAGGCGCCGCCCTGCCGCAGGGTGAGCAGCGGCACGCCCTCTCCCCCAGCGGAGAACGTGACCGCCAGCGGCGACGCGACGGGCGCGACCGTGCCGCCCGAGGTGCGGCGCAGCGTGGTATCGACGGGCACCCACACCGAGCCACGGCGTACCCGCACCGGCACGGAGTGCTGCTCCATCGTGAACGTGCCGTTGGGGTTCGCGCGCACCTGGCGGGTCTCGGTGGTCAATGTGGACACCTCGACCGTACGCCGCTCGGCGCGGGCCTTGGCTGCCGCCGCGGGCTCGTCGAGAAGGGCCACCTCCGGCGCCGCCTTCGCGGGTGGCCGCTCCTCTCTCCACTCCGGCCCACCTAGGCCGGTCACCACGAGCGCGAGAGCCAGCGCCGCGCGTAGCTTCATTGGGTACCCCCCGGATGCGCGCCGCCGGAGTGCACACCGCCTCCGGCCAGCGCGCGGACGCTACGAGCAGGCGATCGAGCGGAGCAACCGGCACTCGGGGCCTTTGCCCTTCCTGTCCGCATTTTCTGCGTCTTACCGCAGCGCGAATACGCAATCACGCCCGGATCGAAGGCGTCCGTGGCTACCGTACCGACGCCCGCGCCAGCGGGTTCGAGGGTGGGTCCTAGGGGGACGCGGTGGGCGGCAGACGTCTTGGAATACAGCTTCTCTGCGCGGTGGTGGCGGCAAGCCTCCTGAACGCGGGACCGGCCTCGGCCGAGCCTGCGGACCGGGCGTACCGGCCGGACGACGTCAGGGCGGAGAAGTCCGTCGAGGTGAAGGCGCACACCGGCAGCGGCCGGCCGGCGGACACCACCGACGTCGTGACCGGCACGCCCACCGTCACCTGGCCCGCACCGGCCACTGTGGAGGTCGCACCCGGGGCCGCCGCCACCAAGGCGGTACGGCTGGCTACGGCCCGCGCGGCACGCTCCACACCGGCCAAGGTGCGCGTGCAGGTGTACGACCGCGCCACCACCGCCAAGGCCAAGGTGGACGGTGCGCTGGTGCGCCTGGCTCGCGCCGACGGCAGCATCGCCGGTGGAAAGGTCGCCGTCGACCTCGACTACGCGGGCTTCCGGCACGCGTACGGCGGCGACTGGGCGTCCCGCCTGCACCTGGCGGTACTCCCGGAGTGCGCGCTGGCCACGCCGCAGGCCGCGGCGTGCGCGCCGAAGCCGTTGAAGACCCGCAACGACGCGCGAACCGGCCGGCTGAGCGCGGAGGTCGACCTGCCCGGCGCCCCCAAGGGCGCCTTCGCGCGCAGCGCCGCCAGCGGCAGCACGCTCATCGCGGCTCTCGCCAGCCCCTCAGGCCCGAACGGAAGCTTCGCCGCCACCACCCTCTCCCCGTCGGCCACGTGGAGCGCCGGCGGTTCGTCCGGCGACTTCTCCTGGTCGTACCCGCTGCGCCTGCCACCGGCCGTCGGCGGCACCACGCCGGCGCTCGCGCTGGGCTACTCATCCGGCAGCGTCGACGGGCGCACCGCCTCGACCAACAACCAGCCGTCCTGGGTCGGTGAGGGCTTCGACCTGGCCTCCGGCTACATCGAGCGCCGCTACAAGAGCTGCGTGGACGATATCCCGGGCGCGAACAACCCCAAGACCGGCGACCAGTGCTGGGGTACCGAGAACGCCACCATGTCGCTGTTCGGATCCGGCAGCGAGCTCATCAAGGATGACGCCACCGGCGTGTGGCGGCCGAAGAACGACGACGGCTCGCGGATCGAGCTGCTGCAGGGCGCGCCCAACGGCGACGACAACGGCGAGCACTGGAAGGTGACGACCACCAACGGCGCACAGTTCTTCTTCGGGCTGAACCGGTTGCCCGGCTGGGTCGCCGGTCAGCCGGAGACGAAGTCGGCGTGGACGGTGCCGGTGTACGGCAACCACGCAGGCGAGCCGTGCCACAAGGCCACGTTCGCGGCGTCCTGGTGCCAGCAGGCGTACCGGTGGAGCCTCGACTACGCCATAGACCCGTCCGGCAACGCCGTGACGTACTACTACGACACCCAGCAGAACCACTACGGGCGCAACCTCAACGAGGCGGCCACCCCGTACGTGCGCGGTGGCCACCTGATCCGCGTCGAGTATGGCCTGCGCGCGGGCGCGGCCTACGCGCCGGCACCGGCCCGGGTGCTGTTCACGCTCGCCGACCGCTGCATCCCCGGCACCGTGTGCGACCCGGCGGTGCCGGCGCGCTGGCCGGACGTGCCCTGGGACAAGCGCTGCGACGGCACCACCTGCCCCGACCGCACCTCCCCCACGTTCTGGACCACCAAGCGTCTCGCCCGCATCGCCACCCAGACCTGGAACGGCAGCGCACACACCGACCTGGACTCGTGGACACTCAACCACACGTTCCCCAACCCGGGTGACAGCTCGTCGGCCGCGCTGTGGCTGGAGTCCATCGTGCACACCGGCCACGCGGGCGGCACGCTCAGCATGCCGGAGATCAACTTCGACCCGGTCGGCCTGTCCAACCGCGTCGACGGCATCGAGGGCCTGGACCCGCTGTACCGCCAGCGGATCGCGGCCATCCACAACGAGACCGGCGGCGGGATCGCGGTCACCTACTCGGCGCGCGACTGCGAACGCGACGGGCCGATGCCGGCGTCACCGGACACCAACACGCGGCGCTGCCAGCCGGTGCGGTGGGCCTCGGAGGGCGTGCCGGAGATGCTCGACTGGTTCCACAAGTACGTCGTCACCCAGGTCACCCAGCGTGACTACGTGACCGGCGCGCCCGACGCGGTCACCTCGTACGAGTACCTGGGCGATCCGGCGTGGCACTACGACGACGAAGACGGGCTCGTCAACGCCGAGCAGAAATCCTGGGGACAGTGGCGCGGCTACTCCCGGGTCCGGACCAGGGCCGGCTGGGCGCCGGACAACCGGGTGCTCAGCGAGACCTTGTACTTCCGCGGCATGGACGACGACAAGCTCGCCAATGGCACCCGGCGGGACGTCTGGGTCACCGACTCGCAAGGCGGCCGGGTCGAAGACCACGATCGGCTCGCCGGCGTCGTGCGGGAGACCATCGGGTACGCCAGCGACGGCGGCGAGGCGCTGTCACCCACCATCAACGAACCCTGGATGAGCGCTCCCACCGCGACCCGCGTGCGGCCGTGGGGCACACACCACGCCACCATGCTCGACACGGGTGCCGTCAACACGTACGCCCAGGTGTCGGGCGGCTGGCGGCGGCAGCGAGTCGAGAAGTCGTTCGACGGCCACGGCATCGTCACCCGCGTAAACGACCTCGGCGACATGTCCACAGCAGACGACGACCAGTGCTCCACGTTCCAGTACGCCCGGGACACGGGGCGCTGGCTGCTCAACCTCGCCAGCGAGGTGAAGACCGTCGCCAAGGCGTGCGGCGAACCGGTGTCGCTGCCCGACGACCTGCTCTCGCAGGCCCGCACGTACTACGACGGGAGCGCTACGCTCGGGGCCGTACCCGGCGCCGGCAACCCGACGAAGGTCGAGGAGCTGGCCGAGCAGACGGCCACCGGCACCCGGTACGCGACCGTGAGCCGGGTCGTACACGACGAATACGGCCGGGCCACCGAGACCTACGACGCCGACGGCAACAAGACGACCATCGAGTTCACGCCCCGCACCGGCGGTCCGCTGACCAAGGTGGTCACCACCAACCCGCTCGGCCACGTCAGCATCGTCGAGGTCAACCCGAGCGGACAGCCCACCCGCACCATCGACTCCAACAGCCAGGTGGCCACCTTCGAGTACGACGCCTTGGGGCGCCAGCTCAAGGTATGGCACCCCGGACGGTCCACGACCCTGACACCGACCGCGGAGTACTCATACCTGGTGCGCAACAACGCCCCGACGGTGATCACCACAAAGGCGATCAACGCCAAGGGCCTCTACACCACCAGCCACTCCATCTACGACGGCTCCCTGCGACTGCGCCAGACCCAGGTGCCCTCGCCCGGCGGCGGTCGCGTCCTCGCGGACGTCTTCTACAACACGCGAGGCGAGCCGTGGAAGCGCAACGGCGCCTACTACAACCAGTTCCCGCCGGACACCACGCTCGTCGCGCCGACCAGCGACGCTGACGTACCCGGCCAGACACGCTCCTATTTCGACGGTGCCGGACGGCTGACCGCGGAGGTGCTCTACACGTTCGGCGCGGAACGCCGGCGGACCAGCACCGCATACGAGGGCGACCGCGTGCACGTCACTCCCCCAGCCGGCGGCATCGCGACGACCACCATCTCCGACGCCAAGAGCCGCACCATCGAGCGGCGCGAGTACGCCAGCGGCAAGCCGACCGGCGCCTACGACGCCACCCGCTACACCTACGACAAGCGTGGCGCGCTGGCCTCCGTCACCGACCCCGCCGGCAACACGTGGCGGTACGAGCACGACCTGCGCGGGCGGGCGGTGCGGGTCGAGGACCCCGATCGCGGGCCCAGCACGGCGGTGTACGACGACGCCGGCCTGCTGAAGTCCACAACGGACTCCCGCGGTGCCACGCTCGCGTTCGCGTACGACGTACTCGGGCGCACCACGGCCGTACACGAGGGTTCGCTGACCGGCCGCAAGCGCGTCGAGTACAAGTACGACACCGTGGCCAAGGGCGAGCTGAGCTGGACGGCCCGCTGGGAGGGCAACGACGCCTACACCACCGAGATCACCGGATACACGTCGGACTACCAGCCGACCGCGAGCAAGGTGACGATCCCGGCGAGCGAAGGCGCGCTCGGCAGGGCGTACCTGTTCTCCTACACGTACAACGCCGACGGCTCGCCCAACACGGTGACGATGCCGGCCGCCGGCGGGCTGGCCGAGGAGACCCTCACCTACGGATACAACGACCTCGGCCTTCCCACCACGCTGACCGGGCTCAGCGGATACGTCGAGTCCACCGTGTACACGAAGTTTTCCGAGGTCGAGCAGCTCGCCCTGTCGACCGGCGGGCCCCGCCTCTGGCAGACCTACCGGTACGAGGACGGCACCCGGCGGCTCACCGAGTCGATCAGCCAGCGCGAGGCGTCCGGCCAGACCCAGGCGCGCGTGAAGTACGGGTACGACGCGGCCGGCAACATCACGCGGATCGCCGACGTACCCGAGCACGCCACCGCCGACGTGCAGTGCTTCGCGTACGACCACCTGCGCCGGCTCAAGGACGCCTGGACGACGACGTCCACAGCGGACACCAGCTGCACCGCCGGCCCGTCGTCCACCACCGTGGGCGGCACGCAGCCGTACTGGCACACCTACGCCTACGACAAGGCCGGCAACCGTACCAGCGAAATCCGGCACGCCACCACGGCCGGCGGTACCGATACGACGAGCCGGTACACGACACCCGAGGCCGGCGACGCGCGACCGCACACGCTGAGCTCCATGACGCGCAGCGGCGCATCCGGTGCCAGGCTCGACGAGTACCGGTACGACGCTGCCGGAAACACCATCACCCGGAAGATCGGTGGCACCAGCCAGACGCTCGCGTGGGACCCCGAGGGGCACCTGTCATCCGTGACCGCCGAGGGTGCGGGCACCACCTCGTTCCTGTACGACGCCGACGGCAACCGGATGATCCGGCGCGAGCCGGCGTCCACCACCCTGTACCTGGGCCCGATGGAGCTGACCCTCAAGTCAGGTTCGGTGCAGGCCACCCGGTACTACGGCTTCGTCGGGCAGACCATCGCGGTCCGTGCCGGTGGCACACTGCGCTGGCTGGTCGGCGACCACAACGGCACCGCGCAGCTCTCCGTCAACCCGGACAATCTCGCGGTCACCCGCCGGCGGTTCCTGCCGTTCGGCGAGGAACGCTCGAACGTCTCATGGGTAGGCGACAAGGGCTTCGTCGGCGGCACCAAGGACCCGACCACCGGGCTCACGCACCTCGGTGCCCGGGAGTACGACCCGGCCACCGGCCGCTTCCTGTCCCTCGACCCGTTGATGGACAAGGCCACGCCACAACAGCTGCACGGGTACGCCTACGCCAGCAACAACCCGGTCACCTTCAGCGATCCCACCGGCCTGTGCAACTCGGACCTGTCCTGCGCGTACGAGATGTACAACAAGAACCCGGCCGCGTGGGACTGCTCGCTGGACCCACGGCCCTGCCCGAAGCAGTCGCCCGGCGCTCCCCCTCCGCCGAAGAAGCCGACGGGTCCAGACAGCAAAGACGTCGAAGAGGCCAAGAAGACCCAGAAGAAGTCGAAGGCCCAGGTGTTCTTCGAGGCCGCCGGCGACGTCGTCAAGGAGCTGATCCAGTACGACGACATCCGCGACTGTATCGGCAACCTGAGCCTCGGCTCGTGCTTCTCGGTCCTGGTCAACATCATCCCCTGGACGAAGATCTTCAGACTCAAGAAGATCTGGAACGCGGTCGAACGCGGCATCAACGCGATCCAGGAGTTCGGCAAGAAGCTGGACTGGGCCAAGGGCGTCCTCAAGCGAGCCGACGAGTTCGCCGATGCGATGCGAAAGTACGAAGACGACTTCGCCGACTGGACCGAGCGCATGAAGCGGTTCGAGGAAGGCATCGCGAAGGTCGACAACGCGCTGGAGAAAGCCGACGCCGTGGCATCCACCGCGGCGGCGGTAAGTAGTTGCCTAGGTAACAGCTTCACCGCGGACACCCGCGTGGTCCTGGCCGACGGGTCCACAAAACCCATCGGGGAGGTGAAGCTCGGCGACGTCGTGCTGGCGACCGACCCGGAGACGGGCCGCACCGCCGCACGGAAGGTGACCCGCCTGATCGTCGGCGAGGGCTACAAGAACCTGGTGGACGTCACGCTGGATGCGGGCGACGGGCAGCCGTCCACTGTGACCGCTACCGACGGCCACCCGTTCTGGGCCGCGGATCTCGCGCAGTGGGTCGACGCCGGCGACCTGGCGGCCGGCACGATGCTGCGCACCTCCGCCGGCACCTACGTCCAGGTCTCCGCCGTCCACGCGTACACCCAGCCGCAGCGGGTGCACAACCTCACCGTCGAGGACCTGCACACGTACTACGTGATGGCCGGAAACACGCCTGTTCTCGTCCACAACAACTCCTCGTGCCCGATCCATGGTCCCAGCGGTAACCCAACCGGCGATCCGGACCGTTGCACCTGCCCGAAGGGCGGGGCCAAACCGCCGAAGCGTGGCGGCCGCAGCGCCGAGGACACCCAGGCCGCCAACAACAACATCGAGTTCAAGACGATGGAGGGCTACCGGGTCGAGCGGGAAAAGCTCACCTCGAGCGCCGCCCAGAACATTACCAACTACATGAAGGGCACCTCGAAGCCCGGGCAGGACGCCACCGACGTGTTCAGTGGCACGCTCATCCTCGCCGGCGTCGCGTGGGCCGGTGTCCGCAACTGGTGGAAGCGGCGCAAGGGCAAGGGCTGACGCTCCTGCTGGCGCAGCCGTGAATGTGCTTGCCTCCCGGATCGGCCCGGCCCACCGTCGGCCCGGTCCGGGAGGTATCGCACGTAGGGACTATTTTCCGGTGTCGGCGTGTCGCGTCCGGCGTGGCGCCCGCGCGGGCAACGATCGCCGCACAAACGTACGAGAATCAATACGTGCGGCAAACGTTGGAGCAGCTACGGGATGTCGCCGGCCAATGCGCCGACACCCCGGTCTGGTCGCTGCCCGACACCGACCTCATCACCGCCGTGCACACGGTGCACGACGCGGAGCAGATGCTCGCCGCGAGCAAACTCCACCTGATCCGCGAGATCGACGGCCGCAACCTACCGGTCGCGCAGCAGGCCGCCAGCACCACCGTCTGGCTCCGCGAACACCTCCATGTCAGCATCCACACCGCACGCCGGATCGTCGACCTGGCCCAAGCGATCGACCAACGCCCGATGCTGGACGCCGCGCTGTCCACCGCGACGCCCACCGTCGAACAGGCCCAGATCGTCGCCAAAACCGTCCACGACCTGGCACCCGAGGTCTCGCCGGATGTGGTGGACCTGGCCGAGAAGACCCTGGTCGAAGACTTCGCCGGCTGGGAGCCGGCCATCCTCCGCAAAGCCGCGCAGCGGATCCTGGCCCACGTCGCACCAGAGGTCGCCGAGGACGCCGACCGACGCGCCGCCGAACGCGACGCCAAACGCGCCCAACAAACCCGAGCGTTCACCCTCACCAACAACGGCGACGGCAGATACCGCCTCACCGGCTGGCTCGACGCCGAAGCCGCCGCCACCATCGACGCCGCCCTCGACCCGCTGTGCAAACCCGACGGCCAGCGGACCGCCACCCAACGCCGCGCCGACGCCCTCGTCGAAGTCTGCCGGTTGGCGCTGCGCACCACCCAGCTGCCGGCCAACGGCGGGGACCGGCCACAGGTCGTGGTCACCGTGCCCTACGACGTGCTGCGCCAAGAACTACGGCACGGGCACCTCGACACCGGGGAACGGTTGAGCGCGCAGCAGGTACGGCGGCTGGCCTGCGACGCCCACATCATCCCCATGATCCTCGGCGGCGACGGACAAATCCTCGACGTCGGACAATCCCGCCGGCTGTTCACCGGACCACTACGACGAGCACTCGTCGCACGCGACGGCGGGTGCGCGTTCCCGGGCTGTGACCGACCACCACGATGGTGCGACGGACACCACATCACCCACTGGACGGCCGGCGGAAGGACCGCGCTAGACAACGGGGTGTTGCTGTGCGGGTATCACCATCGGCTCATCCACCGCGGGGAATGGGAAGTGCGGATGGCCGACGACGGCAAGCCCGACTTCATCCCACCGACCTATATGGACCATGACCGCAGACCCCGGCGCAACATCTACCACCCGCGAACATAACCTGGTTGACCGGTTCGACGATCGCCGCCAGCATGGGCTGCTGTGGATGGGCCCGCGTGGAAGCTGTTCGACCGTGTCGCCGACGACTATGACGAGGTGGCCCCCTTCTTCGCGCAGTTCGGTGCGGCGATCGTGGCTGTGTTGGATCCGCCCGTGGGCTGCCGCTTTCTCGATCTGGGCGCCGGACGCGGTGCGCTGACCGGTCCGGCCCTTGAGCGCGGGTGCGTCGTGACGGCAGTCGACGCGGCGCCGGCGATGCTGAAGCGGCTCGCCACGGATCATCCGGCCGCCACCACGTGCGTCATGGATGTCGAGTCGCTGGCGTTCCAGTCCGGGAGCTTCGACCTGGTCGCATCCTCGTTCGTCATCCACATCCTCGACGATCCGGTCGCTGGGATCGCCGAGGCGTACCGGGTGCTGGCACCGGGCGGGCGGTTCGCACTTACCGGTGGCAGTGCTCGCACCAGCAACAGCGGCCCTCCTGCCCAACCGGCCTCGCTTGGCAGCCGCTTCAACGCGTTGTTCGCTGAGTTCGCCGCGTACCTGCCATCGGGCGGCAGCATGGGCACGCCGATCGACTGCGCCGACCTGCTGGAGGCTGCGGGGTTCGTAGAGCTTCGGCAGGATGTCGTCGAGGTCGCCACCCCGTTCGCGGACCAGGCGATGCTGTGGCGTTGGGCGATGAGCCACGGCTATCGGGCGTTCATCGAAGACCTGCCGGACGAACACCGCCACGTTTTTCACCAGCGCGTGCTGGAGCTTCCGGACGACGACCTGGTTCTGCGACGGGTCTCGGGCGTCTGGTCGGGCCGCAAGCCCGAGTAGCAACGCCAGCCGATCAAGGGAGATCTCATCGATCAAGGGCAAAGGCACGCGGTTTTGAGATCGAATCACGTGCGTTCGCCCTTGATCGGCGGCTAGGGCCCACCGCACGGCACGCCGGCGGGTACGGCACGCCGCACGGCACGGGGAGGGGCGCGGCGCCCGCGGGGAGGGACGGGGGTGCCCCTGCCGCTCGTGGTCGGCATTAGGTTTCCAGGCATAGGCAGAAGGGGTGGCCGGCCGGGTCGGCGAAGACGCGAAAGACGTCGGCGCCGCCTGGCAGCCGGCGTGCGCCGAGTGCCACGGCTGCCTTTTCGGCCTCGTCGAGGTCGGGCACCATCACGTCGAAGTGCATCTGCTGCTGGACGTCGGGCGCCGGCCAGGTGGGCGCCGCGAAACCGGCAGCACGGGCGAAGGCGAGGCCGGGCTGGTCAGCGGAGATCCCGATGACGACCCAGTCGCCCTCGTCCTGGACCCGGACCATGCCGAGCAGCTTCTCGTAGAACGCCGCTAGGCCCGACGGGTCTGGGCAGTCGATCACGATGCCGTGCAGTCGTCCGATCATCACCGCATCATGCCCCGCCGGTATGACACCGAACGTCAGGTACAAAGCACCCGGGGCCGCCCCCCGGCAGTCGGCGGGGGCGGGGGGGCCATGGGGGGGATCAATCCGCTTTAACATTGCGCTCTATCCACGGGAACCAATCAGCAGACAAGCGTCGGGACACGCGACGCGATCGCGCTGGCGGTGCTGCAACACCGGCGACCACGCCATGACGGACTGCCGGCCGCGCTGGCCCGAATTCTGGCTCGCCCGCGGCGGGCAGCGGTGCCTAAACGGCGGCGCCTTCCCTCGCGCCGCGCGGCCACGCGGCGGCACGTCGGTTGGTCCAGCCGCCGACCCCGGGGCAGACCTGATGGCGGCGGCGCCCGATCGGGATTCGGTGGCCGGCACGCGGCGGTAGGGTGCGTCCATGGCGACGCTCAACGACGTGGCGCGGATGGCGGCGGATCTTCCCGAGGTCGTCGAGGGCGAGCGCAACGGCCAGCGCACCTGGTCCGTCGCCGGCAAGGTGTTCGCGTGGGAGCGGGTGTTCAGCAAGGCCGACATCAAGCGGTACGGCGACCAGGAACCGCCAGACGGGCCGATCCTCGCGACGCGGGTGGCCGACCTCGGTGAAAAGGAGGCGGTGCTCGCGGAGGGCCGGGCCGGCTTCTTCACGATCCCGCACTTCGACGGGTTCTCGGCCGTATTGATCCAGTTGAGTGCCGCCGACGATGAGAAGCTCCGCGAGGCGGTGGTCGACGGCTGGCTGGCACTCGCTCCGCCGGCGCTGACCCGGCGGTACCTCGAAACGCTCGATGGCACGTAAACTGCGCGCGTGACGGCGAACGGCGCGAGTGCGGCACGACGCGGACGGCGCCGGGGCGAGTTGACGGTCGCCGCGATTGCCCGGCTCGCGGGCGTGTCGGCGCCCACCGTTTCCCGGGTGCTCAACGGCCGGTCCGGGGTGGCGATCGAGACCCGCCGGCAGGTCGAGGCGCTGCTGCGCGAGCACGGATATCGCCGGCCGAGCACGATCGCACCGTCGGCCGCTATCGAGGTGGTCTTCTACGGGCTCGAGGGCCACCTGGCCATCGCGATCATGCGCGGTGTGGAGGCGGTCGTCCGGGAGCACGAGCTCGCGGTCGGGTTCACCGACGTGGTCGGCCGGGCGTCGGCCGGGCGCTCGTGGGCCGAGCAGTTGCTGGCGCGCCGCCCCGTTGGGGTGATCGCCGTGCACTCGGCCTTCACCGTGGAGCAGCACGCGCTGCTCGCGGCGGGTCGCATCCCGCTGGTGGCGCTCGATCCGACCGGGGAGCCGCAGCACACCACCCCGTCGGTCGGCGCGGCGAACTGGAACGGTGGCGTCGCTGCCACCCGGCATTTGCTGGAGTTGGGACACCGGCGCATCGCCGTGATCAGCGGCCCGGCACGGTACCTGTGCGCCCGCGCCCGCTTGGAGGCGGCCCGAGCGGTCCTGGACACCGCGGGCGTACCGCTCGACGAGCGCCTCGTGCGGACCGGGCGGTTCTTCTTCGAAGACGGCTTCGAGCTGGGCCGCGAGCTGCTCAGCCTGCCCGAGCGGCCGACCGCCATCCTGTGCGGTGACGACCTGCAGGCGCTCGGGGTCTACGAGGCGGCCCGCCAGCGCGGGCTCACGATCCCCGACGACCTGAGCGTGGTCGGCTTCGACGACATGGAGTGCACTCGCTGGTGCGGGCCGCCGATGACCACCGTGCGGCAGCCGTTCGACGAGATGGGCGCGGCAGCGGCCCGGCTGGTGCTGTCGCTGGCGGCGGGCGACGCGCACGAGCAGTCCCGCATCGAGCTGGCGACCACGCTGGTTGTACGCGGCAGCACGGCACCGCCTCACCGAAACTGACCCCGAAACGTTTCAGAGCCGTCTTCGCAGGTAGAGGCCCTTATTAGGGGCCCCATGTAGCTAACTGTTTCGAACGGTTGCTTGCCATCGTTCCGGTCCTTTGAGATCCTTGCGGTACCGATGGACAACCGTCGATTCATCTGCTGCTGTGCGGCCGTCTGCCCGGCCACGCGGCAGGGGCTCCGGTGAGCCCGGTCGACAGCGTCCACGCGCGCTAGAGCCGGACACGGTCGGGCGACGGGCCGCCGCGATCACACTTCCGTCCACGTGCCACGTTTCGGAGGACCCACCCCTCATGAGAACGAAGTTGAAACTGCTGTGCGCCGGTTTCGCGGCGGCGGCGATCGCGGTCGTCGCGGCATTGACGTTCGCACCACCGGCGTCGGCGGCGTCGCTGGTCGAGGTAACCGGCTTCGGCACGAACCCCACCAACCTGCGCATGCACCTGTACGTGCCGGACCAGGTCCAGGCCCGTCCGCCGATCCTGCTGGCCATCCACTACTGCTCCGGCTCGGGGCCAGCGTTCTACTCCGGCACCCAGTACGCGCAGCAGGCCGACCGGTACGGCTTCATCGTGATCTATCCGTCGGTGACCCGCAGCAGCCTGTGCTGGGACGTTTCGTCGGCATCGGCGCTGCGCCGCGGTGGCGGCAGCGACCCGGTCGGTCTCATGTCGATGGTCACGTACGTGCAGCAGCGGTACAACGCCGACCCGGCACGCATCTACGCCACCGGTACCTCCTCCGGGGCGATGATGACGAACGTCATGCTGGGCGTGTACCCGGACGTGTTCAAGGCGGGAGCCTCCTTCGCGGGCGTACCGTTCGCCTGTTTCGCCACCACCAACGGCTCGGAGTGGAACAGCGAGTGCGCCAACGGGACCATCATCCGCACCCCGCAAGCGTGGGGTGACCTGGTCCGCAACGCGTACCCCGGCTACACGGGCCCGCGCCCGCGGATGCAGATCTGGCACGGCACCAACGACGACACCCTGCGCTACCCGAACTTCGGCGAGCAGATCAAGCAGTGGACGAACGTGCACGGGCTCAGCCAGACCCCGTCGTTCACGGACACCCCGCAGTCCAACTACACCCGCACCCGGTACGGCGGCACGGGCGGCCAGGCGCCGGTCGAGGCGATCAGCATGCAGGGCACCACGCACAACCTGCCGGTGGACGCGGCACAGGTGATCCGGTTCTTCGGCCTGGACGGCACCGTCACACCCGGGCCGACCACTCCAGGGCCCACGACGCCTGGGCCGACCACGCCTGGACCGACAACTCCTGGCCCCACGACGCCGCCGCCCACCTCGGGCGCGTGCCGGGTCGGTTACACGGTCAACGCCTGGAACACCGGCCTGACCGCCAGCGTCACCATCACGAACACCAGCACCACGGCGGTCAACGGCTGGACGCTCGGTTTCACGCTCCCTAGTGGACAGACGATCACCAACGGCTGGAACGCCACCTACTCGCCGAACAGCGGGGCGGTGACCGCGCGCAACGTGTCCTACAACGGCACCATCGCGCCGAACGCCTCGACGAACATCGGCTTCCAGGCCACGCACGGTGGTAGCACCGCCAGACCGACCTCGTTCACCCTCAACGGGGTGGCTTGCGCGGTTGCCTGAGCACCTCCGGTAGGGGCACCGTTCCCGGTGCCCCTACCCCCCTAGTAGCCACGGCTGGGCTTGCCGTGGCCGGCAGCGCCGTCATACTGTCCACACAGGCCTCCGCGGCGGCCGGCTGCTCGGTCAACTACGCCATCAGCTCGCAGAGCGGCAGCCAGGTCACCGCGAGAAACCTGTCGTACAACGCCAGCATCGGCACGAACGCCAACGTCTCCTTCGGCTTCAACGGGGCCTGGAACGGCAGCAATCCGGTGCCGACCAGCTTCGCGCTCAACGGCGTCACCTGCAACGGCGGCACGACCACGCCCACGACGCCGCCGACGAGCGGACCGCCACCGAGCACGCCGCCGCCCACCACTCCCCCGCCGACGACACCGCCGCCAACGGGCAGCCTGCCCAACAGCTTCCGGTGGAACTCCAGCGCCCAGATCATCGCACCCAAGCCCGACGGCAGCCACAGCGCCATCGCGGTGAAGGACCCGTCGATCGTGTACCACAATGGCCGGTACCACGTGGTCGCCAGCACCGTGAACAGCGCCGGCAACTACAACATGGTCTACATGAACTTCACCGACTTCGCGCAGGCTGGGTCGGCACAGCACCACTACCTGGACACGACCGCGATCGGCACCGGATACAAGACGGCGCCGCACGTGTTCTTCTTCGCCAGCACAACCGCTGGTACCTGTTCTTCCAGGTCGGTGACAACGCGGCGTACTCCACGAACACCGATATCAGCAACCCGCAGGGGAGACCATGCAAATCAGCCCGTGCAACCTGCGGTTCCTGTATCAGGGCCTGGATCCCAACGCGGGCGGCAACTACAACACGCTGCACTGGCGGCTCGGCCTGATCACGCAGACCAACTCCACCTGCTGATTCGTAGGAAACCTTCAGTGAAGGCATCCCTCTCCGGAGGATGCCTTCACTTCGTGGTCACCTCTTGTTCACTGTGGACCCGGTTGTCAGTGCTACGTTTTCCGCCCCCTACCGGAAGGAAAACGTGAACACAACACGTTCGTGGCGTCGCGCAGCGGTAACCACCGTTGCCGCAGGCGTGGTCGCCGCAGCCCTCGCCGTCCCGTCCACCCCCGCCGCCGCCCAGCCGGCCGGCATCAGCGCCGTGGCCGCCGACGCGCTCGTCGAGAAGCTGGGGGCGGATCGCACCGCCGGCACCTGGCTCGACCGCGAGACCGGTCGCATGGTCGTCGCGGTCACCGACACCGACGCCCAGAAGGCCGTGGTGAACGCGGGTGGCCTCGCCAAGCTGGTCACCCACAGCGACGCGGACCTGGAGACCATCAAGGCCCAGGTGCGCACCACGGCCGACTTCGCCGGCGTGGCGTGGGGCGTGGAGGCCGAGAGCAACCGCGTCACCATCGAGGCGGACAACACCGTCACGGCCGCCAACTACGAGCGGCTCACCGCGATCGCCAGACAACACGGTGACGCCGTCCGGGTCCAGCGGATCAACGCCCAGCTCAAGCCCTTCATCCAGGGTGGACGGTTCATCACGCCGAACAAGGGCAGCGTCTACGGGTCGTGCTCGGTCGGCTTCAACGTCCGCAAGAAGAGCAACCCCAACTCGCTCTACATCCTGACCGCCGGTCATTGCACCAAGATGGCCGTGGGCGTGCGGGATTGGTTCGACAAGAATGGCGAGTACGTCGGCTACGACGCGGGCGGCGACTACCCCGGCAACGACTTCGGGCTCATCAAGCACAACAATGCCGGCCTCAGCAAGCCTGGCAACGTCTGGCTCGACAGCGGCGACGCGGTGCGCGACATCGTGTACTCGCGCGACTCGCGCAAGAACGAAGTCGTGTGCTCCAGCGGGTGGCGCACCGGCTACCTATGCGGCAAGGTCCTGGAGAAGAACTGGGAAGCCAGGTACTACGACTGGGACGGAGACGGCAACCTCGACTACGTCTGGGAGCTGGACCGCACCGACCTGTGCACGCTCGGTGGCGACAGTGGCGGCTCGGTCTTCCACGCGGACGCCGCACTCGGCCTGGTCTCGGGTGGCCCCGAAGGCGTGTGCATCACCTACGCCCAGCCGGTCAACGAGGCACTCGCTCACTATGGCGTAGAGGTCTACTAAGACTTACCGGCAGAGTCGGCCGGACTGCCCCACACGCGACCCCATCGACAGGTATGGTCAGCGCGTGCACGATGTGTGGGCGATTGGTGACGCATACGAAACCTACGTCGGGCGGTGGAGCCGGCTCGTCGCGAGCGACTTCGTGCGGTGGCTGGGCGTGCCGCCCAGCCACCGGTGGCTCGACGTCGGCTGCGGCACGGGGGCGCTGACCGAGGCGATCCTCGCCGGGGCCAACCCGGCGCGGGTGGTCGGCGTCGACCCGTCCGACGGGTTCCTGGCCGAGGCGCGTAGACGCGTCGTCGACCCGCGGGTCGAGTTGCACACGGGTGACGCCCAGCGGCTCCCGGTGTCCGACGGCAGCCAGGACGCGGTGGTCAGCGGCCTGTCCCTGAACTTCGTGCCCGATCCGGGCGCCGCGCTGGCCGAGTCGGTCCGGGTGGCCGCCCAGGGTGGCGTGGTCGCCGGATACGTGTGGGACTACGACGGCGGCATGGCGATGATCCGCCAGTTCTGGGACGCGGCGAAGCTGCTCAACCCGGCAGCCGCCGAGCTCGACGAGGCGCGCCGCTTCCCGCTGTGCCGCCCCGAGCCGCTGCACGCCCTGTGGACCGAGGCCGGCCTGGGCGACGTGGTGGTGGAGCCGATCGACGTGCCGAGCCGGTTCGGCAGCTTCGACGACTACTGGACGCCGTTCCTGGGTGGCCAGGGGCCCGCGCCCACGTACGTGGCGTCGCTGACCGACCGCCAGCGCCGGTCGCTGCGCGAGCTGCTGGCCACCCGGCTGCCCAAGGATGCGGATGGCAGCATCACCCTGACCGCCCGCGCCTGGGCCGTGCGCGGCACCGTCAGCCCTTGATCGCGCCCTGCGTGATGCCGCTGACGAAGTTCCGCTGAAAGATCAAGTAGAGCACGACGATCGGCCCGATCACGATGAGGCTGGCCGCCGACAGCAGCGGGATGTTCGTCGAGTACTGCCCGACGAAAAAGCCCAGGCCGCTCGGCGCCGTGCGCATGTCGGGATTCTGCATGAGCACGATGACCAGCAGAAACTGGTTCCACGACCACATGAAGTAGAGCAGCCCCAGCGTCGTGATCGCCGGCCACGAGATCGGCATGAGCACCCGGGCCAGGATCGTGAAGCTGCGCGCCCCGTCGACCCGCGCGGCCTCCAGGAGCTCGCCGGGGATCGACGCGAAGTGGGTCTGCATCCAGTACACCCCGAACGGCATGAACAGGGCCGTCTCGGCGAGGATCACGCCCACGTACGAGTTGGTGAGCCCGAGCTGGCGCAGGTCGAAGTAGAGCGGGATCACGACGAGCTCGATGGGCAGCGTCAGCCCCAGCACGAAGCCGACCGAGATCGCCCGGCCACCGAGCGGGTTGAGCGTGGCCAGCGAGTACGCCGCGAGGGTGGCCAGCACGAGCGCCAGCGGCACCACACCGGCCGCGATGATCAGGCTCGACTTGACAAGATTGCTGAAGTTGGCCGCCCGCCACGCGTCGGCGAAGTTCGACCACGTCCAGGACTCCGGGATGCTGAGCCCGGAGATCTGCGCGCCGGACGGGTGCAAGGCGGCCAGCACGATGCTGACGAACGGCAGCAGTACAGCGACCGCCATGCCCGTGAGGACGAGGTAGCGCGCGGTGGCCGCCGTGCGGGTGGTGTTCACGGCTTCTCCCGGGTCAGCCGGCGGATGGCGGTGACGAACACGATGACGATCAGTGTCAGCACGACCGCGAGGGCGGCGGCGCCGCCGATGTTGCTCTCGTTGAAGGCCAGCCGGTACACGAGCAGGCCCGGCACGGTCGTCTGGTTGGCCGGGCCGCCGTTGGTGGTGACGAAGACCAGGTCGAAGCTGGCGAGCGCGGCGATCGTGGTGATCACGCTCGCGATGGTGATCTCACCGCGCAGGGCCGGCAGCGTGACCGCGAAGAACCGCCGCACCGGCCCGCCACCGTCGATAGCCACCGCCTCGTACAGCGACGTGTCGATCTTCTGGGCGCCGGCCAGGAACAGCACCATGCACAGGCCGCTCATCGCCCAGGTGCCGATGAACCCGAGGGCGATCAGCGCGAGGTTGTAGTCGCCGAGCCACGCCCGGGTGACGCCGTCCAGCCCGACCGCGCGCAGCCCCTGGTTGACGAGGCCTTCGTCGTTGTACAGCCATCGCCAGGTGATGCCGACCGCGACCAGCGGGAGCACCTGTGGCAGGAAGAAGATGACCCGAAACGTGGTCATGCCGCGGGTCGTGCCCTGCAGCAGAGCCGTCATGAACAGGCCGAGCGCGCACGGGATTACCGCGAAGAACAGGATCAGGACGATCGCGTGCCACAGCGAGGGCCCGAGCATCGAGTCGGTGAAGATCGCTCGGTAGTTGTCGAGGCCCGCCCAGGTCGCGGGGAGGATGCCGTCCCAGCTCAGGAACGAGAGGTACACGGTGTGGATCGCCGGCCAGATCGCGAAGCCGATGTAGACGAGCGCGGCGGGCGCGATGTAGGCGAGGGCGATCAGCCGGCGCGACCGGCGGCGCCGGCCGCGCACCGGCGAGGTCCCGCCGGGACGGACAGGAGTCCGCCCCGGCAGGACCGCGGTGTCGGTGTCAGCCATGGTACTGAGTCCACGACTCCTGAAGTGAGGTAAGGAACTGGTCGGGGGTGCTCTGCTTGCTCAGAAGGCCCTGCACGCCGGAGGTCAGCCGGTCGATCATGTTGGGCGAGGCGAAGTCGGGGAACGGCACGATGCCGTTGTCGCCGACCACCTTCTTGAACTCGCCCGCGATGTCGCCGCGGAGCCCGCTCGCCTGGATCGGTGCCTCGCTGTTGACCGGCATGAACCCGGTGTCGAACTGGATGGTCGCCGCCTTCGCCGAGCGCATGAAGTCCAGGAACGCGGCGGCCTCGTTCGGGTGCTTGGTCTTCGACGAGATGGAGAATGCGACGCTCGCACCGGAGGCCACTGTGGACTCACCGGTCTTGGCCTGCGGCAACAGGAAGAAGCCGACGTTGTCACCCATCCCCTTTTCGATGACCGAGGCGGCCCAGTTACCGGTGATGAGGTATGCGCTCTTGCCTCCCACGAAATTGGCCTGCGCGTCAGCGTCGGCCGTGGCGTTGGCGGACGCCGGGATGTAGCCCGCGCCCACCCAGTCGACGACGGTCTGGGCGGCCTGCTTCGCGGCATCGGTCTGGATCGTGGAGCCCGGCTTGCCGTACACCCAGTCACGGTACTGCGTTTCGTCGCCGAGCGAGTTGGTCAACGCGTTCCAGAGCTGGAATCCGCCAACCTCCAGGCCGCCGAGGCTGAACGGTGTCGTGCCCTTGCCCTTCACCGCCGCCAGGTTGGCCCTGAACTCGTCCAGCGTGGACGGTGGCTTTGTGATGCCGGCCGCCTGCACCAGCTGCTTGTTGTAGTACACCCCGAGCACCGAGAGCGCGCCCGGCACCGCGTACAGCCCACCGGTGCCGTACTCCTTGGCCTCCTTGTTCGAGCGCAGAACCTCCAGGCTCGCCGCCGGGAACCCGTCGTTCCAGCTGTACAGCTTCTCGTAGGCGGTCAGGTCGTAGATGAGCCCGGCGGGCACCAGCGACCGCATCGCACCCGGGTTGTATTCGGCGATGTCCGGCGGGGTGTCGGCGGCCATGGAGAGCTTGATGGACTTGACGTAGTCGGAGAACGGCGTCTGCTGTGCGTCAATCTTGATGTTCGGGTGCTCGGCCTCGAACGCGGAGATGAGCGCCTTGCTGGGCGGGTCGTCGGTGTACGCCAGCTTCAGCGTGATGTTCTCCTTGGTCAGCTCCTTGGAGACGTCACTGGGCGCGGCGGATTCGCCCCCGCCGCTCTCCGCACAGGCGGTTAGCGCCAACGCGAGCGCGAGAACCGCCGCCAATGGCTTGGTTCGCATGTATGTCTCCTTGCGGTGTCGGGGGTGGGGAGCCGGTGGTCAGACCCGGCGGATGGCGGAAACGTCGAACCGCTCGCGTTCGACCCAGGACAGCGAATGGCGTATGGCGCCATGGATGATCGCGTCGGCGCCGAGGGCGGAAATCTCCAGCCGGGGCTGGGCGAGCTGTTCCGCACGCAGCGCATCCGTGATCGCGTCGAGCAGACCGGTGCCGAGCTGCGTGATGTCTCCGCCGATGACGATCACGTCGGGGTCGAGCAGTGCCCGGATCGCGGCCACGCCCTTGGCGAAGCGCGCACCGACGGTACCGATGGCAGAAACCGCCCAGTCTTCGCCGCGGCCGGCGGCGGCGGCCAGCTGGGGCAGCGTGGCCGCCCGGCCGGTGAGGCGCAGCAGCTCGCGCGTGCCCACCCAGCGCTCAAACGGCCCTAAATCTTCGTCCCCTTCGGACGCTTCCGGTGCGCATAGATCAAGGTAACCGATATCCCCGGCGTCGTTGGAGGCGCCTCGGAAAAGCTGGCCGTGCAAGACGATTCCGGCGCCGATGCGCTCGCCCCAGTCGATGAAGACCAGCGCGTCCTCGGCGTGCGGGGTGCCGCGCCAGCGCTCACCGGTGGTAGCGAGCTTGACGTCGTTGTCCACATAGACCGGTGCTTCGACAGCGCCCCTCAGGCCGGCGAGGATGGTATCGCCGACGACCTCGGGCATGCTGACGCTGAGCGTGAAGTGGCCGGTTGCTGGGTCCACGATGCCGGGCGCGGCGGCCGACACGTGCCAGATGTCGTCCGGTCGCAGGCCGGCGTCGTCGAGCACGCGCCCGACGGCGGTGGTCAGCGCGCGGCCTAATCCCTTGCGGGGCAACGAAACCGTAGCCTCGGCGGTGATGTCGCCGGCCAGGTCGGCGACCACGATCCGGGCGTGGCCGGGCTGCATGTCGACGCCGAGCACGTGGCCGGCCTCGGCGCGGAAACGCACCATCTGCGGCGGCCGTCCGGTCGGCGTGGCGGCGCGGTCGGGTGCGGAGATCTCGACGAGGCCCATCGAGTCGAGCACAGCCAGCGAACGCGACACCGCCTGCCGGGAGAGCCCAGCCTGCTTGGCGAGCGCGGAGACGCTGGCGCGGCCGGCGGAGCGCAGGTGCGTGAGGATCGCGGAGGCGTTCACCTCCAGCATGAACTTGGTGCCGACCGCGACGGTGCGTTCCATGATCGGGACGCTAACATACTTACGGACCGTACGGAAGTAATAGGATGGCCGCCATGACACCTCCCTGGGCACCGGCCGTGACCGGCCTCTGGACCCGCGTCACGGGTGGCCTGCTTGAGCTGCGTATCTCCGCGCTGCCCGAGTCGCGGACGTTCCAAGTGCGCGCCCGGGGTGGCGTGCTCGAGGTCGCCGCGGGCGACGCGCTGTCCGCGTGCGTCGGCATCCACCGGTACCTGCGGGAAGCATGTGGCGTACGGGGCACGTGGGACTTCGAGCCTTTTTCCTTGACGCGCCTGCCGCACGCCTCCTTCTCGGGGCGGGCGCGGGTGCGCGAGTTCTACTACCTGAACTTCTGCACGTTCAGCTACTCGACCGCGTACTGGGGCTGGGACGAGTGGCAACGCGAGATCGACTGGATGGCGCTGCACGGCGTGACGATGCCGCTCAACCTGGTCGGGCACGAGGCGGCGCTGGCGCTCGCGTACGGGCGGCTGGGCATGACAGACGAGCAGATCCGGGAGTTCTTGGGCGGGCCGGGCTACCTGCCGTTCCTGTACCTGGGGTGCCTCGACTCGTTCGCCGGGCCGCTGCCGACGAACTGGATACCCCAGCATCTCGACCTGGCCCGGCAGATCCTCGCGCGACAGCGGTCCTTCGCCATGAGGCCCGTACTGCCCGCGTTCACCGGCCACGTGCCAGCGTCCTTCGGCGGGCGGACGCGGTACTGGCAGGGCATGCCGACCACGGTCGTCGACCCGGCCGACCCGCTGTTCCGCCTTCTGTGTAAGGGCATCGCCGATGCTCAGGCGGAACTCTTCGGCACCGACCACCTGTACGCGGCCGACCCGTTCATCGAGATGCCACCGGACGAAGTGGACGGCGACGCGGGATACCCGGCCGCCGTCGCAAGCGCCATCATGGACGGGTTGCGCGCCGCCGATCCGGATGCCACCTGGGTACTGCAATCGTGGCCGTTCTCGTACCAGTCCGAGTACTGGACCAAGCAGCGGGTCTTCGCCTTCCTCGACGGCATTCCCGCCGACCGCCTGCTCATCCTCGACCTCTGGGGTGAGGCCGATCCACAGTGGCCTCGCTTCGCCGGTTATGGCGGGCGGCCGTGGGTGTGGAACGGCCTGCTCAACTTCGGCGGTCGCACCGAACCGGTCGCCGACCTCGGCGCCACCGACCGCAACATCGAGGCCGCTCTCGCGTCCGACCGGCCGCCTGTGGGGCTGGGCCTGACGATGGAGGCGATCCACACCACCCCGGCGTTCTACGAGCTGATCGCCGACCGCGCCTGGTCCGCCGAACCGCCCCTGGAAGACTGGGTCCGCGAGTTCGGACGGCAGCGCTACGGCCTGACGGCGCCCACCGTCGACGAGGCGTGGCAGGCGCTGCGAGTGTCCGTCCTGGACGGCGACGCCACGGCGATCTTCCCGGAGCGGTTCATCTCGCTGGCCGTCGCCCGGCCGCACTACGGCCTGCTGGACTCCCCGGTCGACGCCGACGTGCGGAAGGCGCTGTTCTACCGGCCAGCCGACCTGCACGCCGCCTGCCGTGCGCTGCTCGACACGCCGCCGTCCCGAGCTGCCGACGACGACCTGGCGCTGGCGTGCGCCGCGCTGCTCCTGCGGGTCATCGACCACCGCTTCGGCCGCTGGGACGCCTTCCTCCCACCCTTCGACGACCTGGACGACCTCGTCGGGACGCGGCCCACGCTGCGGCTCTCGACGTGGGTCGGCGCCGCGCGCAGGTGGGCCGAAGACGAGGAAGGCAAGCGGGTACTGGAAGACAACGCCCGCCGCATGTTGACGGTCTGGAACACCGCTGACAACGAGCGGCTGCACGACTACTCGGCGCGGCTCTGGAGCGGGCTCGTGCGCGGGTACCACAAACGACGCTGGGAACTGTTCGTCCGGCACCTGCCCCAGGCACTCGAACCCGGCGGGCGGGAGACCGCACAGTCCACACTCGACGCCGCCCTCAGCGAGCTGGCGGCAGACTTCATCGCTCACGGGCCCGCTCCCGGCGCCGATAGTGGCGACGTTCGCGCCGTCGCCGCCCGCGTGCTCGACCGTTACGGCGACGAATTCCTCGCCCTCTAGGAAGGACCCCTCCGTGCCGCCCCTCACCCGCTCGACCGAACAGCGCAACCCGCGCACCGTCGACATCGACCTATGGCCGACAGGCCGCGTCGTGTCGGCGCTGCTCACCGAGGACACCGCGGCCATCAGAGCGGCGCACGAGGCGGCACCCAGGCTTGCCGAGGCCGTCGACCACGCACTGGGCCGCCTCGCCAAGGGCGGGCGCGTCCACTACTTCGGCGCGGGCGCGTCCGGCCGCCTCGCCGTGCTCGACGCGACCGAGGTGACGCCCACCTTCGGGGTGCCGCCCGGCCTGTTCACCACGCACTTCCCCGGCGGCGCGGCAGCGCTCGTCGACCCGTCGCTCGACCACGAAGACGCCTACGGCTTGGCGTACGACGACGCCAGCGTGCTGACATCACACGATGTGGCGGTCGGTGTCACCGCCTCGGGCACCACCCAATACGTCGCCGGGGCGCTCGATCGGGCCCGCTCGGCTGGCGCGTTGACCGTGTTGCTCACCTGCGACGGCGGTTCACCGCTGGCCGCCGACATCACCGTCGTGGCGGCAACCGGCCCGGAGGCGGTGACCGGCTCCACCCGACTCAAGGCGGGCACGGCGACGAAGGTACTGCTCAACGCGTTCTCGACGGCCCTGATGGTGCGCTCAGGCCGCACGTACTCGAACCTGATGGTCAACCTCGTCACCAGCAACGAAAAGCTGGACGCGCGCGCGGTCACGATCGTCGCCATGGCCACCGGACTCGACGACGCCCTGTCGGCGGCGGCGCTGTCGGAAGCGGGCGGCGAGGTGCCGGTCGCGGTGCTGCACGCGCTGTCCGGCAGGCAGGCCAACGCGTGCCGTGACGCGTTGCGCGAGGGCGGCAGCGTCCGCGCGGCGCTGTCGCTGCTGGGTGCCCCCGATGGCCGCTGACACGCACATCGGTGTCGACGTCGGCGGCACCGGCATCCGGGTACGTGCCGTGCTGGCCGGGGCGCCCGCGGCGGCCCGCGCCCGGGGCCCCGTCCCCCGGACGGCCGGCAAGATCGACTCCGCGGCTTTGGCGGCGCGCATCGCCGACCTTCTGTCCACGCTGGACTCTCCGGTGCGCGCCTCCCGCGTAGCCGTCGGCCTTACCGGCATGCCGGGGCTGCTGGAGAGCCCCGCCGAACTGGCCGCCTACCTGCACCGACGCGTCACCACCGGCACCGTCATCGTGGCCAGCGACGCCCTCACGACCCACCTCGGTGCCCTGCGGGGCGGGGCCGGCGTCGTGGTGGCCGCCGGCACCGGCGTCATCGTGCTCGGCACCGACCACGAGGGAACCTGGCACCGCGCCGACGGCTGGGGACACCTGCTCGGCGACGACGGCAGCGGCGCGTGGATCGGTGCCGAGGGCCTGCGGGCGGCACTGCGCCACCACGACGGGCGCGAAGGCGGCTCCCGCGAGCTGTACGCGAGGCTGGCGGACCGCTTCGGCGACGCAGAGGCAGCGCTACACGCCGTGTACGGCGGAGCGTCGCCCGCACACGAGTTGGGCGCGTTCGCCCCCGACGTGGCAGCCGCGGCGCACGAGGGCGACGCGGTAGCGCGCGACATCTGGCGGCGGGCGGGCGCGCATCTGGCGGAGGCGGCATACGCGGCGGGACGCGGCCTGCCACCGGAGTTCTCCTGGGGCGGCCGCCTTTTCGACGCCGGCCCACTACTCCTGGACCCGTTTCGCACCGAACTCACGCGCCGCGCACCCGACGCCCGCCTGGCCGCCCCCCATGGCCAAGCGGCGGACGGCGCCCTGCTGCTGGCCCAACGCGGCCTCCCGAAGGCCCCACCGGCCTACGCCTCCGAATTCCCGCCCTGATCACCCCCGGGGGTGTCGGTTAGGGCGCGGTCCAGGAGCTCCAAGGCCAGGTCGATCTCGTCGGGCATCACGGTCAAGGGTGGGGCTATGCGGAGGACGCTGCCGAAGCCGGGGAACTTCACGATGTTGACGTTCAGGCCCAGGCTCAGGCAGCGTTCGGTCACCGCGGTCGAGTACTCCGGCGCGGGCTCGCGGGTCTCCCGATCCGTCACCAGATCCACGCCCAGCAGCAGGCCCTGGCCGCGCACGTCTCCCACCGCCTCGTGGCGGCGTTGCAGCTCCAGCAGGCCATCCCGCAGCCGCCGACCCAGCAGCGCTGCCCGCGCGGACAGGTCGTCGCCGAGTACGGTCTGGAGCACCGCCCGGCCGACGGCCGCTGGCAGCGGGTCGGAAACGTGCGACGTGAAGTGCAGGAAGCCTTTGGCGACGGCGTCTTCCTCGATCGCCGCGCTGGTCACGGTGGCCGACAACGGTAGCCCGCCACCGAGGGTCTTCGACAGCGTCAGGACGTCGGGGACGACCTCGTGCTCCGCGAACGCGTACATCGCGCCGACCCGGCCCAGCGCGGTCTGCGCCTCGTCGACGATCAGCAGCATGCCGCGGGCCTCGCACGCCGCTTTCAGCCTGGCCAGATAACCCGGCGGCAGCGGCACGATGCCGCCGGCGCTGAGGATCGGCTCAGCGATGACCGCGGCGGGCGGCCCGGCCCGTTGCACGGCGGCGGGGGGCATGCCGACGTCGAGGCAGCTGAAGTCGCAGCGGTCGCGGCAGTGGCGGATCGGGCAGCGGTACGCGTTGGGCGTCGGCAGCACCATCGCGCCCGGCATGCCCGGGCCGTACCCGCGCCGCCCCGCGCTGTAGGTGCTCGACGAGGCGCCCGCGGTCATGCCGTGCCACGAGCCGGCGAACGCCAGCACCTCGTGCCCGCCGGTGTGCAGTTTCGCCAGGCGCAGCGCCGCCTCGTTGGCCTCTCCGCCGGTCGACAGGAACATCGCCCGTGCGAGGGGCGGCGGCAGTGTCGCCATCAGTTCCCGGGCGAGTTCGGTGACGTCCCGGGAGAGGAACCCGCTGAACAGGTGCACCACCCGCCCGCTGGCCTCGGTGAGCGCCTTGATGATCGCCGGGTGGCCGTGGCCGAGGGTGGCGCACATCTGCCCGGACGTGAAGTCGAGGATGCGCCGACCGCCTTCTGTGGTAAGCCAGGCACCGTCGGCGCGCGCGATCAGCTCGCGGGAGAACTCCCCGCCGTACCGGATGAGGTGTTCCATCCTGACATGTCAGCACCACTGTTTTGACCTGTCAATAGGCTAGATCTGTCAATAGACTGAGCCCCGTGACCACTCCGACCGCGACCGCCGCGGCGACCGAGCGGCTGCGCCGCGCGATCATCCGCGCGGAGCTGCCGCCGTCGTCCGCGATGTCCGAGCAGCAGCTCACCGATCGCTTCGGGCTCAGCAAGGCCGCGGTACGCGCGGCGCTCGCCCGCCTGCGCGGTGAGGGACTCGTGCACGCGGAACCCCGACGCGGCCACGTCGTCGCGCCACTCACCCTTCGTGATGTGCGTGAGGTGTACGACCTGCGCCTGCTCGTCGAGCCCGGTGGCGCGGCGGCTGCCACCGGTCGCGTCGACACCGTCGCCCTGGAGCGCCTGGTCGACACGATCGCCGCCCCGGTCGACGTCGACGATCCGGACGCGGTCGACCGGTTTCTGGCCGCCAACCGGCAGGTGCACGTGACGATCGCGGAGGCGGCCGGCAACCGGCGGCTGGCGGCACTCGTCGAACGCCTTCTCGACGAGAGCGAACGCGCCCTCGTCGTGGCCCTGCACACCGGCATCGTGGCGGACGGCCTGCGGGTACACGACGAGCACCTCACGATCGTCGGCGCGCTGCGACTCGGCGACCCCGCCGCGGCGGCGCGGGCGATGGAGAGCGCGATCCGGCGGTTCCGTGCCGACCTGCTCGACACGCTCGCCGCCACACCGGCGATCCTCGACGCCACCCTGACGGGGGGTCCACGATGAACCCGGCGGGATGGTTCCTGCTCGGTGCGCCGTGGGACTGCTCCGGCACCGGCCGGGGCGAGCAGGCGGCACCGGCGGCGCTGCGCGACGCTGGACTGTCCACACTGGTCGCCCACGACCTCGGCGACGCCGACACGGTCATCGACAGCCGGCACCGCGACCCGGATACCGGGGTGCTGGCGCTGCCGGAGACGGTGCGGGCCGCCGAGGCGCTCGGTGAGGCGTTCGCCGCGGGGCTACGGGACTACCCCGGGCGGCGGCCGCTCGTGGTCGGCGGTGACTGCAGCATCCTGCTCGGCATCCTGCCGGCACTGCGCCGCCGGTCAGACCACGTTGGTCTGTGGTTTGTGGACGGTCACCCGGATTACGTCGATGCGCTGGCTTCCAGTACCGGCGAAACAGCCGACCTCGACCTGGCCGCGCTGACGGGCGACGGTCCCGCTCCCCTGGTCGCGTTGACGGGCGACACGCCAGCGGTACCGGCGGAGCTTGCCGTCCTGATCGGACACCGCACCCGCGATCTCGACCCCGACTCGGCCGCGGAGCTCGCCCGGGTGCCCGCCGCCCTGAAAGCGCTCGACGCCGACGTCGTGCGGCGCGACCCGGCCGGCGCCGGCGGACGGGCCGCGAACTGGGTCGCGGCGCACCCCGCGTGGGTGCACGGCGGCCTGGACGTGCTCGACCCCGAGGCCCTGCCCGCGGTCACGTACCCGCAGCCCGGCGGCCCCGGCTGGGACGACCTGGCGGCCCTTCTCGCTCCGCTGGCGCGGTCCCCGCGCCTGCTCGGCGCCAGCGTCGCCGACTTCCGGCCCGATCTGGACCCCACCGGTGCGCTCGCCGCTCGCATCGTTGCCCTGCTCCACGACGTACTGCCCTAGCCGCTCGTACGCTGCCGGGCGTAGGCCAAGATGAGTGCGGTTACGGACGACCGCGGAGCCGGCCCGCCGAAGCATGGACGGCATGGAAATCCGGCTTGGCGGGCGCGCCCGCAAATGGTTTCTGCTGGGACACATCGTCGCGGCCGCACTGTGGTTCGGGGTCGACATCGCGCTCGGTGTGCTCGTGCTGACCGCGATCCTCACCGACGACCCGCAGACCGCTGGCACGGCTTTGCAGGCGGTGCGGATGTTCGCGATCTGGCCGATGTTCGCCGCGAGCGTCGCCACCCTCGCGACGGGTGTCGTACTGGGACTCGGCAGCAAGTACGGCCTCGTGCGGTACTGGTGGGTCGCCGTCAAGCTGGCGGCCAACCTGCTGATGTCGTTCCTGATCGCGATGTCGCTGCGGCCCGGCGTCGACGAAGCGGCACGGATCGGCCGCGACCTGGTGACCGGCAGCGTGAGCGAGGTGCCCAGCGGCCTGCTGCCCCCGGTGATCGTCGCGCCGACCCTCCTGATGATCGCTTTCGTACTCTCGGTGTTCAAGCCCCGCACCCGCCTCGCGGCGCGGCGGTCTTGAAGATCTACAGTCGGGTGGCGCCCCGCCCCTCGGGGCGCTGCCCAGCGGGCATCTTCACGCCGAAAAGAGTCACATGCGACGCACCCTCGTCCTCGCCCTCGTCACCCTTGTCTCGGTCAGCGCCTGCGGCGGGACCGACGACACGGCGGCAACGCCGGCGGCCTCCCCGAGCGCGACCGCAACCGTCGCACCGAGCGGCCCGGCCACGTACGCGGGCGGGGAGTTCGAGGGCGGCGACAACCCCGAAGGCGCGTACACGGCGGCGCAGGCGTGCGAGATGACGGATCTCTCGTACCCGCTCAGCGAGAGCGCGCAGGCGGACGTGCAGGCCGGGTACGCCGCAGAGCGGCGGGGCGACATGGCCGGCGTCAGGAAGGCACTCGACGCGCTCCAGCCGGTCTTCACCAGTACCGCGGCCACCTTCGCGGACACGGCGAGCAAGGTGGCTGACCCGGCGCTCAAGACCGCCCTGACCAGCCTCTCCGAGGCGGCCGCGAAGGCCACGAAGTTCACCTCGTTCGCAGAGTTCGACACGATGGAGCAGCTCACCGCGTCCGGTGAGGCCATCCTGAAGATCGAGTGCCCGAAGGCCGGGTACCAGCTGAAGAACATCAAGTAGGCGGTATGAGGATCTCGCGCGGCTGGGCCGCCTTCCTGACCGGCGTCGGCGTGTGGACGTGGGTGATCTGGCCACGGTTCGCGGTGGCGATCTGGAAGGACGGCCGCTCCTGGTCCACCGGGCGGGTCGGCGACGGGACGCCGACGAGCTTCCTGTGGGTGCACGCGCTGCTCATCGCGGCGTCGCTGGCCATCGGCACCGCCGTCGGCGTGCTCGGCGTCCGGGCCTGGCTGGCGGCCCGCCGCCTACGCGACCGCCACCCGGAACCACGCGACGAGTAGCTCGAGCGGAGGGCGCCGCCCGGCGAACATGGCGGCCGCGTCACGGGCGTCGTAGCTCTGGCTGATCCGTGCCGGCCCCGACCCCACCCGGTTCAGCATCATCGGCGCGAGCCAGAAGTCCCTCCGCGTGGCGCGGCCCTGCACGCACGGGCCTTCCGCGTGACGCGGCGATCAAGGAAGGTCTCATCGATCAAGGGCAAACGCACGCGGAAAAGAGATCAAACCACGTGCATTCGCCCTTGATCGGCGGGCGGAGAGGGCGCGCGGCAGGCGCGGCGGGGAGAGGGCGCGCCACAGGCGCGCCGGGAGGGCGCGGGGCTCGGGGAGGCGGGCCGATTAGTTTGGGGCGGGACGGTCGTCTTACCCGGCGTAACCCAAACGACGAGGACGCAAGGAGCATCCACGATGAGCACCACCGGCAACTACGCGCAGGTCAACGGCCTCAACATGTACTACGAGACCCACGGCGAGGGCCGGCCGCTGATCCTGCTGCACGGCGGGCTGATGTCCGGCGAGGCGTTCGGGCCGACCATCCCCGCGCTTGCCGAGAAGCACCAGGTCATCGTCCCCGACATGCAGGGCCACGGCCGCACCGGCGATATCGACCGGCCGATCGACCCCAACCTGATGGCCGACGACATCGCCGCGCTGATCGACCACCTGGGCCTCGACCGGCCCGACCTGGTCGGCTACTCGCTGGGCGGCGGCGTCGCGCTCCGCACGGCGATCAAGTACCCGGAGAAGGTCGGCAAGGTGGTCTCCGCCTCGGCGAACATCCGGCGCGACGCGATCTACCCGGAGATGCTGGCCCAGCAGGGCCAGGTCAACGCCGCGGCCGCGGAGTTCATGAAGGAAACCCCCATGTACCAGCTCTACGAGCGGGTCGCGCCCCGGCCGGAAGACTTCCCGCAACTGCTGCAGAAGCTCGGTGACCTCATGGCGCAGGACTTCGACTTGACCGAAGAGGTGCGTGGGCTCCAGGTACCGACGCTGATCATGGCCGCCGACGCCGACATGGCGCCGCCGAGCCACTACGTCGAGGTCTTCAAGCTGCTCGACGGCGGCGTACGCGATGGTGGCTGGATGGGCGAGGGCCGGCCCAAGGGCGGTCACGCGCTGGCGATCGTGCCCGGCACCACGCACTACAACCTGGCCGACTCGCCCCTGTTCACGGCGCTCACGCTGGCGTTCCTGGACGATCAGGCAGCCTGAGCTGCCGCCCGGGCCAGCGGGCGCGCAACCAGCGGTCGTGGCTGGCCACCACGACCGCACCCGGCCCGGTGCCGAGGGCGTCCTCTAGTTCGTCGCACAGTCGCGGCGAGAGGTGGTTGGTGGGCTCGTCGAGCAGCAACAGCTCCGGCGGGTCCGCCACCAGCATCGCCAGGGCCAGCCGCCGTCGCTGGCCGACCGACAGCTCGCCGACCGGCCGTCCCAGGTCACGCGGCGCGACTAGGCCGAGCGACGCTAGCGGTACCAGATCGGCACGCTGGACCCCGACGGCGCGTTCGTATATCTGGCGGGCGGTGTGGTCCGGGCGCTCGAAGGTCGTGTCCTGCGTCAGCAGGTCGACCTTCAACCCGCGCCGGCGGTTCACCTGACCGGTGGCGGCCAGCCGGCCGGCCAGCACCGCGAGCAGCGTCGACTTGCCGGACCCGTTGGGGCCGGTCACGACAAGCCGGTCGGTGACGGACACGTCGAGGTGGTCGAGGGCGAGCCGCCCGGGTACCCGAATCTCGCGCAACGACACCAGGAGCCCATCGGCGGCGGCCGTGCTGGCGACGGCGCCGGCCTGGAAGCGCAGCGGCTCCGGCGGCTTGCGCACCTGGGTTTTCTCCAGCTCTTCCAGGCGGCGGGCGGCGTTGCGGACCCGCCGGGAGATCTGGCTCTGCACCCGGCCGCCCTTGTAGTCGTACCCCATCTTCTCGTTGTCGCGCCGCGGGCGACCCGGCGCGACGCGGTGGGCGGTCACCGCCACCGCGCGGCGCAGCGCCGCGAGTTCGTCTTGTTCTTCCTCGTACCGTCGCTGCCAGCGCTCCCGTTCCGCGCGCTTCTGTTCCTGGTACGCGGTGTAGTTGCCGCCGTAGCGGGTGGGCCCGTCGACGGCCGGGTCGAGGTCGATCAGGTCGGTGCACACGGCGTCGAGGAACGCCCGGTCGTGGCTGGCGAGCACGACCACGCCGGGCAGCGCGCGCAGATGCTCCTCCAGGAACGCGGCCGCGTCGTCGTCGAGGTGGTTGGTGGGCTCGTCGAGCAGCAGCGCGCTGGGGCGCCGGATCAGCAGTGCGGCGAGCGCGAGCCGGCCCCGCTGTCCACCTGAGAGTGTCCCCAGTGGGCGGTCGGCGGCGATGGTGGCAAGGTCCAGTCCAGCGAGGACGATTTCGGCGCGGCGGTCGGCGTCCCACGCCTCCGTCTCTTGTGCACGGTCGAGCCGCTCGCCGTACTCCGCCAGCAGTTCATCCGTGGGGGTGACGGCGAGCGCGGCGCTGAGCCGGTCGAGCGCGGCGAGGTCGTCGCGCGTCTCGCGCAGCGCGTCGTCGACCACGTCTTGCACCGTGGCGTGCGGCGCGAACGGCACCTCTTGGTGGAGGATGCCTAGGCTGGCCGGGCGCACGACGTGGCCTGCGTCGGGCTCGTCCGCACCGGCGAGCAGCCGGAGCAGCGTGGTCTTGCCGGTGCCGTTCTCGCCGATCAGGCCGATGCGATGGCCGGGCGCGGCGGTGAGGGAGACGCCGTCGAGCACCCGGCGGGTGCCGAGCGTGCGGACGAGGTCATGGGCGAGCAGAGCGGATGCGGGCATGCGACACCACCGTCGGAGAAGAGAGTCTCCGCCCGCCGGGCAGTGCCTCGGCCGCGGGCGCGGATGGCGTCAAGGAATCACATCGTCCGCAACCGTACCCATGAACCGTTCGAGGGTGCCAACCGTTTTCTTGACAAAGGACGATCGACCAGGGAGTCTGGGAGCGCTCCCAATCATAGACATCGATACAGGAGGGTTCATGAGACGCTCCGCCGCCGCCATCCTCGCGGCCGGCGCGGTGGCCATCGGCTCCGCGGCGCCCGTCCTGCCGCAGGCGTTCGCCGCCGCCGAGGGATGCCGGGTCCAGTACACCATCGCCAGCCAGTGGCAGGGCGGCTTCCAGGCCAACGTGCAGATCACCAACCTGGGCGACGCCATCAGCAGCTGGTCGCTGGGCTTCGCGTTCCCGAACTCCGCGCAGCGGCTCACCCAGGGGTGGAACGCGACGTGGAGCCAGTCCGGTGCCAACGTGACCGCCACCAACGTCGGCTGGAATGGCAACCTCGCGACCAACGCGTCGGCGAGCATCGGCTTCACCGGCTCGTGGAGCGGCAGCAACCCGACGCCCGCACCCTTCACCCTGAATGGTGTCGCCTGCACGGGCGGGGTTACGAACCCCACGACGGGGGCGCCGCCACCCACCACGCCCGCGGCCACCACGCCCGCGGCGACCACGCCTCCCCCGCCCACCGGCACCACGCCGGTCGCGATCAACGGCCAGCTGCGGGTGTGCGGTGTCAACCTGTGCAACCAGTACAACCGGCCGATCCAGCTGCGCGGCATGAGCACGCACGGCATCCAGTGGTTCGGCAGCTGCTACAACAACAACTCGCTCGACGCGCTGGCCAACGACTGGAAGGCCGATCTGTTCCGCGTCTCGATGTACGTGCAGGAGCAGGGGTACGAGACAAACCCGACCGCGTTCACCAACCAGGTCAACAACCTGGTCGACATGGCGACCGCGCGGGGCATGTACGCGCTGATCGACTTCCACATCCTCACGCCGGGTGACCCCAACTACAACCTGGAGCGAGCCAAGACGTTCTTCGCCGCCGTGTCCGCCCGGCACGCGAACAAGAACAACGTGATCTACGAGATCGCCAACGAGCCCAACGGCGTCAGCTGGCAGTCCATCAAGAGCTACGCCGAGCAGGTCATCCCGGTGATCCGCGGCAACGACCCGGACGGCATCGTCATCGTCGGCACCCGCGGCTGGTCGTCGCTGGGCGTCTCCGAGGGCTCCAACGAGACCGAGGTCATCAACAACCCGGTCAACGCCCAGAACGTCATGTACGCGTTCCACTTCTACGCCGCTTCGCACCAGGGCAACTACCGGGACGCGGTCAGCCGGGCGGCGAGCCGCATCCCGCTGTTCGTCACCGAGTTCGGCACCGTCGACTACACCGGCAACGGGCCGTTCGACCAGGCCAGCAGCACGACGTGGCTCAACCTGCTCGACTCACTGAAGATCAGTTACGCGAACTGGACGTTCTCCGACCACAGTGAGAGCAGCGCCGCGCTGCTGCCCGGCACCTGCTCCGGCAGCAACTACACCGGCACCGGCGTGCTCAAGGCATCGGGCCAGTTCATCCGCAGCCGCATCATGACTCCGGACAACTTCCCCACCAGCTAACCCAACCCCCTCCTGATTAGGGGGGTGCTTCGCCCCCCCGCC
>NZ_JAIBNX010000009.1:46920-77331 GCF_026130045.1 Micromonospora sp. CPCC 205371
GCGTCCTTCAAGTCGCTAGAGTGACTTGAAGGACGCCCTGATCACGTTCCTAGGCCGCGACACCGGCGACGCGGCGCCGAACGCCGCACCGTCCACTCTCGACAGCAGGAAATCGGGCTGTTTTGCGGAAGGAACCTGTGTCAGACAACCTGATCGTCATCGCCGGAGGTCCCGGCGCCGGCAAGACCACGCTGATCGAGGCGCTGGGCGCGGCCGGGTACGCCACCGCGCCCGAGGCAGGACGCGCGATCATCCAGGACCAGGTCGCCATCGATGGTCCGGCCCTGCCTTGGAAAGACCCGGCGCTGTTCGCCGAACTGATGCTGACCTGGGACCTGCGCTCATACCGATGGGCGGTGCGGCGGGACGAGCCGGTGTTCTTCGATCACGCGCTGGCCGGGATGCCCGGGTACTACCGGCTGATCGGGCAGCCGGTGCCGGCGCACGTGACCGCCGCGGTTGCCGCCTTCCGGTACCGCACGCGGGTGTTCGTGGCTCCGCCCTGGCCGGAGATCTACCGCAACGACACGGAACGGCGGCAGAGCTGGGCAGAGGCGGTGCGGACGTACGAGGTGGTGGCGCAGGCGTATATCGAGGCCGGATACGAGCTGGTGGACCTGCCCCGTGCGTCGGTTTCCAAGCGATTGGAGTTCGTGCTGCGTAAGGCGGGGGTTTGTCGGGTTGGCGAGAATCGGGCGCAGACAATGCGGCTCCCGTAAGGCAGACTGTCGCGAGTGGAGGCTCAGCAACTGTTGAATGGCCGATACCGGTTGGAGGCTCGGATCGGCCAGGGCGGCATGTCGGTCGTTTGGCGCGCCAGCGACGAGGTATTGCGCCGGCACGTAGCGGTAAAAGTGCTGGCAGGGGCGCTTGCGACCGACCCCGGTGCCCGGTTGCGTATCCAGGCCGAAGCGCGCGCCGCCGCCCGCCTGGCACACCCACACGTGGCGAGCGTCTACGACTACGGCGTCTCGACCGGCGGCGACGGTGAGCCCGAGCCGTTCGTGGTGATGGAGCTGCTGCGCGGTCCCACGCTGGGCAAACGCCTCGCCGGCGGGCCGCTTCCGGTGCCCGAGGCGCTGCGCGTGTGCGCCGAGGTCGCCAGCGGCATCGCCGCGGCACACGAAGAAGGCCTGGTGCACCGCGACATCAAGCCGTCCAACGTTGTACTCGCGCCCTCCGGTGCCAAGGTCGTCGACTTCGGCATCGCGGCGGCGGCAGGGCCACTGGAAGACCTCGACGAGAGCAGCCGCATGGTCGGCACCCCGGCCTACCTGGCGCCCGAGCGCGTCGTGGGCGGCGACGTCATGCCCGCCTCCGACGTGTACGCCGTCGGACTGCTCCTGCACGCGGTGCTCACCGGCCGGTTGCCGTGGCGCGTCGAGACCACGACGCAGATGCTCAAGGCGCACGTGTACGTCCAGCCGGAGCCGATGCAGCCCGTCCCGGGCGTGCCCCGGCACGTCATCGAGCTGTGCGAGCAATGCCTGGCCAAGGAGCCCACCGACCGGCCAACGGCGGCCGAGGTCGCGGCGGTACTGGCCGAAGCGGCCGGAATCCCCCTCCCCGGCGCTGGTGTCGGCACCGCTCCCCCGCCGCTCCCGCCCGACGCCGCTTCTGGCGGCGGTGACCGGCACGGCGCCCACCGCCGCGACACCGGCAGCACTGGCGGCGGCCTTGGCCGCGCGAGCGGGGCTGGTCTTGGACCCGGCACGGACGGCTCAGGCGCAGGTGGAGCCGGCTCCGGCCCGGCGGACGGCGGCGGACCCGGCACGGACAGCGCGGGCGCGAATGGAGCCCGCTCTGGCGCGGCTGGGGTTGGCGGACCTGGCGCGGACGGCGCAGGTGGACCGGGCTTTGGCGCGGCAGGCGCCGGCGGACCCGGCACAGACGGCGCGGGCGCAGGTGGAGCCGGCTCAGGCGCGGCAGGCGCCGGCGGACCTAGCGCGGCGGGTAACCAGCGTGGCGCGGCTCGGCGCGGTGGCAATCAGCGCTTCTCGGGTGGCGCGGGCGCTGGGGGCGCTGATGGCGCGGCTTTGGACGGGGCTGGTGCGGGCGGGTATGGCTCCGGCCAGCGCAGCGACGGCCGGCCCGGCTCTGGCCGGCCAGCCGGGGGCTTCGGCGACGGCCCGTCGGATGGCGGCTCGGGCGAGGGCAGCACGGACGAACGGGGGCGCGGCCTCAGCACCGACGAGCGCGAAAGGCGCGCCGCGGCCGGCGGCGCTGGAGGACTGGACGCGGGCGGTCCGGCGCGTGGGGTCGCCAACCAGCGAGACGTCGGCGCGCAGGGCAGCAACCAACGCGCAGGTGGCGGCGGGGGCCGCCGCGGCAACGGCGGAAGCCGGTGGCGATTCGGTGCCGTGGCCGGGGTCGTGGCGCTCCTGATCACCACGATCGTCGCCGTGATCACGTTCGCGGACCCGGCGGGCAATGGCCGCGGCGCGGAGGCGCGGACCCAGACATCGGCCACCGCCCACCCCGGCGGCGACGCGTCTCAGGAACCGGACGCCACGGGCGACTCAGCGCCGAGCGCACCCCGCTCCGGCGCCTCGCCGATCCCCGGCACGAACGGCGCCACCCGGCCCGGTGCGGGCGCCACGGCCGGCGGCCCGCCGCCCCCGGAGGGCGGGGGGGGCCCCAGGGGGGCCGCCCCCTCCCAGAGGCCCCAGGAGGCCGCCCCCCCCCAAATGGCGGCGGCGCCACGAGCGGGCCGTCGCCGTCCAGGACGCTCGAGGAGACCGCCCAGCCCACAGCCGAGCGGCGCACGATCACCTCAGAAGGCGGCTCCGTGGTGGCCGAGTGCTCCGGCACGCTCGCGCGCATCGTGAGCACGGCTCCCGCCGATGGGTGGACCGTCCGGAAGGTCGACGCCGGCCCTGCGACGAAGGTGCGCGTGTGGTTCAAGGCCAAGAACCAGGTGAAGGTCGAGATCGTCTGCGTCTCTGGCGTCCCAACACAGGCGTAAGGACCACCCTCGCGGGTACGAAGTGTACTGCCAGGATGCGACAGCAACCGAACAGGCATTGTTTGGCGTCGATATCACTGCCTATTGTGAGGCGCATGGTGCGCCGGATTCTTGCCGCGTTGATCGTCGGCGTTGTGCTTGTTGGAGGACCGGCGGTGCCGGCTTCCGCGAGCGTGGTGTTCACCGAGGACTTCGAGGACGGCAACACCGCTGGGTGGCTGTTCGCGGGCGGGCGGTGGGGGCTCTCCAGCGACGGCACGCGCGTGCTGCGCCAGACCGGCACCGTCGTCGAGCACGCCCGCGCCAGCGCGGGCGATGCCGCCTGGACCGGATACACGGTGGCTGCGCGGGTCAAGCCGACCTCGATCAGCTTCGGGCGCTCGGCCGTGGGCATTGTGGCGCGGGCCGGCGCGGGCGACACCGGCTACCTGCTCGCGCTGCGCCCAAGCAACCGGGTCGAACTGGTCCGAAGCCGGGGCGGGCAGCGCACCGTGCTCGCCACCACCGCGCTGAACGTGCGCGCCGGCATGTGGTACGCGCTGCGGCTCCGCGCGGACGGCGACCAGTTGCAAGGGACGGTCAGCGGTGCCGGCGGCGAAGCTACGGTCACCGCCACGGATGCCGCGCTACCGGCCGGCCCTGTCGCGCTGTTCACCGATCGCGCGGCCGCGACGTTCGACGACGTCAGCGTCGACACGATACCGCCGGCGCGCGACACCCAGCCCCCGTCAACTCCCGGGGTGCCGCAGCTGCTGGAGGTCACGCCGACGACCGCCACGATCACCTGGCCCGCGTCGACCGACAACACCGGCGTCACGTCGTACTGGGTCTACTTTGGAACGCAGTTCTACGAGGTTTACCCGGTGCGGCAGGTGCCGACCAACGCTCCGGTGACGCTGCCGATCGGCGGCACGACCGGGTACACGCTGCACTTCTCAGTGCGGGCCGTCGACGCGGCCGGCAACCAGTCGCCGCTCGGGCAACGGGTCACCTTCCCGCAGCCGCCGACCGTGCCGCGCACAGGGCAGGACACGGTGCCGCCGTCGGCGCCCGGCACCCCGGCCATCACCGGCATGGAGGGTGGCAGCGCGGTCATCACCTGGGCACCGGCCACCGACAACGAGGGCATCGTGGAGTACCACGTGGTGCACGCGTTCAACATCGACGAGGTGCGCGTGCGGGCCAAGGTGCCGGGCGCGGTCACGTCGGCCGTGGTGGCGCCGGCCTCGATACCCAATCAGGTCTGGGTGATCGCGTACGACGCCTCGTGGAACAGCGCACGGAGCGCGTCCATCACCCTGACACCGACCACGACGCCGCCTACGCCGCCACCCAACTGACCCGGCTGTGCTGGTCCGCCGACGTGGAGTGGCGGGATCGGCTGGACCGTCCCTTCCTGAGCCACGCCGCGGGCGCGCCCGAACTGGACCACCTCATCGGCGACGCCGCCAAGGTGGCCAACGCCTACCGGGTCCGCGACGAGCTGGGGGTGCGTCTGGCTGCACAGGATCTCGCCCGGTCCTGTCCAGCGCTGCTGTACCCGGTCAACCAGATCGCCCCGGTACACAGCCGCCGCGCCGCGCTGCGGGCGGCCATCGAGATGGCGGTGGTTCCCGCCGGGTACAGCCAAGACCTGACCGCGTGCCTGGGGCTGACCGCGGGGCCGACCACGGCGGCGCAGGTGTACGCCGCCGCCGGGCGCCTCGCGCTCGGCGTCCTCGACATCCTGGCCGCCCACGACGCGACGTACGCGCCGCTGCTTCCCTCGGACCTGCTTGCCGACCTTCGAGCCGGCACCCTGCGCTCCTATCTGGAGCGTGCCTTCCCCCAAATTACCTAGAGGCAGCACGCCTACCGGGTCAGGACGCGGTCGCGCACCGTCAAATACACCGCGCGGACGGCGAGGGTGCGTTCGACCTCGTCGATGACGGGTGCGAAGAACTGGCGCCGGTGTTCGGCGTCGCTCATCGACGTGACCGCGAAGTACATGCTGCCGAAGCCGGCCAGCAGCGTGGCGTTGCGCAGCAGGGCGACCGGCACCGCGGGCAGTAGCACCGAGCGCGCGGGCTCCTCACCGATCCACTGCTCGGCCGTCTCTGGTGTCACCACGAGCAGGCCCAGCACGAAGAAGACCACGAACAGCGCGAGCCCGACGACCGCCGCCTGCACGAGCTGGCGGGTCGCGAGCATCAGCAACAGGTTGCGAACCTGCCGTCCGTTCAGCGGCACGGCCTCGACGGAGCCGCCGGGTGCGATGTCGTCGACCGGCAGGTCAGCGAGGGGGGTGCGCGCGCAGGCGGCGGTCAGCCGGGGCACGCTGAGATCCTGCTCGACACGACCGATCTCGTCGCGCAGCCGGGCGGCCGCCGCCAGGATGGTCACCGCCGCGAACAGACCCACCACGAGCGCGAGCCGCCACCAGTCGAGGCGGTTCATGGCCTGCCACAGCTCGCCGGTGAAGAACAGGAACGTGGTCACGAAGAGCAACGCCGGCAGCGCCCGCCCGAACAGTCGCACGCTGTTGCTCAGGTCCACAAAGGCGTGCCCGATCGCTCGCCGCAGCAAGGCGCCCAGGCCGTAGGTGGTCGCGAGCAGCGTCGCTGCGAACGCGCCGGCGAAGAAGATGACGAAGCCGAGGAAGCCGACCACGTTGCCGCCCGGAGGCGTGATGTGGTCGTCGACCGCCAGCTGCAGCAGCGGTACCGCCAGCGGCATGATCGCGTACGCCACGAGGATGGGGACGGTGGCGGTGCGAGGAAACCGGGGCAGCCGCCGGACGAACCGGCCGATCAGGAACCGGACCACCAGCACGGCCACCACGATCGCGGCGAGCAGCAGCCAGCGAGACCGGCCGGCGGCGCGAAGCGGAAGGAGCCAGGCCAGGCTGGCGACCGCCACGACGGCAAGCGCCGGCAGCATGCGGGGCAGGATGTGCGTCCCGAACGCGTACCCCTCGATCATCGTGGGGGTGCCGCGCCGGACGAACCAGCGTTCGGTCCGGCGCACGACGGTGCGTGCTGCGGTGAGTGCCACCAGCCGATCATGCCGGTTTCGAAGCGGCAAACGAGTGTTCACCCGCTAACAGACTGCCGGCCATCACGCATCGTTATGTTCTGGGAACGTCCTGCCATCGAAGGAGGTCCGATGGATCGGCGTTCCATGCTACGAGCCACCGTCGTCGGGGCGGGCGCCGTGGCCTTGCCCTTCACCTCGTGGTCCGCGGCGTACGCGGCACCCGCACAGAACGCGGCCGGCCCGTACGGCCCACTGCAGCCGGCCAACGCGCACGGTATCCAGCTGCCGGCCGGGTTCACCAGCCAGATCGTTGCCCGCTCCCGCCAGGCTGTCGGCGGCACCTCGTACGTGTGGCACGACGCCCCGGACGGTGGCGCGGTGTACGCGAACGGGTCCGGTTGGGTGTACGTGTCCAATTCGGAGGTAAGCGCTGGCTCAGGCGGCGGCGCGTCACGCATCCTGTTCGACGCGACCGGCGCCATCGTCGGCGCCTCGCGCATCCTGTCCGGTACGAACAACAACTGCGCGGGCGGCAAGACCCCGTGGAACACGTGGCTGTCGTGCGAGGAGGTGAGCCTCGGCCGGGTGTGGGAGACGTATCCGCTCGGTGGCACGGCGGTGGTCCGGCCCGCGATGGGACGCTTCAAGCACGAGGCGGCCGCCGCCGACCCGGTGCGCCAGGTCATCTACCTCACCGAGGACGAGACCAACGGCAAGCTTTACCGCTTCGTGCCCGTCACCTGGGGCAACCTGTCCACCGGCATCCTCGAGGTGCTGGTGGCCGGCAGCGCGACCTCCGGGTCGTTCAGCTGGGCCACCGTGCCCGATCCGGACGGTTCGCCGACGGCGACCCGCAGCCAGGTCTCCGGCGCCAAGACCTTCAACGGCGGCGAAGGCTGCTGGTACGCCGACGACACGCTCTGGTTCACCACCAAGGGCGACAACCGGGTCTGGCAGCTCAACCTCGCCAACAACACATACGAGCTCGCGTACGACGACAACCTCGTGAACCCGGGACCGGCGCCACTGTCTGGTGTGGACAACATTACGGGCTCGTCCTTCGGCGACCTGTACGTGGCGGAGGACGGCGGCAACATGGAGATCTGCGTCATCACGCCGGACGACAAGATCTCGGTGTTCCTGCGCGTCACCGGTCAGGGCTCGTCGGAGATCTGCGGCCCCGCGTTCACGCCCGCCGGCGACCGGCTGTACTTCTCGTCGCAGCGTGGCACCTCCGGCTCGTCGTCGGGCGGCATCACGTACTGCGTCACAGGACCGTTCCGCACCTGACGCGGGGGTAGCCTGCTGGGCATGCTGCCCACCGCTACCCCCGAAGAGCACGGCGTCCCCTCCTCGGCCGTGATGGCGTTTCTCGACGCGGTCGAGGAGCGGATCGACGCGCTGCACAGCATCGTGCTGGTGCGGCACGGTCACACGCTCGCGCGTGGCTGGTGGGCACCGTACCGGGCCGAGCTGCCGCACACGCCGCTTTCGGTCAGCAAGAGTTCACTGGACACTGTGGACTTGCGGCACGGATACGGGTACCAGTTCTGGCGGTCTCGTCATGGTTACCGGGCCGACGGCGCGTTCGGCCAGTTCTGCCTGGTGCTGCCGGAGCACGACGCCGTGGTGGCTATCACGTCGGGCACTCCCGACGGCTGGCCGGACGGTAGCGGTCGCGGCGAGCGGGGCGTGGACCGCCGACGACACCTACGTCGCGCAGGCGTACGCGACCGAGCTGCCGTACCGGCGCACCTTCACCTGTACCTTCGCCGGCGACCGCCTGACCGTCGAGCCCCGCGACAACGTCTCATTCGGCCCGACCGAACACCCGCCCATCGTGGCGACCTGGCGCCCATAGGCCGCTAGGCCGCTGAGTCGAGGCGCTCGCGCTGGTCCGTGGTGAGCGTGAGTGCGACGCCGGCGAACGCCTCGTCGAGCTGCGCGACGGTGCTGACGCCGACGATGGGCGTGGCGCTGGGCCGGCCGCCGGCGAGCCACGCCAGCACCACCTGGTTGCGGCTGGTACCCGTCTCCGCGGCGACCTCGTCGAGGACGGCGAGCCGGCGGGTGGTGCCCGGGTGGTCGTACTCCTCCGGCAGCGGCCGGTCGGTTCGCGTGTACCGGCCTGACAGCAGCGGCGTGTACGCCCAGATGGCGATCTCCGGATGGCTCTGCGCGTAGTCGACGACCTCGTCGCTGACCGCTCCGAACCGGTGCACCACGGTCGGGCGGGTGCCGGGGCGGGGCGCCAGGTACGTGTGGTGCTGCTGCACGGCGCTGTACGCCGCCACGCCGGCCTCGCGCGCGAGCCGCCGGGCCTGTTCCAGGCGCCAGACCGCGTGGTTCGAGGCGCCGAGCCGGCCGACCGTGCCCGCCGCGACCAGCTCGCCGAAGGCGGCGACGGTCTCCTCCAGCGGCGTGGCGCGATCTTCCTTGTGCGCCCAGTACAGCTCCACGTGGTCGGTGCCGAGCCGGCGCAGGCTCCCCTCGATCGCGTTCTTGATCACCGCGCCGGACAGCCCTTCGGCGGTCTCGGGAAACCGGCCGGCCTCGGTCGGCTCGCACCCCACCTTGGTGCTGATCCGCACCCGATCGCGCATGCCGGGCCGGCGCGCCAGCCAGCGCCCCAGCGTCTCCTCGCTCTGCCCGCCGAAGCCGCTCGGGTGCTCCCAGAACGCGTAGCAGTTCGCGGTGTCGATCCAGCTACCGCCGGCGTCGACGAAACGGTCGAGAAGCTCGAAGGAGCGGCGTTCGTCCTGGACCGTGCCGAAGAGCATGGCGCCTAGAACCAGGTTGTCGGTCATGCGCGCAACGGTATGCCGGCTTCGGTCAGGTCGTACGCTCCAATATTGTGGCGGATTCCCAGACCAATTTCGCGTGGGCCACCCTGCTCGACCTCGACTCCCCCGGCTCCGGGCCGGTGCACGAGCGGCTCGCGCGGGCGCTGCGCACCGCCATCCGGCAGGGCCGGCTGGTCGAGGGCGACGCCGTCCCGCCCAGCCGGGCGCTCGCCGAGGAGCTGGGCTGCTCCCGCTGGGTGGTGACCGAGGCATACGGCCAGCTCACCGCCGAGGGCCACCTCACCGGCCGGGTAGGCTCCGCGACGCGCGTGTCGTGGAGCCCGGGCACGGCGGCGGGGCGCGAGCGCTCCGAACTCCAGCCGGCCAGCGTCCGGTACGATCTCGCGCCGGGCCTGCCGGACCTGCGGGCGTTTCCGCGGCGGCGGTGGGCGGAGGCGGTACGCGCCGCGGTCGGCGCCGCCGTCCGCCACGATCTAGGCCTGCCCGACCCGACCGGCCATCCCGCCCTGCGCGGCACCCTCGCCGACTACCTGCGGCGCGCCCGGGCCGCGGACCTGCGGTCGGCCGGCGTCACCGTGTGCGCCGGCGTCACCGAGGGCCTCACCCGCGTGTGCCGGACCCTGCGGGCCGCCGGCATCACCCACCTGGCCGTCGAGGAGCCCGGCTGGCCGCGGCTGCGAGAGGCCGCGGCGAGCGCGGGGTTGCGGGTACAAGTGGTGCCCGTCGACGGCGAGGGCCTGCGGGTCGACGACCTGCCGGCCCGCGGCGGGGTCCGCGCCGTCGTGGTCGGCGCCGCACACCAATTCCCCACCGGTACCGTGCTGTCGCCGGCCCGCCGCACCGAACTGGTGCGCTGGGCCCGCGCCGTGGACGGGTACGTGATCGAAGACGACTACGACGCCGAATTCCGCTATGACCGCCGACCGGTCGGGGTCGTGCAGGGCATGGAACCGGGCCGGGTGTTCCTGCTCGGCTCGGTCAGCAAGACGCTGTCACCCGCGCTCGGGCTCGGCTGGCTCGTCACACCCGGGGCGATGGCCGCCGTGCTGCGCTCCGCCAACCCGGTCGCGCCCGCGCCGCCCGTGCTGGACCAGTTGGCACTCGCCTCGTTCATCGACCGTGGCTGGTACGACGCCCACCTGCGGGCCGCGCGTCGGCGGTACCGCGCCCGCCGCGACCTGCTCGTCGCGACCCTCGCGGCCCGCCTTCCGCGCGGCCGCGTCGCCGGCAGCGCCGCCGGGCTGCACCTGCTGCTGCACCTACCGGCCGGCACCGACACGGCCGCCGTGGTCCGGTCCGCCGCCAGCGCGGGGCTGAGCCTGATGGACCTGTCCGCGTACCGGTCCGGCAAGGGCGGGACACCGGCGCTGGTCATCGGGTACGGGAACATCGCCGACGCCGACATACCGGCGGCTGTCGACCTCCTGGCTGAGGTTTGTCCGTTCGCCGGTGCGGGCCCGTGAGCTGGGCAGATACTGGCGCAAACGGACGCCGCTCTTTGGGGGTCAGGATGAGCGTCGAGGAACTCAAGAAAGCCAACGAGCACTTCTACGACGAGGTCTTCCGCAGGCGCAACGTCGACGCGCTCGACGACCTGCTCGCCGACGACTTCGTCGAACACATTCCCGGGCCCGCCCAGTCGCCCGACAAGCAGGGCGCCAAGGATCTCATCAGGCAGGTGCTGGCCGCGTTTCCGGACCTGGAGATCGAGATCGTGCGTGAGGTAGCCGAGGGCGACACGATCGCCTCGGTGCTGCGGTTCACCGGCACGCACCAAGGCGAGTTCGCCGGCATACCGGCGACCGGCCGCCGCGCGACCGTATTCGTGACGGACGTGGGGCGCATGCGCGACGGCAGGTGGGTCGAACACTGGGGCCTGGTCGACTTCGCCGGGCTCATGGAGCAGTTGGGAGCGGCCCCGGGCGGCGCACGCTAACCCCGTACACCGATCTCGCTCACCGTCCCGTCACCGCGACCACCAGCGCCGGGCGGCGCGCGCCTGCGCTGCCCGGCGGGGGCGCACCCGCGCGGCGGCGCGGGCCGCGGCGGCGACACCGGCCGCGGCGCCGGCGTACCTGCCGGGCCGCCGGCGGACGGTCTCGGCCGCATGCTGGGCCGTTTCTCCCGCCTTGTCCTTGACGTCCGCCGCCTTCTCCTTGACCTCGGCGGCCTTCTCCTTGACCTCCGCGGCCTTCGCCTTGGTACGGGCCTTCACGTCGGCCCGGTGTGTCAGCTCCTCGACGCTGTCGCCGAGCTCCGCGCGGGTCTGTTCGATGTCGGACCGGATGGCGTCCGGATCGTTGGCGCTCGTGCTCATCGGTGTGCCCTCTCCTTCACCTGCGCGATGTCCTGCTTGACGCTGCCGATCGCCTGCTCCGGCATCGGCGGCGTGGCCTGCTGGACCTGGCGGCGGCCGAGTAGCGCCAGCACGGCGGCCACCGCGAACAGCACCACCGTCACGATCAGCGCGGCCAGCCATGCCGGCATCGCCTCGGCCAGGGCAAGCACCACGGTGGTCAGCAGCCCGGCCACGCCGTACAGGGCGATCAGGCCGCCGCCTCCGAACAGACCGGCACCGACGCCGGCTCGCTTGCCCTTCTCGGTCATCTCCGCCTTGGCCAGCGCCAGCTCGTCGCGTACCAGGCGGGATATCTGCTCGGCGGCATCGCGGACCAGGTCCGAGGTCGAGGCCTGCGCCGGGCTGCTGCGGGTGACGTCGCTCATGTCATGCGCTCCTTCCTCACCGCAGAGGAATGCCCACCGCTTCCCTACCTCAAAACGCCCGGGTCGCGGCGTCTGTGCCGGCGACGATCCGGTTGACGCAGCTCCCGAGCCCGTCCACGGTCGTGACGAGGCTCTGGCCGGCCCGCAGGTACCGCGGCGGCTTGCGCGCGTGCCCGACGCCGCCCGGCGTACCGGTCGCGATCACGTCACCGGGCCGAAGGGTGATCATCGTCGAGACGTACTCGACCAGGTCCACCGGGTCGAACAGCAGGTCGCCCGTGTTGTCGCGCTGCACGGTCTCGCCGTCGAGCACCGTGCTGATCGCGACCTTAGGGCGTACCCCGCCGGGCAGCTCGTCGGGCGTGACCAGGTACGGGCCCAGCGGCGTGGTGGCCTCCCAAGTCTTGCCCTGAAGCCACTCCCTGGTGCGGAACTGCCAGTCGCGGCAGGTCACGTCGTTGAGCACCGCGAAGCCCGCGATGGCCTCCTCGGCCGCGGCTCCCCTGGCCCGGCGCACCGGCGCGCCGACGATGACGGCCAGCTCGCACTCCCAGTCGAACGCGGCCGTCTCGGGCGGCAGCACGATGTCGTCGCCGGCCCCGATGAGGGTCTCGGCGTACTTGGCGAACAGCGTCGGGTACTCCGGCAGGTCGCGACCCATTTCGAGGATGTGGTTGCGGTAGTTGAGGCCAACGCAGACGATCTTGCTGGGCTGCGGCACCACCGGCGCGTACACGGCGCCGGCGCGCTCGTGGGTCGGCCCGTCCGCTGCTGCCCGCTCCCGCCAGCCCGGAGCGGCCAGCAGCTCCCCGACGTCGGCGGCGCCCAGACCGACCAGGCGGTCGTCGTCGACCCGTACCGCCCGGGTGGCGCCATCGGCGGTGCGGATGGTGGCCAGTTTCATCGATGCGGTCCTTCCACGCAGCAGGCGACCAGCATTCCCCGAGCACCACCCGCACGAACACCACGTTCTGCTCTAAGGAACCCCGACCCTCCGGGCCGCCCGCCCCTCCCGTTCGCCGATCAAGGGCAAAGGCACGTGCTTTGATCTCTTTTCCGCGTGCATATGCCCTTGATCGATGCAATCGCCCTTGATCGGCGGGGGCATATTCTTGGTCGGCGCCGGCGGGAGGGAGGTGGATGATGACCACGCATGGCTGCTGTTCGCCGTCGCGCGGCGGGCCGGCGGCCCCGCGGCCGCCACACGGCGCGGCGCCCGTCAGCGCGACCCGCGCCCGGCCCGACGCGGACCTGGTACTCCTCGACGGCGGCACGTTCCTCATGGGCACCACCGACGCCGACCGCAACCGCCCCGACGGCGAGACGCCCGTGCGCCAGGTGAACCTGTCCCCGTTCCGGATCGCGCGCCGGGCGGTCACCAACGCCGAGTTCGCCGCGTTCGTCGAGGCCACCGGTCACGTCACCGGCGCGGAACGGTACGGCTGGTCATTCGTCTTCGACGGCCTGCTGCCCGACGACGTGCGCCGCACCGCCCAGCGCCCGCGGTCGGCGCCCTGGTGGTGCGGCGTGGAAGGCGCCACCTGGCGCAGCCCAGAGGGCGGCGCCAGCTCCATCGACGAACGCATGGACCATCCCGTCATCCACGTCGACCACGGCGACGCCCTGGCATACTGCGCGTGGGCGGGGCTGCGGCTGCCGACCGAGGCCGAATGGGAGTACGCCGCGCGCGGCGGCCTGGTGCAGGCCCGGTACCCGTGGGGCGACGAGCTGACCCCAGACGGCGTGCAGCGGTGCAACATCTGGCAGGGCCGGTTCCCCGCGCTGAACAGGATGGACGACGGGTACCTGGGGACCGCGCCAGCGGACAGCTTCGCACCCAACGGATTCGGCCTCTACAACATGGCCGGCAACGTCTGGGAATGGTGCGCCGACTGGTGGACCACACACCACGACGCCACACTCTCCACCAACCCGACCGGCCCCGCCTCGGGCACGGCGCGCGTGATGCGTGGCGGCTCGTACCTGTGCCACGACTCGTACTGCAACCGGTACCGCGTGGCCGCCCGCACCAGCAACGACCCGGAAAGCGCCGCCGGAAACCTAGGCTTCCGCTGCGCCGCCAACCCCTAGTACCCCCGACCGTCCCCGCGCAGGCACCCGCAGGCGGCTGCGCGCCCCGCGTCGATCAAGGGCGAACGCACGTGGTTCGATCTCCTTTCCGCGTGCATTTGTCCTTGATCCATGCAGATTTCCTTGATCGACGCCGTCTGGTTGAGGCCGCGAGCGAGCCGGGTCGGGCGCCGGACAACCTCTTTTCGCGGTGCGTCCAGGCAGCCACCCGCCCCAGCAGCATCAACGCGCCCGACCTTAACCTCCACTATGGACTCAATTGACACACGCACAAGGGTAGATACATGCCCTGGATTTGTTGTGTAGCAGGGCATCCAGGGACACATCGACCAATGCAAGATCGCGGGTTGCCGCACGCATTGATGGCTGTTATGTTCCTCGCAAGCCACGGGGGAACGGCGACTTGACGCAGTGCAGCGGTCTGTCACCGTCCTCGTCCCGGGTGTCGAGGAGGAGCCAGCCTTGGTGTTCTACAATAGACAGACTGAGAGCGCTCTCTCGGTCCTATTCGGACTCCACCCGAGCCGGCAGCGATGACGACGCCCACCGGGGCCGAGACCGTGGTCAAGCAATACGTCGACGATCTCACCTTGGCTCTCGCCCAGCTCGAGACCGGCGCGATGACCGACGTGCTGGAGACGCTGGTCCTCGCGCTGCGAGCCGGCGACCGGGTCTTCGTGGCCGGCAACGGCGGCAGCAGCACCGCCGCCATCCACATCGCCAGTGACCTGACCGCGGCCTCCGACCGGCTCAGCAGCGCACCGCAGGCCGTCGCGCTGACGGAAAACATCGCCCGGGTCACGGCCATCGCCAACGACTTCTCCTACGACGAGATCTTCTCGCGCCAGCTCGCCGGCTGGGGCAGGCCGCGCGATGTGGTGCTGCTGTTGAGCGTCAGCGGCCACTCGGCCAACCTGGTGCGGGCGGCCCAGGTCGGCCGCGAGGTCGGGATGACCGTGCTGGCGGCGCTCGGCAACGCCGGCGAGATTGCGCGGCTCGCTGACCGGTCAGTCATCTTCGGTCAGGCAGACTACGGCCTCACCGAGGATCTGCATGTGGCTCTGGGCCACATGGCGGTGCGGGTGCTGCGCGGTGGCGACGCCTGCCGATACACGGATGGACGGTCCCGGTGAGTCACAAGGGTTCCAGGGTCTTCCTCGCGATCCGGTACGTTATAGGCCTCTTCGGGCTGACCCTCACGCGCACGTCGCCCAAGCTCACCAGCTACCGGATCCACTCAGGCAAGGGCCGTCACGACGATTCGCGGCCACTCCCGCCCGGCATGGCCGCCGTGCTCGACGATCGCCACCCCGACCTCGTGGAGCTGCGCGCGCGATACGGGCAGATGGCCTCGCCGTTCAAGCCGGGCAGCTTCTGGCGGCGCAGCCGCCGCCTGCGCGACCTGAATCTCGCGTACTTCCGCGGCGACAACGCCTACGTCTGGCAGCTGCGCCAGCTCGGTCACACGTCCCGCACCGCGCGTAGTGCCCGGCTGAAGTTCTTCCTCTTCGCCCGCTACGTCAACGCCCTCGACACCCACAAGCTCCTGGAGCGCACGAGCGAAGACGGTGCCTTCGGCTGCTGGGCCTTCGATTTCCAGACCTTGCCGACCTCAAGCCGCGACCTTCTCGACTCCGTCAACGAGATGTACTTCCTGGAGCGGCACTGGGGGCTGTTGTCCAGGATGGACTTCACGGTCGTCGACATCGGCGCCGGATACGGCCGCCTGGCTCACCGCATGGTGGAGAGCGTCCCCGACCTGAGGCGCTACCTGTGCGTCGACGCGATCCCGGAGTCGACATTCCTCAGCGAGCAGTACCTCAAGTACCGCAACGTGGACCACAAGGCGACCGTGTTGCGGCTCGACGAGGTGGCCGACCGGCTGGCGGCGGAGCGTCCTGACCTGGCGGTCAACATTCACAGCTTCTCCGAGATGCCGATCGCCGTGATCGAGGCCTGGATCGAGCTGCTGGCGCGGTGCGATGTGCCCACCCTCATGATCGTGCCCAACGAGGGTGATCAGCTGCTCAGCCTGGAAGACGACTACGTGCGGCTGGACTTCGGTCCGGTCCTGGAGCGCCATGGTTACGTGCTCGCCGCGCGCGAGCCGACCATCGCCGACCCGGACGTGCGCGACCTGGTCGGGATCGGCGACTGGTTCATGCTCTACCGCCGAGCCGCACCATGAGCGAGCTGACCTGGGGGCAGCGGTTCGTCTGGGAGATCCTGGAGTCCCTGGCACCGGCCAACCACTACATCAGCCTCCGGTTCCGGGTACACCTGCCGAGCGACGCCACCCTCGACGGCGTACGGGATGCCCTGCACACCCTGGTCCGGCGCCACGAGTCGCTGCGTACCCGATTTCCCGTCGCCGCGGACGGCGAGCCACGGCAGCGCGTCGATCCCGCGGACCTCCCGCCGATAGAGGTCCGCGAGACCGAGCCTGGCCGCGTGCGCCGGCTCGCCGAGCGGGAAGAGGAACGGCTCTGGCGCGAGCCCTTCCGTCACGACGCTGAGTGGCCGCTCAGGGTGAGCGTCGTCGCCGCCGGCGGCCGTCCCCGGCAGGTCGTGTTCGTGTTCTCGCATCTCGCCGTCGACGCCTGGGGCTGCGCGGTGCTCCGCAAGGAGTTCCTCGACCTGTTGCGAGACGGTGCTGCCACGCCGGCCCAGGCCGGTTGGCAGCCGCGCGATCGGGCCGCGTTCGAGGCGTCGGTCGAGGGGCGCAAGGCCGGCGACCTCTCCCTGGCCCACTGGCGCCGGGTGCTGGAGACCGCGCCGCCGACCGCTTTCCCCACCTTGCGCGAGGCCGGGGAGACCCCGCTGTTTCCGGGCGTCGGCGTCCACTCGGTGGCGCTGGCGGCGGCCGCGCAGGCTCTGGCGGCGCGGCATCGCGTCGGGCCGGCCGCCGTGCTGCTGGCCGCGCTGTCGACGGTCGTCGGCATCAGGACCGGCACCGACGCCGTGCCGCTGTTGCTCGCGACCGGCAACCGCTTCACGCCGGTCGACGCCGCGTCGGTGGGCACCTTTTACCAGGCCGCGCCGGCGCTGATACGGCTCGACACCGGGTCGCTGGCCGGCACCGTCCGCAACGCACACAAGGCGTCGACGGCGGCCTACCTGCGCGGCCAGGGCGACCCGCGCGACGTGGCGCGGCTGCTCGCCTCCGTGAGGCATCGGCGGGGGGTCGACTTCGAGCTCCAGAGCACGGTCAACGTGGTGCCCGAGCCGGGCAGCGTACGGATGCCGCCGGCCGTCCACGACGTCGCCGCGCTGCGCGAGATGACGGCCTCCACGCTCGTGTCCGACCTCGAGGGCCGAGACAACGAGCGGCTGAAGCTGTACGCGCACGTCAAGGCGCTGCGCTCGCGCGCCGTCATCGAGCTGTTCTGCGACAGCCGCTACCTGACCGCCTCCGGCGCGCGGAAGGTGCTGGCCGGGCTCGAACTCGTGCTGATCGAGATGCTCGACACCGGCGACCTGAGCCTCGAACGCGTCGCCGACCTGGTCGGCATCGCGCCGCTGGGCCGGCCGCCCGGTTGCGCCCTCGTCGACAACTGCTGGGTCGACGTCGACGCGGTGCGCGCACTCGTGGCGGGCCTGCCAGACGCGGTCGCGTCCCAGGTATTCGTGGACAGTCCGCACGGTGGGCCAGACCGGCTGGTCGCCTACGTCGTGGCGGCGCGGCCAAGCACGCCCGAAGGATTGCACGCCGCTGTGGTGGACCGGCTCGACGGGCACCTGACGATGGCGCCGCAGTGGTACGTCGTCTGCCGCGACGCGCCTGCCCGGCCGGAGTCCCGCACCGAGTGGGAGCGGCAACCGGTGCTCGCACAAGGCAGTGGTCGAGCTGGCGAGGGAGGCTAGCGTGCTGTCCGTCATCATGCCCACGTACAACCAGGTGAAGTGCCTGGAGCTGACTCTCGGGTCACTTGCCCGCCAGACCGCCGGTCGAGACGAGTTCGAGGTGATCGTGGTCGACGACGCGTCCACACAGGACGTGCGTGGGGTGGTCCGCCGGTTCGAGCCCGAGCTGCGGTTGCGATACGTGCGGCACGAGACCAACCGGGGCCGGTCGGCCGCGCGAAACTTCGGGGTTGCCCAGTCCCGGGCCGACTGGCTGCTGCTGATGGACGCCGACTCCTTCGCCGCCCCAGACCTCGTCGAGCGGCACCTGCGGCGCCCCGGCGACACCCGTCCCGCGGTGGTGTACGGCCGGCGCGTCGAGCCCAGCTGGGGCACCTTCGCGGCGCTTCTAGAGGCGGTGCCCGAGGATGCCGACCTGCTGCCGATGGAGGGTGACCACCGTGACCTGCCGCGACAAGGCGGCGACACCGGCTTCGACGTCTACCGGCACACCGCGTGGATGTTCGGCTTCACGCACAACCTCTCGCTCCCCCGCGACCTGTACCTGCGGATCGGTGGGTTCGACGAGTCGTTCGTCCAATGGGGATACGAGGACACCGACTTCACGTATCGGATCTACCGGCACTTCGGCCGCGACAACGGCCGGTTCCGGTACGATCCCGGCGCCGTCTGCTACCACACGCCGCACTTCCGGGACTGGTACACGGAGTGGGAGAACACGAAGCCGGTCCTGCCGTACCTGGTCCGCAAGTACCGGCACTACGACATCGAGTTCTTCACGCACCCGTCCGGCGACCACCGCCGGGTCGCCCGCACCCTGCCCTTCTACGAGGACTGCCGCGAGTTCATCCGTGACCATCCGGCCCGGGTCACCGGCGACGCCGTCCGTAAGGCCGTCGCCCTGCCGGACTCGGCGAGCAGTCTCTGGATCGGGTTCGACGTCGACTCGGTGGTGTCCGCCGGCCGGGCGACGAGCATCGACCACGCGCTGCCTTTCGGGCCGGACAATCCGCACCTGTTCGGTGTCCGCACGCCGTACGCGGACCGGTCGTTCGACTACACCGTGCATATCGACCTGTGGCGCATGCTCACGCCGATAGACCTGTCCGCGCTCATCATCGACAGCCTGCGGGTGGCCGACGTGGCGCTGCTCGTGCGATCGAAGGGGCTCCGCCGGAATCCCGCCGACGGCATCGGGATGCTCGACGACCTGGACTACCTGGTGTCGATGGTCGACCCCCGGTACGACGCCTCGGTCTCCTATGAGGACGACGAAATCGCCGTCGTCAGGCTGGGGCGGCGGTGACCGGCGGGCGGCTCCGCGCCGTCGCCTTCGATCTCGACGGCACGCTGGTGGACCTCGAACGGCTTCACCACGACTCCCTCCTGCGGGCCGCGCGCGACGTCGGGGTCGAGCTCACCTGGGAGCAGGCAAGGCGGAGCGTCCCCAACTTCATCGGCGGCCCCGGCGCGGTGGGGGCGGGCGGGGTCGGGGCGCCGGTCCCGGCCGGCGCCCCCCCGGCCGAGATACTCGCGGCGAAGCAGCGCTACTTCACGGCCGCGATCGACGCCGTGAGCCAGATCGTGCCGCGGGCCGGGGTCGGCGAGATACTCGACCGGCTCGGCGGCGAGGGCGTTCCGCTGGCGGTGGGCACCGTGGCCGAGCGCGAGATCGCGGTGGGCATCCTGGATCGGGCGGGTCTGCTGCCCCTGTTCGGCGAGGCCCGCGTGGTGACGCTGCGCGACGTGCCGCGGCTGAAGCCGGCGCCCGACGTCTACCTGGAGACGGCGAGACGCCTTGGCGTGCCGCCGGCCGACCAGCTGGTCTTCGAAGACTCGCTCACGGGCATGGCGGCCGCGCGGTCGGCAGGCAGCCCGTTCGTCGCGATGCCCACCGTGCGCGCCCCGGACTACCTGGCATCGGTCGGCGCGGCCGGCGCGGCAGCGGTATTCCGCGACTGGCGCGACCCTGGCCTGCTGTCCTTGCTCGCACACCTGCTGGCCACACCGGGACGTGTCTACTATGGATAAGCTCGATCGCGGCCCGTTGACCGCCGCGCAACGTCGCCTGTGGTTCCTCGACCGGCTCGAACCGGGCGACGCCGCCTACCACATCTCCCTCACGGTCCTGCTGCGCGGCGACCTCGACACCGACCGGCTGATCCGCGCATTCGACGCCGTCACGGCCCGGCACGAGAGCCTGCGCACGCGATTCGTCGAGTCCGGCGGCGAACCGGTGCAGGAGGTGCTCCCCGCGCGGCCGACGCCGGTCGAGCGGGCCGATGTGACCAGCGAGGCCGAGGCGCGGCGCGCCGTCGAGGAGCTCATCGCGCGCCCGTTCGACCTGGCCGAGGGGCACCTGCTCCGGGTCGGCCTGTATCGCCTTGGCCCGCGCGAGCACGTCCTGTGCACCGTCACGCACCACATCGTCGGCGACGGCTGGTCGATGAACCTGCTCTACGTCCAGCTCGCGGAGGCGTACCGGGGCGTCCGGTCCGCCGAGCCCGGCCTGCGCCCCCTCGACCACGCCCGCGCCCATCAGGGCATCGACGAGTCCTCACGCGAGTACTGGCGGGCGGCGCTGGCCGACCCGCCGGTGCTGGAGCTGCCGCTCGACCGTCCCCGTCCGGCGGTGCGCACCTCTGCCGGTGTCTCGACGATCCGGGTGTTCGACGGGGAGCTGTGGACGGCTGTGCGGCGGGCGGCCCAGCAGCTGCGCTGCACGCCGTTCATGCTGCTGATGACGGTTTACCAGCTGACGTTGGCGCAGGCCAGCGGGCAGGACGACATCGTTGTCGGCACCCCGGTCGCGGGGCGCGACGACGTGGCGGCAGAGTCGGTCTTCGGCTACTTCACCAGGATGCTGCTGCTGCGCGCCGACCTCTCCGGCGAGGTCACGTTTCGTGACCTGGTGCTGCGGACGCGGAAGAGCTGCATGGGCGCCTTCGCCCACCAGGAGATCCCGTTCGAGGTGCTCATCGCCGACCTGGACCTGCCCCGCGACCCGAGCCGCAACCCGCTGTTCCAGGCGGCCTTCACGCTCCACTCCACAATGGATGTGTCAGCGACCGGGTTCCAGGGCTTCGAGGGCGTCGGGGTCGAGGAGTTCGGCGAAGGCGTACGGCGCACGATAACCGACGTGGCGATGGACGTTTTCATCAGCTCGACTGTGATCGATACGTGGCACAACGAGGCTCGGATGGACGTCCAGCTCACCTGTAGCGCCGACCTGTTCGATCCGGCCACCGCCGAGGCGCTCATCGACCGGTTCGCCGCTGTGCTGCACGCGACACTGGCCGATGTGGACATCCCGGTGCGGGCGCTGCCGCTCGTCGACGACAACGCCAGAGCCGAGTTGCTGCGCATCGGCACGGGGCCGGCCATCCCCGAGGGGCCGCCGCTGCTGACCCGCATCGAGCGGGCGGTCACCGGTACACCTGATGCCGCCGCCATGGTCAGCGGCGCCGAACGGGTCAGCTTCCGCGAATTGTGGGCGCGCTCCGGCGCGCTGGCCGGCGCGCTGCGCGCCGCCGGCGTCGGGCCCGGCCAGCTAGTAGGTGTGAGCCTGCCGCGCGGCCCCGACCTGGTCGTCGCCCTGCTCGCGACCTGGCGTGCCGGCGCCGGCTACGTCCCCGTCGACCCGAACCTGCCCGAGCGTCGCCGCGCGACGCTCGTCGAGCAGGCCGCCGCCGGCGCCATGATCACCGCCGATGGTGTCCATCCTGTACCGGGGGCGCCAGCGTCCACACCCGACCCCGCCTATGTGCTGTTCACGTCCGGCTCCACGGGTACCCCGAAACCGGTGCTCGTTGGCCGGGAAGCCCTCGACGACCGGGTCGCGTGGATGGTCGACGCCTACCGGCTCACCGACGCCGACCGGGTCGTGCAGTTCGCCGAACTCACCTTCGACACGCACGCCGAGGAGATCTGGCCCACCCTCGCGAGCGGAGGCACGCTGGTGCTGCTGCCAGACGGGCCGCAGTCGCTGCCAGAGGTGCTGGCCACCGACCCGGCTATCACCGTGCTCGACCTGCCGACCGCCTACTGGCAGGCGCTGCTCGACGTCGTGCCGGACTGGCCGGCCGCGCTGCGGCTGGTGATCCTGGGCGGCGAGCAGGTCGACGCGGCGTCGATCGGCCGCTGGCGTGCCCGGCACGGCGACCGGATCCGGCTCGTCAACACGTACGGGCCGACCGAGGCGACGATCATCGCCACGGCGACAGATCTGGGTGCCGCCGACACCGGCAGGCGGGGGCCCGCCCGGCGCCGCCCCCGCGGGGGGCCAGCCCGCGCGCGCCCCTCGGCGGCGCGCGCGGGCCGACGACCGCCCCCGGGGCGAGAGCTCGGGGCCCCGCCCACCCCGGCAGGCGCCCGCCGATCGGGCGCCCACTCGGCGGGGTCCGCGCCTACGTGCTCGACGCTGCCGGACGGCTGGTGCCGCGCGGCGCGGTCGGCGAGCTGTGCCTGGCCGGTGCTGGGCTCGCCGGCGGCTACCTGGGCCTGCCCGACCTGACCGCCGAGCGGTTCCGTCCCGACCCATACGGCGGTGGCCTGCTCTACCGCGCCGGCGACCGGGTGCGGTGGCGCGGAGACGAGCCGGTGCTGGAGTTCCTCGGCCGCCTTGACCGGCAGCTCAAGGTGCGAGGCGTGCGAATCGAGCCGGGCGAGGTCGAGACTGTCCTCACTGGACACCCTGGTGTGGGTCAGGCGGCGGTCACCGCGTACGCGGACACGCTCGTCGCCTACGTGACCGGCGCAGCGAGCGTCGACGAGGTCCGCGCCTACGCCGCCGACCGGCTGCCAGCGCTGCTCGTACCGAGCGTCGTCGTGCCGCTGCCGGCGCTGCCGTTGACCCGGCACGGAAAGGTCGACACCGCCGCGCTTCCGCCGCCCACGGTCGCCAGCGACGTAGGCACCGCCTACGAGGCGCCACGCACCGACGCGGAGGAACTGGTCGCCGACATCTTCGCCGAGCTGCTCCCGGTCGAGCGTGTGGGGGCGCACGACGACTTTTTCGTCCTCGGTGGACACTCGCTGCTCGCGATCCGGGTCATCGCCCGGCTCCGGGCGGCCGTCAGCATCGACTTGCCGGTCCGGCTGCTGTTCCAGTACCCCACGGTCGCCGCGTTCGCCCTGGCGGTCGAGACTGCGCTGATCGCCGAGATCGACCGGCTCACCGAAGAAGAGGCGGCGGCACAACTCGCGGCGGGCGGCGGCGCATGACCACCGCCCCTGAGCAGCTGTCCGCGACCAAGCGGTCGTTGCTGGCCGCACGGCTCAAGCGGACCGCCGCACCGGTCGAGGCGATCGCGCCCCGGCCGGCGGGTGCGGCGGTGCCGCTGTCGCTGGCGCAGGAGCGGCTGTGGTTCATGGAGCAGTACGCGCCAGGCACGGCGGCGTACACGGTGCCGGTCGTGCTGCGGCTGCGCGGGGCGCTGGACGCCAGAGCGCTCCGCTCCGCGCTGGACGCGGTCGTGGCCCGGCATGAGAGCCTGCGGATGCGGTTCGACGCCACCGCCGACGGCCAGCCCGTGTTGCACATCGACGACGCGGTGGCGATCGGGCTCGACGTCATCGAGGCGGAAGGCGCCGGCGTCGCGGCCCGCGAGGAGTGGGTGCGCGAGGCGGTCCGGGCCCGGCTCGGCACACCGTTCGACCTGACCCGGGGTCCGCTGCTGCGCGCCGCCCTGTACGCCATCGGGCCCGACGACCACGTGCTCGCGCTCACCGCGCACCACATCGTCTGCGACGGCTGGTCCGCCGACCTGCTCGTCGGCGAGGTCCTCACCCTGCTGGCCGGCGACTCCCTGCCACCCCTGGCAAGGCAGTACGGCGACTTTGCGGTGTGGCAGCGGAAACGCCAGCGGCAGCGGCTCGCCGACGGCACCCGGGACCGCGACGTCGCGTACTGGCGCGAGCGGCTCTCCGGTGTACCCCCGCTGGATCTGCCCACGGACCGGCCGCGCTCCGCGGAGCTGACGTTTCGCGGCGCTCCGGCCGGTGTGCGCCTGGACGGCGAGACGACCGCGGCGCTCAAGCGCCTCGCGCTCGCGCACGGCGCCACGCTCTACATGGTGGTGCTCGCCGCGTACGCGGCGGTCCTGGCACGATACGCCCGGGAGGACGACTTCGCCGTTGGGGCGCCGCAGGCCGGGCGCCCCCCTGCGGAGCTGGGACCCAAGGTGGGCATGTTCGTCGACATGTTGATCACCCGCGTCGACACGGCCGGCGACCCTACGTTCAGCGAGCTGGTACGGCGGATTCGAGACACCACTTTGGACGGGTACGCCCACCAGGAACTGCCGTTCGAGGAGCTGGTCGCCGAGCTGGACGTGCCGCGAGACCTCGGCCGGTCCGCTGTCTTCCAGGTGGCCCTGTCGATGCGCACCTACGCCAACCAGAACCCGAGCACCGCGCTCCGCGTTCGGCCGTTCGTCGTCGACGCGGTCGCGACCCGCTTCGACCTCGAGCTGGACCTGGTCGACGGTGACGGCCTCGCCGGCGCGTTCATCTTCAACCGCGACCTCTTCACCGGCGAAACGGTGCGGCGGATCGCCGGCACGTTCGTCGAGTTCGCGCGCGAGGCGGCGCGCGATCCTGACCGGCCACTCAGCCGGCTGCTCACCGTCACCGGCCCGCCCGCTTCCTGGAACGCGACCGCGGCGGAGTTTCCGGCCGGCTCGACGCTGCACGAGCTGATCCAGGACAGGATCGCCGCCGCACCGGACGCCCCCGCGGTCACGTTCGAGGGCACCACGCTGACGTATCGAGAGCTGGCCGCGCGTGCCAACCAGGTCGCCCACCGGCTGCGCGAGCACGGCGCCGGGCCGGGGCGGCTCGTCGCCGTGTGCGCGCATCGCAGCCCCGACCTCGTCGTCGCCCTGCTCGGCGTGCTCGTCTCCGGCGCGGCGTACGTGCCGCTGGACCCGGACCATCCGGCGGAGCGGCTCGCGTTCATGCTCACCGACGCCGATCCGGTGGCCGTGCTGACCGCCGGGTCAGCGCGAGACGCCTTGCCGCCCACCGACCGCCCGGTGCTGGCACTCGACGACCCGGCAGTCTGGGCGGGCGCTGCCCCGACCCCGCCGGAGCCGCTGGCCGGCCCCGGCGACCCCGCCTACGCCATCTACACCTCAGGCTCGACCGGGCAACCCAAGGGGGCGGTCAACGGGCATCGCGGCATCGTCAACCGGCTGCACTGGATGCAGCGCCGCTACGGCCTGACCGCAGCCGACACCGTGCTGCAGAAGACACCGGTCGGGTTCGACGTGTCGGTCTGGGAGTTCTTCTGGCCGCTGCTCACCGGGGCCCGCATGGTGCTGGCCCGGCCAGACGGGCACAAGGACGCCGCCTACCTGCGCGACCTGATCGCCGCCGAGCGCGTCACCACCATCCACTTCGTACCGTCCATGCTGGGCATGTTCCTGGATGAGCAGGTGCTGGCCGAGGACGGGATCGACAGGTGCGCCTCGCTTCGGCGGGTCATCTGCAGCGGCGAGGAGCTGCCGGTCGACCTGGCCCTGCGCACGCTCGCCGCGCTGCCCGCTGCCGAACTGCACAACCTCTACGGGCCGACCGAGGCCGCAATCGACGTGACCGCCTACCACTGCACGGTCGCCAACCTGACCGGCGCGGCCCGGGTGCCGATCGGCGCCCCGATCGACAACATGCGCGTGTACGTGCTGGACGATCGCGGCGAGCCGCTGCCCGTGGGCGTACCGGGTGAGCTGCACCTGGCCGGGGTGGGGCTGGCGCACGGATACCTCAACCGGCCCGAGCTGACCGCCGAAAAGTTCGTCACCGGCGCCGGCGGTCAGCGCCTGTACCGCACCGGCGACCTCGCCCGCTGGCTTCCCGACGGCACGCTGGACTTCCTCGGACGCATCGACGGGCAGGTGAAGCTGCGCGGCCTGCGGATCGAGCTGGGCGAGATAGAGGTGGCGCTGCGCGAGCGGCCCGGCGTGCGCGAGGCGGCCGTGGTCGTGCGCGAAGACACCCCGGGCGACAAGCGGCTCGCGGCGTACCTCGTCACGACCGCCCCGATCGACGTCGCCGCGCTCCGGCTCGCCCTCAAACGGCGGCTGCCCGACTACATGGTGCCGAGCGCGTTCGTCGAGCTGCCCCAGCTGCCGCTGAGCCCGAGCGGCAAGCTCGACCGGCGCCGGCTGCCCGCGCCGAAGCCCGGCCGTGGCGCCGGTACCACCTACGCGGCACCCGAGACGGCGACCGAGGTGATGGTCGCCGGGGTCTGGACCGAGGTGCTCGATGTGGAGCGGGTCGGCCTCGACGACGACTTCTTCGACCTCGGCGGGCATTCGCTGCTGGCCATCCAGGTGGTCGCGAGGCTGCGCCGCGCCACCGGCGCCGAGTTGTCCATCATGGACATCTTCAAGCACCGCACGGTACGCGAGCTGGCCCAGCTCATCGACGTGCCGCTCGACCAGCGCGGCCCGCGGTCCCTCCTGCACGAGCTGACCCGCCCCGTGCCAGTCGGTCAGAGGGTGCGCAGCCTGGTCTGTGTGCCGTACGGCGGCGGCAGCGCCGTGGTGTACCAGCCGCTCGCCGACGCGCTGCCGGCCGGGCACCGGCTGTTTTCCGTCGCCATCCCCGGCCACGACATCGGCCTGGACGAGGAGGCGCTGCCCTTCGACACCCTCGCGGAGCGCTGCGCCACCGAGATCCTGGAGAAGGTCGACGGGCCCATCGCGCTCTACGGCCACTGCGGCGTCGGCTCCGCGCTCACCGTCGAGATCGCGCGCCGCCTGGAGCAGAGCGGGCGCGAGCTCGACGCCGTCTACATCGGAGCGATCTTCCCGTTCGCCCGGCCACGGAGCCGAGTCTGGTCGGCGCTGTCACGGCTGACCCGCATGGAGTCGCTGCGCTCCGACAAGGTTTACACCAACTGGCTGACCTCGATGGGCGTCGACATGAGCGACATCGACCCCGGCCAGGCCCGCCAGATCATCTGCAACATGCGCCGCGACTCCGACAGCGCGGAGGCGTACTTCACGCGGCTCATGCACAGCGACAGCGGACGGCTCCGCGCGCCCATCATCACCGTAGCCGGCGAGCGCGACCCGGCGACCGAGTTCTACTCCGAACGCTTCACCGAATGGCACTTCCTGACCGATCAGACAGCCGTCGTCGTGCTCGACGAGGCCGGCCACTTCTACCTGAAGTGGCGCGCCGAGGAGCTCGCCGAGATCGTGACGACCGTCGACGAGAAGCTGGTGGGCCCGGCGCGCGGCCCGCGCTCGACCTGGTGGTTGCATGACACCTCGCGGTCGACCGAGAGGGTGACGCCGGCCGGGCCGCAGCCCAGCATGGGCCGCTTCCTGCTCGTCGCGGTCGCGCAGCTCATCTCCCTGCTCGGTTCGACCCTGACCGACGTGGCGCTGCCCCTATGGGTGCTCAAGGAGACCGGATCGCTGCTGAACTTCGCCCTGATCGCGGTCGCCGGGCTCGTGCCGGGCCTGCTGGTGCTGCCGGTCGCGGGCGCCATCGTCGACCGGCACAGCAGGCGCGCTGTCATGCTCTGCGGCGACGTCGGCGCGGGCGGCACGCAGCTGCTGCTCGGGGTCCTGCTGTGGACGGGCTCGCTGCAGACGTGGCACATCTATCCGCTGATCGCGCTGCTGTCGGTGTCGCTGCAATTCCAGCGGCTGGCGTACGCCTCGGCCATCCCGCAGCTGGTGCCCAAGCAGTACCTCGGCCACGCCAACGGCGTCGTGCAGATGGTCGGCGGCGTCGCCACCACGATGATGCCGCTGCTGTCGGTGGCGCTGCTGGCCGTCATCGACCTCGGCGGCATCCTCATCATCGACGTGCTCAGCTACGCCGTCGCGATCACCATCGTGCTGCTGGTGCGGTTCCCCCGCACGCTGGCCTGGCGCGCCCGGGAGAGCCTGACCACCGAAATCCGCGAAGGCTTCCGGTTCTCGTGGGGACACCGCGGCTTCCGGTCCATGCTGCTGTTCTTCATGGGCCTCAACGTGTTCCTGTCGCCGCTGTTCCTGATGGTGACGCCGCTGGTGCTGGCCTTCGCGGGCCTCGACCAGGTCGCACAGGTCTCGGTCGCGGGAGGTGTCGGGGCGTTCCTCGGCGGCCTGGCGATGAGCATCTGGGGCGGTCCGCGACACCGCCGGCTGCATACGGTGCTCTGCTGCACGCTGGTGCTGTCCGCCTTCTGCCTTGTCATCGGCGTGCGGCCGGCGCTGTGGCTGATCGCCGTCGGCGCGTTCGGCATGTCGATGTGGCTGGTACTTCTCAACGGCGTCTACACCACGATCGTGCAGGTCAAGGTGCCGCAACGGTTCCACGGCCGGGTGTTCGCCATCAACACCGTCATCGCCTGGTCCACATTGCCCATCGGCTGGACGCTGGTCGGTCCGGTCGGCTCCAGCTTCCTCGAACCCTTGATGGCACCGGGCGGGCCGCTCGCCGGCACGATCGGGCGGGTCATCGGCGTCGGGGAGGGCCGCGGCATCGGTCTGCTGTACGTGGTGCTCGCCTCCGCAATCGCGGCTCTGGTGCTGGTGTCGATGCGGGTGCCGCGCATCGCCCGGTTCGACGACGAGGTGCCCGACGCCCAACCCGACGACCAGGCCGGGCTGGAGGCGCTGCGCGCCAGGGGGTCCTTGTGAACGCGTCGACCGTGCCCCAACTGCTCGCCACGCGCGCCACCGCCGAGCAGTCACACATCGCCATCAGTCAGGGCGGCGGCACGCTCGACCTAGGCACCTGGGAGGCCCGGACCCGGGCCATCGCCGCCGGGCTCCGGGCGGCCGGGGTACAGCCAGGCGAGCGGGTCGGGTTGCTGTATGGCGCCTCGGACTGGATCGCATACGCGTGCTCGTACACCGGAGTCCTCGCCGCCGGTGGTGTCGCGGTTCCACTGTCGACCCGCAGCGCGCCCGCCGAACTGGCGTACATGCTGGAGCACAGCGGCGCGACCGGTTTACTGTACGGGCCGACCGCGCAACCGCCCGACGCGAAGGTGCCACTGCGCTGGGACCCCGACACCGTCGCCGCGCTGCCCGACGCGGAGTCGGTGCCCGGGCCAGGGCCGGGCGACCCGGCGCAGATCCTCTACACCTCCGGCACCACCGGGCGCCCCAAAGGCGTCACCGCCGCACACGCCAACCTGACCCACGGCTTCCGGCTGCGCCCGCCGCTGCGGCCGCTGGCTCACTCACGGCAGTTCCTGCACGCGTTCCCGATCGGCACCAACGCCGGCCAGACGATGCTGTTCAACGCGCTCTACGCACACGCCGGGATGCTGGTGACCGCCCGGTTCGGCCCCGACCACTTCGCGCGCCTGATCGAGCGGCACGCGGTGGGCAGCGTCTTCCTGGTGCCGGCCATGGCGATCGAGCTGCTGCGCTCCGGCGCGCTCGACCGCCACGACATGACGAGCGTGGCGCTGCTCGGCTCGACCGCCGCCGCCCTGCCGCCCACCGTGGCCGCCGGGCTCGCGGCCGCGCTGCCCCACGCCACGATCGTCAACTACTACACCTCGACCGAGGCGGCACCCATACAGTCCACAGTGGTCTTCGAGCCGGATCGCCCGGCCGCGCTGGGCAAGGTCGTCGCCGGTGGTGCGCTGCGCGTGTACGACGAGGCCGGCCGGCCATGTCCCGCCGGCGTGACCGGCGAGGTGTGGATGCGCTGCGCGGGCACCGCACGGTCCTATCACGACGATCCGGCGGCCACCCGGCACGTCTTCCGCGACGGCTGGACCCGGATGGGCGACCTCGGCTACCTGGACGCAGACGGCTACCTCTACCTCGTCGACCGGGAAAGCGACGTCATCAAGAGCGGCGCCGACAAGGTGTCGACGGTCGCGGTCGAGGCGGCCCTGCACGAGCACCCGGACATCGTCGAAGCCGCCGTGTTCGGCCTGCCCGATCCGGTGCTGGGCATGGCGCCCGCGGCCGCGCTCGTGGCCACCCGCCCGCTGAGCCTCGGCGAGGTCCGCCGGTTCCTCGCCACCCGGCTGGCCGGGCACGAGCAGCCCAGCCGGATCACCCACGTCGACGAACTGCCGCGCAACGCCGGCGGCAAGGTCGTCAAACAGCGACTGCGCGCGCTCTTCGACCGAGAGGCGGACTCATGACTGGTATCCCGATGACCCTTGCCCAACAGGGCATCTGGTTCACCGAGCGGGTCGGCGGCGCCTCGACGGCGTACACGCTGGCGGTGTCGGTGACCGTGAAGGGCCCGGCTTCCCTGGATGAGGCATGGGCGGCGGTCACCCGGAGGCATCCGGTATTGGCGTCCACTGTGGTCGAGACGGACGGGGTACCGCTGCTGGTGCCCACCGAACCGGCGCCGGTCCGTCATCGCGAGGTCGGCGCGGCGGCGCTAGCGCCCGTCATCGCCGCCGAAATCGGCGCCGGCTTCGACCTCACCGCCGGTCCGCTCGCCCGCTGCGCGGCGCTGCGTACCGACGACGGCCGCACGGTCGCGCTGGTCGTCGCCCACCACCTGGTCTTCGACGGCGGCGGCAAGGACGTGCTCGTCGCCGACCTGACCAAGGCCATCGCCGGCCAGGCTCTCGGCGCCGGCTCGCCCGCCGCGCTGGCCGCGTCCGTACAGGCACAGGCCGACCGCATCGCCGAGGCCCTCCCCGCGGCGCGCGGCTTCTGGTCCCGGCGCCCGGCACCGCCCGCCGAGGTCATCCTGCCCGGCCTGTCGAGTACGCCCACCGCGGCCGAACCCGCCACCCAGCTCGACATCGAGTGGAGCGAGGAGTTGGACGCCGCGCTGACGGCCGGAGCGTCGACGCTCGGGGCGACCCGGTTCGAGCTGCTGCTCGCCGGCCTGCACGCCGTGCTCGCCCGCTACGGCAACGCCATTTCCTCGGTGGCCGTCGGCCTGTCCACCCGCCCCCCACGGCCCGCCCGCGGGGGCGCGCGGTGGGGCCATGCGCTACCCCGTCTCCCAGGC
>NZ_JAIBNX010000009.1:77341-80008 GCF_026130045.1 Micromonospora sp. CPCC 205371
GGGCAACGCCATTTCCCCGGTGGCCGTCGACCTGCCCCCCCCCCGCCCCGTCCTCGCCGGCGAGGTCGGCATGTGGGTCAATGAGCTGCCCGTCACCGTCGAGGTCGATCCGGCGGCATCCTTCGCCGACCTGGTAAGCGCGGTACGGGCCGAGGCGCGGGCCATCTACGAGCACCGCGAGGTCCCGCTCGGTCGTGCTCTGCCGGGCCTGCCACCCCGCCCTGCCCTGGCTCCCGTCTCCATCAGCTACCGACGACTGACCGCTCATTCATCCACTGTGGACTGGCTGCTCGCAGCGGCGACGGTTCGCAGCGCACTGCATCTGCACCTGGTCGACGCCCCGGACGGCCTCACCGGCCGAATCCACGTACCGGCGCGGCTGCTGGCGGCCGACGACGGCGAGCGGATCGCCGGACATCTGCGCGTCCTGCTCGCCGCGGCGCTTTCCGATCCCGACCGGCCGGTCGCCGACCTGGACCTGCTGATCCCGGCGGAGCTGGCGCTGTTCGACCAGCTGAACGCCACCGCGCGGCCACGCCCCGCCACCACCGTGCTCGATCTGGTCCGGGCGACCGCACAGTCCACTCCGGACGCGATCGCCGTGGTCGGCGACGACGGCACGCTGACGTACCGGGAACTGGTCGCCGCCGCACACCGCATCGGGCATGGGCTGCGCCGGCGCGGCGTCGGCGCCGGCGATGCCGTAGGGCTCTGCGCCCAGCGGGGCGTGGAGCTCGTCGCCGGCGTACTCGGCATCCTCGCCGCGGGCGCCGCATACCTGCCGCTAGATCCGACATATCCGATGGGTCGGCTCGACTACATCGCCACCGACGCCGGCACGAAGCTGATCCTCGGCCACGCCTCGGCCACACCCGTCGGCCTGCCCGCCGAACTGCTTCCGCTCGACGGCCTGGCCGCCTTCGCGGACGAGCCCGAAACCGAGCCGACCGCCACCAACCCGGACGGCCTCGCCTACGTCATCTACACCTCCGGCTCGACCGGCCGCCCCAAGGGCGTCGAGATCGGCCATGCCGCGCTGGTCAACCTCATCGCCGCGATGGGCGAGCTGATCGGCGCCGATCCCGCTGACCGGTGGCTCAACCTGACCACCCTCTCCTTCGATATCAGCGGCCTCGAACTCTTCGCGCCGCTCACCACTGGCGGCCGGGTCGTGGTGGCAGCCGACAGCGCCGTACGCGAGGGCGCCGCTCTCGGCCGCCTCATCCGCGACGCCGGAATCACCCACGTGCAGGCCACGCCGTCCAGCTGGCAGATGCTGCTCGACGCCGGCTGGGCCGGCGCGCCGATCACCGCTCTCAGCGGCGGCGAGGCGCTGCCGCTGCCGGTCGCCCGGCGGCTGCGTCCGCTCGTCCGCCGGCTGATCAACGTGTACGGGCCGACGGAGACCACCATCTGGTCCGCGGCAGCCCCGATTCCGGCCATCCCGACACGCGTCACCATCGGCCGCCCGCTCGCCAACACCACGCTGCACGTGCTGGACGCCCGGCTGCGGCCCGTCCCGGTCGGCGTGCCGGGCGAGCTGTGCATCGGCGGCTCCGGGCTGGCTCGCGCCTACCGGGGACGGCCCGAGCTGACCGCCGAGCGTTTCGTGACCGGTGAGGACGGCCAGCGGCTCTACCGCACCGGCGACCAGGCGCGGCTCGGGGCGGACGGTGAGGTCGAGTTCCTGGGCCGGGCAGACAACCAGGTCAAGCTGCGCGGGCACCGCATAGAGCTGGGCGAGATCGAGCAGGCGCTGCTCGGCGCGCCGGGTGTGGCGCAGGCCGCGGTGGCGGTCCAGGAATCGGAGCTCGTGGCCTACCTGGTCGGTGCGGGCGAGGTGCCGCCGATCCGAGCCCACGTCGCGCAAACCCTGCCCCGGTACATGATCCCGATGCATTACGTCTGGCTCGACCGGCTGCCCCAGACCCTCAACGGCAAGCTCGACCGGACCGCCCTGCCCACACCCGACCGCACCGAGATAACGCCGGCGGCCACCGCCCCGGACCTCACGCAGATCGTCACGAGCATCTGGTGCGAAGTGCTCCGCATCGACGAGATAGCACCGGACGACACGCTCTTCGACCTGGGCGGGCACTCGTTGACGATCATGCAGATCACCGCCCGAATCCGGAAGGCGCTCGGCGTCGAGGTGCCATTCGACGTCTTCTTCGACACCCCGACAATCGACGGTGTGGTCAGCGCCATCGACGAGTTGCGACAGGAGCAGCCCGAGTGACCGATCTTGATCTCCGCCACGAACTCGCGGCACTCGTCGCCGAGGCCAGCGACGGTCAAATCAGCGTCGCCGAGGCTCTGGCCGAGTCGGAGTCGCTGGGGCTGCTCGGGCTCACATCGATGGGCTACGTGCGTCTGATCCAGGCCGTGGAGCGCCGCTACGGCGTCGCCGTAGAGGTCGACGACGCCCTCTCCACCCTGGATACCGTCCCCGCCTTAGCCGCGTACCTCCGCACCTCCCCGCGGTAAACCCTCTCTCCCACCGCCCCGCTCTCCCCGCCCCGCGCCGCCCCCGCTCTCCCCCCGCCGCTCTCTCCGCGCCCCGCCGCTCTCTCCGCGCCGCGCCCCGCCGCTCTCTCCGCGCCGTGCCGCGCCGCTCTCTCCGTCGATCAAGGGCAAATGCACGCGGTTTGATCTCATTTCCGCGTG
>NZ_JAIBNX010000090.1 GCF_026130045.1 Micromonospora sp. CPCC 205371
GCGCGGTCAACGGCAGATCCGATCAGCTGCGGTTTTCTCCGGAGATGCTGGCCGGGTTAGGACAGCCGTAACTGGCGTGCCATCATCCGCTGATGACAGGCAGGGTCGAGAACACCGTCGAGTTGGAGACCTCGGTAGTCGAGCGCCTGAGCGAGTATCTGGCGCCGCACGGATGGGTGCTGCACCGTATCGAGCGTGGTGACGAGGTTGCCTTCGTACGCGAGCCGACCAGCGAGTGCACCTGGCATTTCGGCGTCAATCTCGCCGGGCGCGAGGGCGTTTCGCTGAGCGGCAGCGTCTGCGTGGAACATGTGGTCGTCGCCGAGGAGCAGCGCCGGCTATATGTTGCGCGCCGTTCGCGATGAGCGTGTAGGCGTCGTTGTTGGTGAGGATGTGGCGTCATGAAGGAGCCCCGCCGGGCGGTGTCCGGCGGGGCTTGGTGTTCACGTTGTCGTGGTGGTGCTCATTCTGACGTGACTTCGGCGACGGCGGCGCGGGTGGCGGATTCGTCGACGATGGCTTTGTCGGCGGTGAAGGCGGCGACGAGGGCTTGGATGGCGAGGTTGTTGACGGCGCGGGGTAGGCCGCGGCTGGTTTGGTGGATCAGGGCGGTGGCGTCGTCGGAGAACAGGGTGTCGGTGCGGCCGGCGAGGGCGAGGTGGTGTTTGAGGTAGCCGGCGGTTTCGGGTGGGGTCATGGGGTGCAGGGTGTAGCGCAGCGCGATGCGTTGGTCGAGGGCGGCCAGGACACCGAGTCGGATTTTGCGGCGGAGGGTGGGTTGGCCGACCAGGAGGCAGGCGAATGGGCTGCGGGAGTCCATGTCTTGGTTGGTGAGCATGCGGATGCCTTCGAGTTGGGCGTGGTCGAGTAGGTGGGCTTCGTCGATGACCAGGACGGGGGTGCGGCCGCGTTCGGCTTGTTCGGTGGCGAGGGCGTCGGCGGCTTGCGGGATCAACGTGGCCATGTGGGGTTTGGGGACGCCGCCGAGGGCGGCGACGATGGCGTGGTGGGTGGCGCGGGCGCCGATGGTGGGGTTGCCGAGGTAGATGGTGGTGTGGGGGGTGGGGTCCAGGCCGGTCAGGGCGGCGCGGACGGCGACGGTTTTGCCGGCGCCGACTTCGCCGGTGATGACGCCGAGGGCGCGTTCGTTGACGCACCAGGTGATGCGGGCGATGGCTTCGGCGTGGGCGGTGTGCCGGTGCAGCATGCCGGGGGCCAGGTCGCGGCCGAACGGGGTGCGGGTCAGTCCGTAGTGCGCCTGCAGGCGTTCGATGGTCACGGTTGTTTCTCCTGGCAGATGGTGGTGAACAGGCGCTGCTGCCAGTAGATGAGGTCGGCGTCGGTGATCGGCGGGTAGCCGTAGCGGGTCAGAATGTTGCTGATGTCGATGGCCAAACCGAGGCAGAACCGGTGGTCGTCGCCGTCGCACGGGCGTGGGATCGGGTAGCGGTGGTTGCCGGTCACGGCCGTTGTTCGGTGTTGTCGGGCTCGTTGCTGCCGCTGATGGCGGTGTAGTTGACGCGGTCGGCTACGTGCTGGTCGTGGACGGCGTCGATCAGGCGCAGGTAGTTGATGCCGGTGGGGGTGGGCAGGTCGGCTGCGACGTGTTCGGGGCGGGCCTTGGGGTGGGCGTGTCGGCCGATGCGGAACGCCACGGCCAGGCCGTAGCTGCGCTCGTTGTGGCGGACCTCAACGTCGGTCATGTCGAACGGGTCGAACACGAGCTCGACCTTGCGACCGACCAGGATCGGGTCGACCTGGTAGGTGTTGTTGTGCAGGCTGACGGTGGCGGTCTTGGCGACCGTGCGGGTCGCGGACCACAAGAACGCCTCCCGCAACGCTGCCGGGCTGGGGACGGGGACCGGGCCAGTCAGCCTGTCCCGCCAGCGGACCAGCGGCGCCTGACCGGTGCTCGAATGGGTTGTGGTGTGGTAGACGGTTTCGACCCAGGCGGTGAACAACCGGTTGAGTTGCACCAGATCGACCACCGTCGTGTCTGGTGTGGACAGTTCGACGAGGAACTGCTCCCGCACGGTGCGGAAGAAACGTTCGATCTTCCCGCGGCCCTGCGGACGGCCCGGCTGGGAGTGCACGAGCTTGATGCCGAGACTGGCGCAGGCGCGTAGCAGCCACGAGTCGACGAACGCGCTGCCGTTGTCGACGTAGATCGCCTCCGGGACACCCCGTGATCCCAGGGCCGGGCGCAGCGCCGCCGCCAGCCGGACGGTGTCTTCGGCGAACCCGAACCGTCCTGCTATCACCGCGCGGGAGTGATCGTCGATAAACGCGAACAGGTAGGTCTTCCGCCCGGCCACCAGCGGGCCGTGCAGGGCGTCTTATGACGACTGCTTCGTTATGCCGCCCGGCGTCGAGGACTGTCTGTTGTGGAGGCCTTAGCTTGTGGTCGGTTCGGCATAATCAGAGGCTGTTGAGGAACGCCAGGATGGTGTCGGTGGGCTGGTAGCGGCCGGGTGTCGCGGTGATCGGTGCGGTGCGGTTCAGGGCGCGTTCCTTGAGCGCGAGGTCGGCGTGGACGTAGATCTGTGTGGTGGCAACGCTTTCGTGGCCGAGCCAGAGAGCGATGACGGTGATGTCGACGCCGGCGTTCAGGAGCCGCATGGCGGTGGAGTGCCGCATGATGTGCGGGGAGATCTTCTTGCCGGCCAGGGTGGGGCACGATTGGGCGGCGGTGCGGGCCTGTTTGGCGACGCGTCGTTCTAGGGCGTCTCTGCTGAGCCGAAGCCCTTGGCGGGTGGGGAACAGCGGGTCGGTCGGTGCGCCGGCGCGTTCGGGTAGCCAGGCGTTGAGCATGGTGATGGTGGCGTGGGTCAGTGGGGTGATGCGCTGCTTGCGGCCTTTGCCGTGGCAGCTGATGTGGGCGCCGGTGCCCAGGTGGACGTCGTTGATGGTCAGCGCGGTCAGTTCCGAGGCGCGTAGCCCGGTCTGGAGGGCGACTGCGAGCATGGTGCGGTCTCGGCGGCCGATCCAGGTGTGGGGGTCCGGGGCTTGCAGCAGCGCGTCGATCTCGGGTTCGGTCAGGTAGGTGACGATGTTGCGGTCGAACCGTTTGGGAGGGATGGCCAGCACCCGCTGGATCGACTTCGCGTGTTCGGGATGGTGCAAGGCGGCGTAGCCGAACAGGGAGTGCACCGCGGCGAGGCGGGCGTTGCGGGTGCGCACGCTGTTGCCGCGCTCGGTCTCCAGGTGGTTGAGGAACTCGCCGATCAGTGGCGCGTCCAGATCCTCGATCGTCAGCCGCGACGGCTGGATACCGGTGCGGGCGAAAGCGAAGGCCAGCAACAGTTTGAACGTGTCACGGTAGGCGGCGACGGTGTGTGGGCTGGCCTGGCGTTGCCGGATGAGCCGGTCGGTGAAGAACGCCTGCAGGGTCGGAGCCAGTGCGCTCATGCGACACCTGCCAGATGGGTGTCCAGGCGCTGCCCGGCAAGGGCGAGCAGCTCCGGCGCCGCGGACAGGTACCAGAACGTGTGCTTCGGGTCGGCGTGGCCCAGGTAGGTGGACAGCCGGGGCAGCAGAGCCGCGACGTTCTCGCCGCGGCGGTACCAGTCCAACAGCGTCGCCACCGCGAAACTGTGGCGAAGATCGTGAATCCGCGGCCGGCAGTTCCCCGATCTGGGCACCAACCCGGCTGATGTTCTCACCTTCCGCCAGGTCCGCTGCGCCCGGCTGTGGTCCAGCCGGGTTCCGGCATTGGAGATGAACAAGGCGCCGCTGTCAGCAAGGTTTTTGTAGTGCAGCAGTTGCTGGCGCTGGGTCAGATAGTGGCGTAGTCCGTCCGTGGTGCTGGGGTGCAGCGGCAGGAGGCGGCTCTTGCCGAACTTGCCGTCGCGGACGGTCAGGACCCCAGCATCGGGGTCGAAGTCGCCCGCATCCAAGCCGATCGCCTCGCCGAACCGCATGCCGGTGACAGCCAACAGGCTGATCAACGCCGGGTAGGTGACCGCGTAAACCCGGCTATGGAGCCTGGTGGCCGCCTGCACCAACGCGTGGATCTCCGCATCGGAATACAGATACGGGGTTGCCCGATGCTTGCCGTGAGCGATCAACCCCGACGGCGGTATCTGGGTGCGGTCGTCGATGGTGCGTAGGTGAACCGCGAACCGGCGCACCGCCGAGAGCCGCATCGCGTGCCACCAGCCGGACCGGTCAGGCTGTGTCGCCCACGCCACCGCGTGCTCGACTGTCACGACGTCCACGTGCTGGAGCTCCAGGTAGCTGACGAACTGGCCCAGCAGCTTCTCGGCGCGGTCAAGCTTGGACCCGAGGGCACGGCGGACGCTCAGATAGTCGGCCAGGGCCTGCCGCAGCGGGCTCATGCCGCAGCCGCCGAAGTAGGCCAACCGCGGGCGATCGTCCGCAGCGAGCCGATGTCGACCTTCGCGTAGATCGTCGTGGTCAGCGCGTGCTGGTGCCGCAGTACTTGACCGATCTCGGCCAGCGACGCGCCCGCGGTCAGCATGGCCGTGGCCGCGCTGTGACGCAGCCGATGAGCATGCGCGACCCCAAACCCGGCTCGACGGGCGGCCCTGGCCACCACGTTGGTCACCGCGTTGCGGCTCATCGGCCCGTGCGGGGCGCGGGCGCAGAGGAACACCTGCCGGGCGCCGGTTTTCGGCCGCCAGCCGGTCAGATACGACACGATGGCTTGGCCGACGTCGGCGGGCAGCGGCAGCCGTTCGGTCCGATGGCCTTTCCCCGTGATGGCCAGTTCACCGTTGGGCCAGTCGATGTCCTGCAGCCGCAGCCCGGCGACTTCCCCGATCCGTAGGCCCAGCCGCGACAGCATGGTCAGGATCGCCGTATCCCGTTGGCCCACCTCGGTGTCGGGGTCGCAGGAGGCCAGCAGCCCGGTGACCTGGATTGCGGGCAGGGCCTTGGGCAGTCCGGCCAGCTTCCACCGGGCCAAGGTCGGCACCGCGGTAGCCAGCCCCACCGAGGTGATGCCCGCGACGTGCAGATACCGCAGCAGCGACCGCAGCGCGGTCACCAGATGCGGCACCGACCCGGGACCGCGGCGTGTCTGGTCCACTACGAACGCGGTGACCTCGCCGGCGGTCAACGCTTCCAGCTCAAGGCGGCCATCGCTCATCCGCGACTCCACGAACGGACGCAGCGCCCGCATGTTCCTGTCGATCGTCCGGGCGGAGAGTCCCCGCTCCGTGGCCTCATAGTTGCCATACCGGGCGAGCAGCGCGTCGGACGCGGTCATGGCCGGGTTCGGTCGATCAGCGACCGGCGTCCCGACGAACCGCAGGTATTCCAGCAGCTCTGCCCACGACCCTGCCCGCCAAGTCCTGAATCGACCAGCCGCATCCTGGACCGCGATGAACGCGTCCACTGTCGCCAGGCCGAACGCGGCGATGTCCTGCTTCTCGGTGCCCATCCAATGGCTCAGGTGCGTCATGCGCCGCTGATGAATCCGTACCACCGCAGGCGCGTAACCCTTGCGCACCAACCATTCCGTGAAACCCGCCTCATACGGCGCCAACGGACCGAACATCTCTAGCCGAGCACGGGACCACGTCACGATCGTCTCCTGTCTTGAGGTCCTTCACCTCCATAGACAGGCACGCCGCCCGATCATGACGATGGTTATGCCGCCCCAAACGGATGACTTCAAACCCCTCCACCAGCAGCGAACGCCCGATTCCCGCGACCAGGCGGCATAACGAAGCAGTCGTCATAAGACGCCTTATGCCGCACGCGGCATAAGGCGTCGCCGGTCCACAACTCGTTCGGGCGGTCGGCTTCGAACCGGCCGAACACCGCCGGCGCCTGTGGCGGCGCGGCGGCCAGGCCGAGGCGTTCGAAGTGCCGCTGCAAAGTCCGTAGCGACGGCGCCCACCCCGTCTGGACGATCATGATCCGCCGTACTTGGGTCGCGGTGCGGGCCGGGTTCTCCCGCTTCAGCCCCGCCGCCATTTCCAATACCTCGGCCGGCGTGCGAGGGCTGACCTGCGCCGGGCGGGGCACCAGGGCAGCGAACCCGCCAGTGCGCCACCAGCGGATCCACCGGTCGATCGTCGATCGGCCCACGGTGACCTTGTCCCCGAACGGGCCGTCATGCTCAGCCGCGACAAGCTGGCGCACCAACTTCCCGCGTTGGCGCGTCGACAACGCCGGGTCGACGACGTCCTGGATGAGCCGGTAGCGGAACAACGCCACCTGCCGGGCCCGCTCGGCCCGCATCCTCTGATCTTGTTCTTCGCTGGACAACAGTCACCCTCTTCGCCTCGATGCAACAAGCACCAGGCGAAACTGGCCAACCTGGCCGATCAGAGCGGGCTTGGCCAGGGCGGGCTGGTGTTGATCGGCAACCCCGCCCGATCCGGTGACAGCAACCTGCCGCCGGTGACCGCGCAGCTCACCCGCCAGGGCGACACCGTGAGCACGTCCCAACCCCACCGGCGGGCGATCGCCACGCCGGCGGCGACGGTCGCCGCGGCCGCCTCAGCCCGCGGTGACCCCGCCGGGACCGGCAGGACCCGAGCCGGGGCGACCCCCGCCCGGGCCTGCCCGAACAGCCGACGCACCAGCTCAGCGCGATACGCGAACCGCGTCAGCCAGCCACGGACCGTCGAGCGGGCCCGGCCAAGCGCTCTGGCGATCCGACCAGCACCGGCACCCGCGGCCCGAGCCGCCAACGCCGACCCGACCACCTCGACCTCGTCCGCCCGGCGCACCAGCACAGTGACCGGCAGCAACACCTGCGACCGACCACACCGCTCACACCGGCCCCGCCGCGGCCGCACCACCCGCGACGACCAGCGCGTACGCAACCGCCGCGAACGAGCGAACCCCCACGGCCGTAACACCCCTGAACACGCAGGACAGACGACCTGCCCCGCCCGCAGCCGTCTCTCGACGGCCACCGCATCCGCCTCTACCGTGAGCATCGGTGCCTCCAAGCACCACACACGGCCCTCCCGGGCGGCTCCGCCAAGAACGGTCCGGGAGGGCCGGACCAGTTCCTACGTGTTCACCGTGGCGTCGCGCGTCACCAAGAGCAATCCACCGGTAGCCGTCAAAACCATCCTCACCAGCGACGACGCACAGCTACCTCACGTCCTCACACCGAACGACGCGCAACAGCTATACGGCTGGGACGGCACCGTGTGCCAGGTCGGCGCGAGCATGCTCGATCTCGTGCACGCGGCGGAACAGTCCAGTCCCACGCTTTTTCGGTGGTGGGTCGCGGCGCTTGGTCAAGTAGACGAGGCCGTTGCGCAGGTGGTCTCGGACCTGAGGACCTACGGTGAGCCCTTCCTGCGCGACAATCTCACGCTGCCCCAAATAGTCGAAACCCGAAATCTCAGGTCGAATACGGAACACTGGCGCTCTGCTACGCACTGCAGGGCGACCTACCCCAGGCGCGGGCCATGCTGGCGAAGTTCGGCGCGGTGGTTCGGGTATTCGCCGGAGGGCAGACGGAAGCCTTCACCCGCAACTTCGCCAAGCGATTCGGCCTCTGAGCTTGCCATCGAAAGTGACCGAGGCGCTGGGCGCTTCAGATTTGAAAGCCTCACGATCACCCGCGTGTCGAACCGACCGCACGCCACCCCACCGCCGCCCGGCGAGCACAGCGCGCTGAGCGCAGCAGAGCACAACGACGAACTCCCCGAACATCGTCCCCCGACGTAGGTGACCAGTGCATTGCAAGCATGAGCCAGAGTCCCTGGCCGTCGGGCAGTGAGCAGGACCTGAACGCGCACCGGCTCGGCCCTGACTCATAGGCAACGTCTTCCCCAAGCGAACTGACGGCGGCATGACCGGAAGACATGCATGGATGATCGTTATGCGGTCAAAGTGTTATCCGACGCAACCTCGCTCGATGTCAGCGGATTGGCCGGCACATCCCGCGTCGCCAGCTCTGTTGATATCCATGGTGACCTTCGGAATCGTGGCAGAGGCTCGCCAGGTGTACCAATTGATCGCCGAACTGCCTCGTAGAACTCATGTTTAGCGTCACCGGCTTGCGCCAAAGCGCGGTCCCAGTCGCTTCGTCCACCTAATCGACCTCGGGCGAACCATTCGAGACGCCATACGCTTTGCTTCCACCGCTGGCCGGCCTCGACCACCGCGGAGTCCCCGACCATGAGCACGGACTCCCATTTAGCCGATCTATCAAGCTCGGCGGCGGCGAGCTGGGATATGCCAACTTCGGGAGGCAATGGCTCCGCAAGATCGTCCAAGCCGCGATGGGCGGCGATGGCACGCGCGATGTCTGTCATCTTCTTAAGCGCGTGCGCATGATCCGAGTAAGCGGCCACCTGTAGTGCATTCCAATGCGCCTGACGCTGGCGCTGCCATTGAGCCCGACCGACGGCTGAGGTCGCGAGATAGGTCGCAGTACTGCCAACCAGAACGCCGATGATCGTCGGAAGTTGATCGAGAAGGCTGCTCATCCTATCTCCCCCCAGCGGGATGGGACTTGAATTATCGTAACGTTCGGTGACAACCATCCGCGATGGCGGTTTCGCAACACCGTGGTGATCATTTCAGTCGGGCAGCTGCCCACCGAAATGGTGCCTCATGCTCCGCGTGTGTCGTACTGTTCTCGGCTACTTGTTTCGTTGCCTCAGGACCGCGGCCCGGCCAGATCCGGTTGTTGGCGTGGTTATCCTCACGCTCTGGTGGTGGGTAGGGCACGGGTGGCTGATGCCGGGTGTCCCGTTGTGGGTCAGCCGGAGTTCGTGCTGCCGGTGTTGGTGGGGCAAGTTGCGAACCTCGTGCGTCATGGCTTCGCCTGAGCGGTCGACGCTTGAGGATTCGCAGGTCGCGATCCATTCCGTACTACGACCATGAGAACGGTCGACGAGATTAGCCACACCAAACATAGCCATCGACTAGTGTAAGGACTCTCCGCTGTTGAGTTTCCTACCAGTGCCCATTGCACCGGGAAGGCTGCAATGAGAGAGATAACAAGCCCACCCACCGCTGCTGGTGGAATCGCCTTTATCCAGGCGCTCACACCTGGTGCCACCGGCGTCAGCCTGTAGTAAGCAGCCAGCAGAATGAATAGCACCACACCGGCAACACTCTCGAACGGTTCAAACGCTCCCTCTGATGCGCTGATCGCGATAACTCCTGCTGCGGCGGCGCCTGCCAGGGCCGCTTGGTCCACCTCTACCTTCATCTTGCCAGCGTATTGAGTCATGTCAACATTGACACCTGCGTCGACGATGCGAATACCGAACTCCAGTCGCTGTTCGAGGATCAGGAAGCGAAGACCTGCGCGATCCTCGGCAAGATTGAACGCACTATCCTCGGCATGAGAGGTCGCCGCCAAAGGACGTGGGCGACCTTCAAGCTTTCTGCAAGACGCCTAAGGGGGCGGTGCAGCGACTCTTTGCGGGAGATCGAATGGGAGCTGCGCCGCCCGGTGGCAACGGTACCGCTTGCTCGCCGGCCTGGCGTCGACAACGTAGTTCGCCTTTGGCGTATGCCGGCGAGTGGCTGACCTGTGCGTCCCGGCCCGCTACCCCGCCGGCGGGTCGTGGGTGCTCCGTGGGTGCTCGGGTGCCAGCGACCCTCGACGGATTCCACCCCTAGATCCTGGATTTCGGCCACGAACGACCGCCGACAAGGCGACTACAAGGAGCGACGGCCACGCTGACCTGCTGATATGACGTGGGCTCTGCCTGGATTTCTGGCCAGCAATCCGGACGCAAGTACTTTACGTTCAGTAGCAGGGACGAAGACGCCCGGTGAGGATTAAAAGTCCTCAGCTCTGCCGATTGAGCTAGCGGCCCGCGGATCTAGGCTACCGGACCCTTTCGCCGCCCCCGCGCGCCATGCGGGTTCACGCAAGTATCGACGCGGGTGCAACCCGCTTGCCCCTGCCGTGCGTCTTCGTGGCGTGACGAAGCGTAGATTCGCCAGTTTTCTGGCCATCACACTACTGCTCGCCACCACAGGCGGGCCGGCGTTCGCTCAGGCATCTGGGCGGGCGGTAGAGCGGGCAGCGGGGCAGGCGCCGGAGCAGGGGCCGGCGCCCGTCCTGCCAGCCGGTAAGACGTACACGGTGACGCTGCTGACCGGCGACGTCGTCACCGTCCACACGAGATCATCTGGGTGCCCGGACGTGTCGGTTCGGCCGGCGCGGTCGAGCGGGATGCTGCACAAGAGCTGCGGTGCCGATGGGCACGTGCGGGTGATACCTGGCACGGTGGCCGGGCTGGTGGGCAGCGTGCTCGACGAGGCGCTGTTCGACGTGACGACGCTGATCCGGGAAGGGTACGACGACGCGCGCAGCAAGGAGCTGCCGCTGATCGTCAAGCCGGCGGACGGCCGCGCCAGGAGCGCGTTCGTGACCGGTCTGATCGGGCAGCGAGAGCTGCGGAGCATCGGCGCGGTCGCCGGCAAGCAGCCCAAAGGCAAGCCCATGACCGCGCTGGCTGACCCAGCGGCGGCGGGCAAGGTCTGGCTCGATCATCGGGTACACGCGACGCAGGCGAAGCTGGACCGGAATCTGCGCCAGGTGTCGGCGCCGCAGGCGTGGGCGGCCGGGTACACCGGCAGGGGCGCCCGGGTTGCGGTGCTGGACACTGGGGTGGATGCCACGCACCCGGACATCGCGGGGAGGGTCGCGGAGGCGGCGGACTTCACCGGCAGCAGCCCGGAGGCGGTCGACGGGCACGGGCACGGCACCCATGTCGCTGCCACTGTCGCGGGCAGCGGCGCCGCGGCTGGCGGGGAGCGCCGGGGTGTGGCTCCGGACGCGCGGCTGGTCGTCGGCAAGGTGCTCGACGATCTTGGCCTGGGCACCGATTCGCAGATTATCGCCGGCCTGGAGTGGGCGGCACCGCGCGCCGATGTGGTCAACCTGAGCCTCGGCGGCTACGAGCCCAGCGACGGCACCGACCCGCTGTCCCAGGCGGTCGACGCGGTCAGCGAGCAGCACGGCACTCTCGTGGTGGCCGCGTCGGGCAACGATCCCCTTGACCGGCTGATCAGTACGCCGGCCGCCGCGGCGTCGGCGCTGACCGTCGGTGCGGTGGACGGTGCCGACCGGCTGGCCGAGTTCTCCGGTCGTGGGCCGGTGATCAACAGCAACGCGCTCAAGCCGGAGATCGTCGCGCCGGGCGTGGAGATCGTCGCGGCTCGCGCCGCGGGCACCGGGATCGGGCGGATCATCGACGAGAGGTACACGGCCCTCTCGGGGACCTCGATGGCGGCGCCGCACGTCGCGGGCGTTGCCGCCCTGCTGGTCCAGCAGCACCCTGACTGGGATGCCCGCCGGCTCAAGGCGGCCCTCGTCGGGTCCGCGGACCGGCTGGAGGGCGCTGACGCGTACACGGTCGGATCGGGGCGGCTCGACGCCGCGCGTGCCCTCGGTGCGCTCGTGCCCGACCAGGCCGTGGTCAACCTCGGCGCCGGCGGCGCCGGGACCAAGCCGGCCTGGGCGAACACCCGCGCGCGCTTCGCGGGGATGGCGGCGTCCGGTACGGTGGCGGCCCGGGTGGGGGCCCAGGCGCCGGACGCCGCGACGCTGTCCGACCGGAGGCTGGCGATCGATGCTGGCGGCACGGGTACCACGGTGTTACGCATCGACCGCGACGGTTTGGCGACCGGGTTCTACACCGCGACCGTGACGGCTCGTAGCGGCGGCCGTACGGTGACCACGCCAATCGCCTTCTACGTGGAGCCGCCCACCGTCGAGCTGTCCATGTCGATGCGGCCCCTGCCGGACGCACCGGCCGAGGCGGACATCTTCCTGTTCGGGCAGATCGTCAACCTGGAAGATCCGGCGCTCTTCGCCGTGACGTTCTACCTCAACCGCGGCGGTGAGGGCTTCAAGGCGCGGGTGCCGGCTGGCCGGTACAGCATCACCGGCTCCGTCTACGAACTGGGCGAGCGCGAACGGATGGCGCTGACCGGCGACTCCGACATCACCCTCGCCACCGATACCGCCTTCACGCTGGATGCCACGAACGCACGGCCGGTGAAGGTGGGCGTCGAGGGCGTGGAGACCTCGCCGGTCGCGGTCGGCGTGTACTACGAGCAGCGTGCCCGGCGCGGCTTCGGCTGGTACGACTTCGCGTTCGCGTGGGAGGACAACGCGCGCGCTGGCGGTGTCTACGCCGTGCCGCTGGACGAGCCCGGCATCGGCGAGTTCCAGGCGTACACGGTGGCGGGGATGGAGGCGCCCGGCCCGTCGTTCTACGACGTGATCAAGGCCCATCCGTCGGGCCTGCCGGCCGACGCGTCGCATCAGGTGACCGCCGCCGAGCGGGCCAAGCTGGTGCGCATCGACCAGCGGTTCCACCGGCTCGACAAGCCGGAGACGGTCACCGGCCACAAGCGGTACGGCGTCAGCGCGTCCGGGCGGCTGGTGTCCGAGTCGTTCACGCGGGACCTGTCCGGCGACCGCGTCGACCACGTGTCACCGGAGTACAGGTGGATCGACGAGGCGATCTACGACGACCTGGTCACGCAGGAGGCGCCGCGCAGCTACCCGCCGGGCAGCCGGCACGAGAAGGTCTGGGTACGCCAGCCACTGCGCCCCGACTGGTACGACGACCCGGCCGAGACGGTGGGCGGATGCGCACCGGAGCCGATCACCCGTACCCGCGGCCACCTGTATGTCGAACTGGTCCCCATGACCGACCAGCACCAGCGTGGCACCTGCTTCGAGCTGGGCCTCGCGACCACCGCCCTGTACCGGAACGGGGCACTTCTGGGCGAGGTCGAGGGGTCGGTGGGAGACTTCGCGATCCCGGCCGAGCGCGGCACGTACCGGCTCGTCCACGAGGTGGACAACAGCGGGTGGCTGCCGACCTCGACCCGGGTGAGCACCGCGTGGACGTTCAAGTCGGCGGGCCCACGCGGCACCGGGTCGGCTCCCGTGCCGCTGCTGTCGGTCGACTATGAGCTGCCCCTGGACATCGCGAACCGACCCGCCGGCCGGGAGGCGGCGTTCACTGTCCACCAGGCGCACGGGGTGGCCCGGCAGCGGATCACTTCGCTTGCGCTGTGGACGTCGGTGGACGACGGCGTCACCTGGCAGAAGGTGCCGGTATCGCGGGACGGCGCTGACCGGTTCAAGGCGCAGCTACCGCAGCCGGCGGCCGGACAGGCGGTGTCGCTACGGATCGCGGTCAAGGCGAGCGGCGGCAGCGCACTCGACCAAACCATCGTCCGCGCCTACCAAGGGGAGACCGGCGGCTCAGGTCGGCAGGTTGAGGGCGCGGCGGGCTAGCAGGGTGCCGCCGACGATCGCCGCGGGCATGACCAGTACGGCGCCGAGGGGGATCAGGAAGCAGCAGAACACGCCCACCCCGAACCCGAGCGCCATCGGCCGGTTGGCCTTGAGGATCGTGCGCCGCTCGGGCAGTCGGAGTCCTCGGCGGTAGAACGCCACCCCCACCAATTCCAGCGCGAGGAACCAGCCACCAATGAACGCGCCGATGACCGGGATCACGGTCTGGCCGACGATCGGGATGAAACCGGCGACGAAGAGGGGGATGCCGATCAGTACGGACAGCGCGATCAGCCGTAGTGAGTCCCAGATGCTGCGCCGCAGCGAACGCCACCACGGCACGTCGATCTCGTCGGGGACGCCGCCGTACCGCGCCTCGATCACCTCGGAGATCTTCTCGTAGAACGGGTCACCGATGGCGAGCGTCACGGCGGTGAAGGTCAGGATGCCGATGAAGCCGCCCAGTCCGAGGATGCCGATGGCGGCTACCACCTGCACGGTGTCGCGCATCCCGCTGGACCAGTCGTCGGCCCACCAGGTGACCGCCTCGGACAGGTCGGACACGAAGTAGATGAGCGTCGCGAAGGCGGCAACGTACAGCACCGCCGAGATGAACGCCGGTATCAGGCCGAGTAGGACGAGCCTGGGGTTGCGTGCGTACGTGCCGAGGCCGCGGCCGAGCAGGCCCAGGCCCGCGAGGAATTCACGAAGGGGTACCGCCACGAAGCCGGAGCTTACGGCGTCGGGCTCGCGTCCGGGGATGCTGGCGGCTCGGTGGCCGGGTACGTCGGCTCGATCGTGGCTTCCGGCGCCAGCGTCGCGGATGGGGACGCGGACGGCGTCGGTGCGGTGGATGCGGTGGGCAAGGCGGGCGACGCCGTCGGCGAGGTGGACGAGGTGGGCGTGACCGACGGTGTGACGGTGGGTGAGGCCGAAGGGCTCATGCGGATGCGGGGATGCTTGCCGCCGACCGGTGCGGTGCCCAGGCCGCCGTCGCCCACGGGCGTGGCGGCGGGAGCGGGGCCGGCGCCCGCCCAGGTCCAACCCGCCCATACCGCGAAGGGGAGACCAATCAGTACGATTGCCGCGAAAACCACCTTGGGCCTTTTGTCCACGCTATTTCACCGCCGAAGCGGCGAAAAGGTTACGCAGCGAGTCTGATCCGTACCCGTCTGTTGGCCTTACCCTTGCTCTCCACCTTGACCAGCTGTACCTTGCCGATCTGCGACGTCGACGCCACGTGTGTGCCACCGTCGGCCTGCACGTCGAGCCCGGTGATGTCGACGATCCGGATCTCCTGCTCGTCAGCCGGGATCAGGTTGGACTGGGTGCGGATGATGTCGGGCAGTGCCAGCGCCTGGTCGCGCGGCAGCACCCGCACCTCCACGCGGCGGTCCGCGGCCACCTCCTGGTTGACGAGGTCTTCCAGGCGCGCCTTGAAGTCCGGCGGGACCTCGGGCAGATTGAAGTCCATCCGGGCCTCGCCCGGCTCCATGTTGCCGCCCGTCACCAGCGCACCGAAGTCGCGGAAAACCACGCCGCAGAGCACGTGCAGGCCGCTGTGCGTGCGCATCAGCAAGCTGCGCCGCTCGTCTTCGACAGCGCCGGTCACCGCCGTGCCGGCGGGCGGCAGCGGGTCGCCCTCGGCGGGCAGCAGGTACAGGTCGTCGCCCTTGCGGGTGCCCACGATGCGCGTCTGCACGCCCTGCCAGAGCAGCACGCCGTGGTCGGGCGGCTGGCCGCCGCCACCGGGGTAGAAGGCCGACCGGTCCAGCACGATGCCCTGCTCAGGGTCGGCGGCCAGGACGGTGCACTCCCATTCGCGGAGCGTCGGGTCGGCGAGGTCGAGTCGATGAGTTCGGCCATGGTGCGTGACACCCATGGACCGAACCCTACTCGTTCAGGAACCCCGAAATCCGGTCTCGCAGGTCGGACCGGTTCGTCCATAGAACGGCCGGCTTGTCATACACGTGCAGCGTCGCGTGCGGCAGCGCGGCAGCGAGCGCCTCGGCCACCGCGACCGGGTGCTGGTCGTCGCCCTGACAGCCGATCACCAGCGTGCGGGCGGTCACCGTCGCCAGGTCGGCGGCGCCGGCCACCGCGACCTGGTCGGGGAGGTCGGCGAGACCGGCCGCGAGGCCGTCGCGCATGAGCTGGTCGATGCGCTGGCGCAGGTAGGCCCAGCCGGCCGGCGTGTTGCGGACCGCGGGCGGCGCTTCGGCCGAGACCACGCCGGCCACCGCCGCGATGTCGCCCGATTCGACCGCGTCGAGCAGCTCCGCGAACCGCTCACGCACCGCCGGGCCTCTTGGCTGATCGAGTACCGCCGGAAGGTAGAAAACCGCTCGGTCAAAGCGCTCGGGGCTCTCCGCCAGCAGCCGGCACATCGCGCCCGCTCCGAGGCTCGCCCCGACGGCCCGGGTCGCACCGGCCAGGTCAGCGACGGCTCGCAGGTCGCGGGCGAGATCCGTGTACGTCCACCGGCCGGCCGGCGCGTCGGAGCGCCCGTGCCCTCGGAACTGAAAGAAGACCTTGGTGCCGGCGACCGCGCTGCCCAGTGGACGGGTGGCGGCGATGCCGGTCGCCAGCCCGTGAGCGAACACGGTGACCGGCTTACCCGCCCCCGTCACCAGCCGTTCCAGGCGCACACCGTGCGGGGTGGTGACCAGCTCGGTCACGGGCTCGGGCAGCGCTGGCCGCCCGGTCCGGGGCGCGGTGGGCCCAGGGCCGTACGTCCGCGGTCCGCCGTCAGGCGGCGGGGGCCAGCGGAAATCCCTCACCAGAACCCTTTGCCATCGGTCAGGTCACGCAGTCCGACCCGGACGTCGAGCAGGTAGATGGCGGCTGCCGCGATGCCGATCAGGCCGAAGATGCTGACCGCCCAGAAGAGCAGCGTGAAGAGCAGGGCGATGCCCAGGATGGCCAGCCATGCCCCCTTCGGAAGGGTGCCGATAGCCGGGAACGCGTCGGCCCGCTGGGTGAGGCAGTGCACGAGGGCGACACCCTCGATGACGAGGGCGAAGATGAGCAGCGCCAGGTCGATGACGTACCGGACGTCGAGGAAGAAGATCGGCGCGGTGGTGGCCATGCCTTGAAGCTTATGCCGCTGGCCCGAACTCTGTTGAACAGAGCCCGGGCCCGCGATCCGGGGAGGTTACTTGGCTACCGGGCGGGTGCGCTTCGCCGGGCGGGTCGCCTTGGCGGCCGGCTTCTCAGCGGCCGGCTTCTCGGCCTCGGCGGGAGCGGCGGCCGGTGCGGCGGTCACCTCGGCGGGAGCCTCGGTGGCCTCGATATCGGCGTTGATCGTGTCGGCGGCCTGGACCACACCGGAGCCGAGCACCCGCTCGCCGTGCGCGACCAGCTTGCCGTACACGGTGACGGCCTTCTCCTGTGCGGCGAAGGCGCCCGCGACGACCACAGCGGCGTTGCGCTTGGCGGCGTCACGCAGCTTGTCGACGTCGAGGTCGGCGGTGGCCGCCTTGCCGCGCAGGTTGGTCGCGGCGGTGTTGGCGGCGCGCAGCGTGGCTACAGCCTTCTCGCGCAGGTCGACGCTGCCGGCGGCGGCCTTCTCGCTCAGCTCGTTCACCACGGCTGGGAGCTTGCGGAGCTGCTGGTAGGCCAGGTCACCAGCGCCGGCGGCGGCGTAGAGCGGAGCCGGGATGCGGGTCGACTTGGTCTGCTGGGTCATGAGTTCTCCTCTTCGGCCGCGGGCGCGGCCTTCTTGACCGCTTTTTTCGCGGTCTTGCGGGCGGGCTTGGGTGCCGGTGCGGCCCCCCCTTCGGTCACCGCGCCCGACTCGATGACGGCCTCATCGGCGGTCGGCGCTTCGGGCGAAGGCGCCTCCCCCGGCGCCTCTTCCTCGGCGTGCCGGGCGTTTTCGCGGCGGAAGGTCTCGTAGATCTGGCTGAGCGACTGCTTCTGCGGCAGGGTCAGGTCGGGGTCGCTGGCGATGGCCGCCAGCATGCCCTGCCCTTCATTGGCGTCGAGCGCGTCGAGCAGGCCCGCGCGCAGGTACATCACCGGGGTGGAGACCCGGAGCGCGCTGGCCAGCTGCTGGAGCACCTCGGCGCTGGGCTTGCGCAGGCCGCGCTCGACCTGGCTGAGGTATGGATTGCTGACCCCGGCCTGGTCGGCGAGCTGCCGCAACGAAATCTTGGCGTTACGCCGCAGGTCGCGGATGAAGCCGCCGATGTCGCGGGGCAGATCTTTCGGGGTGGCCATGGCTCGAAGGTAGCCCGCACTGCTTGCTCCTGCAAGCGTTTCGCTAACTAATGGCAAACATGGGTCTCAGGTCACACCCGCCCTACCAGGCCGCGCGTACCGCGCCCACCGGCTCGCCGCCGCCCAGCAACGGGGTCTCGGCCAGCGAGTCCAGGACCTCGGCGGTCACGCCCAGGCGCCGGAGCGCGGAGACCAGTACCGGCATGCGGGCCCGCATCGCACCATCGTCGATCTTGATGGCCACCGCGCCCACGCCTGGCACCGCCACCGCGAGCACACCCTCGGCGCCGCCCTTGGCGAGCAAGCCAGGCACCCCGTGCATCAGCCGGGTGTCGTCGGCGTCCGTGCCGGCGACCTGCTCCGGATGCGCCCGCATCGCGTCGGCGACCGTGCGTTCCGGCGAGGCGGGCGCGCCGCTCACCAGGCGCAGGAACGCGCCCGCCAAGCCGGTCAGCGAGATCGCGAGCACCGGCGCCCCGCACCCGTCGACGCCCACCGCCGCGACCCGCTCACCGGCGAACTCCTCCACCGTCGCCCGGATGCGCTCCTGGAGCGGGTGGTCGGGCAGCCAGTACTCCTGCGTCGGCCAACCGGCGGCCAGACAGGTGAGCAGCATCCCGGAGTGCTTCCCGGAGCAGTTCATCTGGACCCGGGCCTTGCCACCGCCCGCGCGCAGTACCGCCTCCGCGGCAGCCGCGGACAGTGGCAGGTCGGGCGGGCAGCGCAGCGCGGACTCGTCCAGCCCGGCGGTGCGCAGCAGCGCACGCACCCGGGCCACGTGGAAGTCTTCGCCGAAGTGACTCGCGCAGACGACAGCCAGGTCGGCCGGGTCAGCCAGCCGGAGCCCCGAGCGCAGCATGCCGATCGCCTGGAGCGGCTTGTTGGACGAGCGCGGGAAGATCGGGGATTTGGCGTCGCCCGCGGAGTCGACGACGGCGCCCGTGGCGTCGAGGACCACCACCGAGCCGCGGTGCACCCCCTCGACGAACCCCGAGCGCACCACCTCGGCTAGCACGGTCATGCGCCACCTCCCGCAGCCGGCCCGGAGTCGAGGGAGCGCAGCGACCGAGCGCAGGGTCGGCTACAGGGAGGCACAAATGGCGCATGACCCGCGCGAGCGAAGCGAACGCCAGCAAACACCGTGCCACCCATCACGCCGGCACGCCCAGAAGCGCGCGGGCCTCGCCGGTGGTCAGCGGGGGCCGCTGCGCGAGCTGCGCGAACCCGACCGCACGGGCCACGAGCTGCATGTTCGACTCGACCGGTCGCCCCTTGGCGTACGTGACGGTGTCTTCCATGCCGACCCGAAGGTGGCCGCCCGCCGACAGCGACGCCAGCATCACCGGGATCGTGCTGCGGCCGATGCCGGTGGCCGAGAACGTGGTGTCCTCCGGCAGGTCGCGCATCGCCTGGCGGCAGGCGACGAGCGCCTCCGTGGTGCCGGGCATGCCGCCCGGTACGCCCATGACCAGGTCGACGTGCACGTGGCCGCCGGCGGGCAAGCCCCACTTGTCGAGTAGTCGCCGCAGGGCGGTTAGGTGACCGAGGTCGAAGATCTCGTACTCCGGCACGACGCCCAACTGCTGCATGCGCAGGTGCAGACCGACCACGAACTCCCAGCGGTTGAGGAACACGTCGTCGCCGAAGTTGACCGTACCCATCGTGCAGGACGCCATGTCGGGGCCGGCTTCGAGCACGGCGAGCCGGGCGTCCTCCGGGTCGGTCACCGCGCCGCCTGTGGAGAGCTGCACGATCAGGTCCGTGCTCTCCCGCAGGGCCGAGACGGTCTCGCGGAGCCGGCCGAGATCGAGGGTCGGCCGGGCCTCGGCATCGCGGATATGAACGTGGATCACGCTGGCACCGAGCGCCTCGCACTCCTTGGCGGTGCTCACCAACTCGTCGAGTGTGACCGGCAGCGCCGGCACGTCAGCCTTGGCGGACTCGGCACCGGTAGGCGCCACCGTGATCAACGTACCCATGGCCTCAGCCTAGATCCCCCTCAGCGTGATCAAGGCGTCCCTCAGGTCGTTAGAGCACCTTGAGGGACGCCTTGATCATGCGTCGATGGCGGCGGTGGACTCGCCGACGCGGAGGACGGCGTCGTCTGGCACGTTTCGCTTGAGCACGGCCAGCGCGACCATACCCAGCTCGAAATGGCGTACCGCGGTGCCGACGAACCCCACCGCACGACCGTCGCCGGTGGTCACAGGTGTGCCGACGGCCGGCGGCTGGTCGGTGGCCACCCCGTCGAGATGCAGCAGGGCCAGCCGGCGCGGCGGCCGGCCCAGGTTGTGCACCCGGGCCACGGTCTCCTGGCCGCGATAGCAGCCCTTATCGAGGTGCACGGCCGGGCCGATCAGGTCGACGTCGGCCGGGATGGTGCGGTGGTCGGTCTCCATGCCGACCCGGGGCACCCGAGCGGCCACCCGGATCGCCTCGTACGCCCACAGCCCCGCCAGCGGCACGCCGAGAGACGCCACGACGTCGGCGACGGCGTCACGCGGGACGATCAAGTCGACACCCAGCCGACCCCGTCGGGCAAGGCCACCGGACGGCAGGGCCGCAACGGCGTACAGGCTGCTCGATGCCGAAGGGACGGAGCCGGCGGCGAACTTCGGACCCGGCACCGGGCGGACCTCGGGGTCTTTCAGCGGAAGTCCGAGCGCTTCGACCGCGCGGGGCCCGACCAGCGACAGCACCGCCCATTCGGCCGTGGCGTCACGCGGCTCGACGCGGGTCAGGAACCGCATCTTTTCCAAGAACGTGAGCAGGTCAGGCCCGCTGCCCGGCTCGGTGTCGAGCCAGGTCGTGTCGCCGTCTTCGGCGACCAACGCGTGGTGCTCGACGTGACCGTGCGGGGAGAGCACGAGCAGCTCGGTGCCCTGACCGGCACGCAGGCCGGCGAGGTGCTGGGTGGTGAGGCTGTGCAGCCAGCTCGCCCGCTCGACGCCCGGCACGGCCAGTACGCTCCGGTGGGAACGGTCGACCAGCCCCACATCGGTCGCGAGCAGGCGCTGCTCGCGCATCGGGTCGCCATAGTGCGCGGCCACGCCCGCGTCTCGCGAACCCGGGTCGATAGCCTCGACGGCCACCGCTCCCGCCACGTCGATCATGTGCACTCCTCACACGTGCCGAACAGAGCCAGGTGCCCGATGTCGACCTCGAACCCGCGCTGCCGCCGCAGCTCTTCAGCCAGCGGCGCCAGCAGTTCCGGCTCGACCTCGCTCACCGTGCCACACTGCCGGCACACCATGTGGGCGTGTTGATCTTCACTCACCGGATGGTAGGTCGGCGACCCGTGCGACAGGTGCGTATGGGTAACCAACCCAAGGTCTTCGAGTAATTCCAGGGTGCGGTAGATCGTGGTGATGTTCACTCCGGCGGCGACCTCGCGGACCGCGGCGTGCAACTGCTCGGGCGTGGCGTGCCCGAGCTCGTGTACGGCCTCCAGAACCAACTGGCGCTGGGCCGTCAACCGCAGGCCACGGGCCCGCAGGATCTCCGGAAGTGAAGTTTCCGACACCAACCGATAATAGTGCGCCTCAGCCGCCGACCCGGATGAGCCGGGCGGACAGGTGCGGCGACAGCGGGTGGCCCATGGCGGCCATCTCCTGGGCGTACAGCAGCGCGCCCTCCACGATGCCGAACAGCCGGTGGCCGGCGGTCACCTCTTTCGCGGTCGAGGTGCGCATCACCGCGTCGGTGACCAGCTCGATCTGGGTGCCGGTGACCCTTCCGAGGTACAGCTCGACGATCCCGGTGGGCGTGCTGATCAGCACCTCCAGGTCGTCGGTCGCGTGGTCGCCGTCGAAGACCGGCCGCCACCAACCCACCTCGCGGCCAGCGGGGCGCACCGGCTGGCTCTGCTCGTCGAGCAGCCAGGCGCGCGACTCGTAGTGCACGAACGGCCGGCCGTCGTGGCTGATCCGGATCTCCTGCGCGTAGTCGAAGTCTTCGATCGTGGGGAAGCCGCCGCGGCCACGGCCGCGCCACAGGCCGATGTACGGCAGCAGGCCCAGGAGCGCCGGATGCAGGTCGGGCCCCTTACGCAGGTCGTGGGTCTCCTCGTACGGGTACGGGTCGACCGGCGGCGCGTTGAGCCAGGGTGGGGGTCCGAGCGGGTTGTCAGTCACCAGCGTCCTCGACAGATGCGTACGGCCAGATAGACCAGGCCACCGGCGAGCGCCCCGAAGCCCGCGACCAGCAGGCTGACGAACCCGATCTCGGTGACCACGGCACGATCCTATGCTGGCGGGATGGCACGGTCTCTCATCGTCAAGGCAACAGCGGGTACGGACGCTCCGGAGCGGTGCGCACAGGCGTTCACGGTGGCGGCCACCGCGGTCGCGGCTGGTGCCGACGTATCGCTGTGGCTGACCGGCGAGTCGGCGTGGTTCGCGCTGCCGGGGCGGGCGGCCGAGTTCGACCTGGCGCACTCGGCGCCGCTACCGGACCTCCTGGAGGCGATCCTGGCCGGCGGGAAGGTGACCCTCTGCACCCAGTGCGCCGCCCGTCGCGAGATCACCGCCGACGACGTGCTCCCCGGCGTACGCATCGCGGGAGCGGCCGCTTTCGTGGAGGAGACGCTGGCCGAGGGTGCTCAGGCGCTCGTCTACTAACAGGGCGTGGTCGCGGCGACGGAGATCTCGCCGCCCTCCGCGTCGACCGATACGGCCGCCTGTGGGGTGCGGTAGGCGAACCGGTCCTCGGTGTCGACGATGACGGTGCCGCCGGTCGCGAGAGCGCGCAGTGGAGCCCCGAGCGAGGCGGGCGGCGTGCCGGGTGTGCCGTCGGCGCGCACGGTGCGCACGGTGCCGCCGTTCGGGCATGGCGCCTCGGCCGCCGTCACCGCGTTCGTGGTGGCGTCGAAGGCGCCCAGGACCGGATTGATCACACTGCGGTCGGCCGCCGGCTCGGTCAGCTCGATGTCGCCGGCGGGACGGCAGCCCGTCTCGACGCTCAGGCTCACCACGCCCGGCGACGTGACGCTGCCCCGGATCGCGACGAAGTCACCCGCGTCGGCGCGCAGCGCGTGCCGTTTCTCGGTGTGCCGGGCACGCGCGTCGTACCCCGCCGGCAGCGCCCTGACGATCTGGTCGAGCAGGCCAGGGCCGTCCGCTTCGCGGGTGTAGATCGTGACCTCGCGGGTCAGCGTCGCACCCGACCGGACCGGGGTGATGCGGCAGCCGCGCTCCAGGTCGTACCCGGAAATGTGCAGAACCACCGCGGAGCCGGCGGCGGCCGCCAACTCCCCCACAGCGCGGTCGACGACCGGCCGCGCGTCGGCGACGCTGCTCTGGTCGCGGACCGTCGCGTCGCCGCGCCGCACGGAGGCGTACGCGACTACGGCGAGCACGATGGCCCAGAGCACCGCGACGGCCACCAGCCACCGGCGGCGCCGGGATGGCGGCGCGTCTACTGTCACTCGCTCATGCTATTGCCGCTGGACCAGGGCGCTGATCCGGAGGTGCGGGGCGGAAGCTGAGGCGGTAGCCGACGCCACGAACGGTCTCGACCACCGGCCCGCCCTCAGCCGCGCGGAGCTTGCGGCGCAGCCGCTTCACGGCGGAGTGCAGGATCGCGGTGTCGCCCAGGTAGGCGCCGCCCCAGACGGTGTCGAATAGCTGCTCGTACGTCCACACCATGATGGGCGGACTGGCCAGCCGGCCCAGCAGGTCACGCTCCAGGCGGGTAAGCCCGAGCGGCTCGCCGCGCCAGGTCACCAGGTGGCCGGCGGCGTCGATCATCAGCTCGCCGAGTTTCACCGGACCGTTGGCGGTCTTGGGTGCGACCTCGGCCGGGACGCGTGACTCGGCCGGAAACAGCATCGCCCGCAGCTCAGACAGGTCGGCGCAGAGCACCACGGTGCCGCAGTCGTCGAGCCGCCGGACCACGCGCTCGCGAAGCGCCACGTCCGTCGACACACACACGACCAACGGCACGTCCCCATGGACCACCGCAATCCTCCCCAGGTGCGCAGTCTCCGTGCGCACTCAGCCAACGCCCTGGGATAGACGAAGTCAACTGCAATGTCGGCGAATAAGCGGATTCCCCGGGCGGCCTGCCCGAGTTCTGCCCGACAACTGCCCGACAGGCGCCATTGATGACCCCCGTTACGCGACAGAAGCATGAGTGCACGGTCAGTAAAAGCGGGACGGGGGAGGAACCAATGAGACGGTTATCTATCGCACTGTTGGTGGGGGTGATCGGCATAACGGCCCAACCGGCCATCGCCAGCGCCGCCGAGCCAGGCGCACCGGTCAGCCCCGACCTGGTCGCCGAGCTCGACGCCAAGGGCACCACCAAATTCATGGTCTACCTGCGGGAACGAGCCAACCTGGCCGGCGCCGCGAAGCAGGCCACGTCGGACGCCCGCGCCACGCACGTGTATCAGCAGCTCACCGGCACGGCCAAGAGCAGCCAGGCAGACCTGCGGGCAGACCTCGACGAGCGCAAGACGCCGTACCGCAGCTTCTGGATCGCCAACGCCATCCAGGTCACCGGCGACCAGTCCACAGTAGACGCCATCGCTGCCCGCCCCGACGTAGAGCGGATCGAACCGAGCCGCAGCTATCCACTGCTGACGGCGACTCCCGCGAAGGCCCCCGAACGCGGCACCGCCGCCGCTGAGTGGAACGTCGACAACGTTCGCGCGCCCGAGGTCTGGTCCGAGTACGGGACGCGCGGCGAGGGCGTCGTCGTCGCGACGATCGACAGCGGCGCGCAGTACGACCACCCGGCGCTGGTCAACCAGTACCGGGGCAACCTCGGCAACGGCAGCTTCGACCACAATTACAGCTGGTTCGACCCGGCCGGCGTGTGCGGAAGCCCCGCACCCTGCGACAACGAGGACCACGGCACGCACGTCGCCGGCACAGCGGTCGGAGACGACGGCGGCGCCAACCAGATCGGCGTCGCGCCCGGTGCCAAGTGGATCGCCGCCAAGGGCTGCGAAGACCGCAACTGTACCGACGCCTCGCTGCTCGCCTCGGGACAGTGGGTGCTCGCGCCGACCGACCTGAACGGCGCCAACCCACGCCCCGACCTCCACCCCGACGTGGTCAACAACTCGTGGGGCGGCGGGCAGAACGACCCCTGGTACCGCCAGACCATCGCCGCCTGGGTCGCGGCCGGCATCTTCCCGTCCTTCGCGGTCGGCAACGACGGCCCTGCCTGCGGCACCGCCAATTCGCCCGGCGACGAGCCCGGCGCCTACGCCGTCGGCGGCCACGACATCAACAACGCGATCTACGGGTCGTCGAGCCGTGGCTCGTCCCTTGTGGACGGCGCCACCAAGCCCGACATCTCGGCGCCCGCCGTCAACGTGCGGTCCAGCGTTCCGGGCAACCTGTACGCCGCCTTCAACGGCACCTCGATGGCGACCCCGCACGTCAGCGGCACCGTCGCCCTGCTGTGGTCGGCGGCGCCGGCCCTGAAGGGCAACGTGACGGCGACCCGAAACGTGCTCGACCGCACCGCGATCGACGTCGACTCCACCGGCTGCGGCGGCACCGCGGCCAACAACAACAACTTCGGTGAGGGACGGCTCGACGCGTACGCCGCCGTCGCCCGGGCCATCCGGAAGGTCGGCGAGGTGACCGGCGTGGTCACCGACGCCGCCGGCAAGCCGCTGGCTGGCGCGACGATCAGCGCGGCCGACGAGACGGCGACGACCGGAGCGGACGGCTCCTACTCGCTCAGCCTTCCGATCGGCGAGCAGCAGGTGACCGTGGCTCTGTACGGGTACCGCAGCGAGTCGGTGACGGTCACGGTGCCCGAAAACGGCACAGTCACGGCCAACTTCGACCTCGATGCCGCCTCGACGGTACGCATCACCGGTCGGGTCTTCGACGCGTCGGGCCACAGCTGGCCGCTCGCGGCACGTATCGACATAGCCGGACGGCCCGGCGGCCCGATCTTCACCGACCCGGCCACCGGCCTGTACGCGGTCGGGCTGGCCAGCGGCGCCACGTACCGATTCACCTTCACCTCGCTCATCCCCGGCTACCAGACGGTCACCCGCGACGTGGCCGTGGGCGAGAGCGACGGAAAGATCGACGCGAGGATGCTGGTCGATCCCGGCTGCACCGCGCCCGGATACCAGGCACGCTTCTCCGACCCGACCATGACCGAGCCCTTCGACGGCACCGAGGCACCGGCCGGGTGGTCGGTGGTCAACCGCACGACGATGGGCGGCTGGGAGTTCGACGACCCGGGCAGCCGCGGCAACCTGACCGGTGGCAGCGGCGGCTTCGCGATCATCGACAGTGACGCGCTCGGCAGCGGTAACACGCAGGACACCGACCTCGTCGCCCCGCCGCTGGATCTGTCGGGCATGTCCGCACCGTACGTCCGGTTCAACAGCGACTGGCGTGCGGTCGGCGTGGGTGCCGACAGCGCCGACATCGACGTGTCCAGCGACGGCGGCGCCTCGTGGACCAACGTGTGGCACCAGGCCACCAGTCGCCGCGGTCCGCGGATCGAAGAGGTGCCGCTGTTCCCGGTCGCGGGCGACTCGGACGCGCTCGTGCGGTTCCGGTTCAACGGCCGGTTCGCCTGGTGGTGGCAGGTCGACAACGTCCAGATCGTCAACCGGCTCTGCGAGCCGGTGCCGGGCGGCCTGGTCGTCGGCTACACCACCGACGCGAACACAGGCGCCGCGCTGGCTGGCGTACAGGTGTCCAGTGTGGACCCGCCGGTCGAGTCGGGCACGTCGGCAGCCGACGGCTTCTACTGGCTCTTCTCGACCGTCGTGGGCGTCCGGCAGTTCCAGGCCACAAAGGCCGGGTACCCGCCGGCGACGAAGTCCGTGCACGTGGGCGGCAACAACTCCGCCCGGCTCGACTTCCCGATGGCCGCGCCACGGATCGCCGTCGACAAGACGTCGATCGAGACGTACGCGCCGATGGGCCGCACCCGCAACGCCAACGTCAAGATCACCAACACGGGCAGCGCGCCGGCGCAGCTCGATCTGCTGGAGTTCACCGGCGGGTTCGAGGCGATGAGCCGGCAGGGCGCGCGGCTGACCGAGGTCGCCGTCCCTGGCGGGGCGCGCAAGGAGCAGGCGTCGGACGGCAAGCTGCCGGCGTACGCGCCACGCGCCAGCACGCTGATCGACGACGCGTGGAGCCGGATCGCCGACTTCCCCGCGCCGATCTTCGACAACGCCGCCGCCACGCTCGACGGCAAGATCTACTCGGTCGGTGGAGGCAGCGGCACCGGGCGGGAGCGCTCGGCGTACGTGTACGACCCGGTCGCCGGCTCCTGGCGGCAACTACCCAACATGCCAAGCGCCCGGTCCAAGCCGTCGGCGGCAGCCGTCAACGGCAAGCTGTACGTCTTCGGCGGCTGGGGACCAGACGACGTCGTCGCCACCGTCGACGTCTTCGACCCAGCCAGCGAGACGTGGAGCACCGTGCCCGGAGCGGTCAACCCGCTGCCACGGGCGGCGGCGGGCATCGCTGTAGTGGGCGGCAAGGTGTACCTCGTCGCCGGCTGCGTCGACACCACCTGCCCCGACTCGACCGACGTGCTGGCGTTCGACCCGGCCACCGGCACGTTCACGGCTCGGGCGGCATACCCGCACCTCGTGTCGTTCCAGTCGTGTGGCGGCATCGGCGGCAAGGTGTACTGCGGCGGCGGCGCCTCGACGGTGTCGCACCGGGACGCGTTCGTGTACGACCCCGCTGCCAACCGGTGGACGGCACTTCCCGACCTGCCGCTCGACCTGTGGGGCTCCGCACACTCCACCGCCAGCGGCCTGCTGATCCTGGCAGGCGGCGTCACCAACGGGTTCAGCACGATCACCAACCGGAGCATCGCGTTCGACCCGAGCACCAACGCCTGGGTCGACCTGCCCGCCACGCAGTTCCCCCGGTACCGGGGCGCGGGCTCCTGCGGCACCTACAAGATCGGAGGGTCGCCGGGCGGCTTCAACAGCACCGTCGAAACCGAACGCCTCGGCGGTGGGCTCGACCTCTGCGACGAGATCGGCGACGTGCCCTGGCTGTCGGAGAACGTAACCACGTTCACCCTCGCGCCCGGCGCGTCGCGGAACGTCACCCTGACGGTCGACGCCAGCCAGCTCAAGGGCATCGACCAGCCCGGCGTCTACCGCGCCAAGCTGGGCATCCGCACCGATTCCCCGTACCCGGTCCCGCAGGTCTCGGTGAGCCTCAACGTGTCACCGCCGACCAACTGGGGCAAGATCGAAGGCACCGTGCTCGGCGTGACGTGTAACGACGAGATCGTGGCCGTACCCGCGACGGTGCGGTTCATCTCACGGGCCTACCCCGACAACACGTACACCGTGTCGGCCGCCTCCACCGGCAAGTACTCGTACTGGCTGCCACGCGGGCGATACGACATCGTGGTGTCCAAGGACGGCTGGCTCGCGACCACCCAGCGGGTGCCGATCGAGCCCGGCGTCACCCAAACCATCGACGTGACTCTCGAACAGAGCTGCATCTAGTCACACACGGAAGGAGGCGTCCCCCGGCTTCGGGGGACGCCTCCTTCGCTGTGCTCTGGGGTCAAGCGGCGACCGCGGCGCTGACCTGGTTGGTGGCCTGGCTGGCGGTCACGGTGGTGTCACCGTTGCCGTGCCGGGAGAGGGCGCGCAGCGTCCACGTGCCCGGCGCGGCGAAGAACCGGAACTGGCCTTCGGGCGAGGTGACCACCTCGGCCGTGAACTCACCGGTCGAGTCGAGCAGCCGCACGTACGCGCCGGCCACCGCCTCGCCGGAGTCGTTGCTCACGACGCCCGTGATCACGGTTTCCTTCTCGAGGTCGACGCTGGCCGGCAACGGGGCGGCCTGATCGGGCGCGGCGCAACCCGCGGAAGTCACAGCAGTCATCGTCACGCCTTTCCGGGCTCGTCGCCGAGGGCTACGGGCACGCCGACCAGCGAGCCGTACTCAGTCCACGAACCGTCGTAGTTCTTCACGTCCTGGTGACCGAGCAGTTCCTTGAGCACGAACCATGTGTGCGAGGAGCGCTCGCCGATGCGGCAGTACGCGATGGTCGACTTGGAGTCGTCGAGCCCTGCCTCGCCGTAGATCTGACGCAAGTCGTCGTCAGACTTGAACGTGCCGTCTTCGTTGGCGGCCTTGCTCCACGGCACGCTGAGTGCCGTCGGGATGTGTCCGGCGCGCTGGGCCTGCTCCTGCGGGAGGTGGGCGGGGGCGAGCAGGCGGCCGGCGTACTCGTCGGGCGAGCGCACGTCGACCAGGTTCTTCGTGCCGATCGCGTCGACCACCTCGTCGCGGAACGCGCGGATCGACACGTCGGGGTCCTGGGCCGTGTACTGGGTGGCCTCGCGGCTCACAGCGTCTTTGCTGAGCGGGCGGGCATCGAGCTCCCACTTCTTGCGGCCACCGTCGAGCAGCCGCACGTCGCCGTGCCCGTAGAGCTTGAAGTACCAGTACGCGTAGGCCGCGAACCAGTTGTTGTTGCCGCCGTACAGGATGACCGTGTCGTCGCCCGCGATGCCACGCTCGGAGAGCAGCGCCTCGAACTGCTGCTTGTTGACGAAGTCCCGGCGCACCGGGTCCTGCAGGTCCTTCTTCCAGTCCAGCTTGATGGCTCCGGGGATGTGCCCACCGTCATAGGCGGTGGTGTCTTCGTCGACCTCGACGAAGACGACACCTGGGGCGTCGAGGTTGGCCTCGGCCCAGTCCGCGGATACGAGTGCAGTGTCGCGACTCATCGAATGAGCTCCTTGTGAGGATTGATTCGAGGTCGGCGCTTAGGCGCTCAACTTGCCGTGGCGCGCGACCCATGGATGTGGACAGATCACGGGTACGTGCGACGGCGCCACTGCCGGGCGTAAATGGATCAGAGGGTACGCAAAACCGGCCCCGCCGTCAGATGACGGGGCGACAGAGGCAGGTGGCCACGCGGCACAGGTCGACCGCGCGCCGTTTGGTGAGGAGCGTCCCCATGGGCAAGCAGCCTACCAGCCGTTCTTCTGCCGGTAACAGCAGCGACTCACCATCCGGGACGGCTTACCTACGCTTGGTTCAATGGCACGTTCTGAGCCGCGGCGGTCACGGCCAGACCGTCGGACTGGGCCTTGACGTCCTGCAGCTCCAGCTGGAACGGCATCTCGGGCAGCGCCAGGTTGAGCGAGATGTCTCGGGCGTACGCGTTGACCAGCTCCTCGGCGCCTCGCGGCGCCCCCTCCGCCGAGAGGTTGACGAACGACACCTGCACGCGGCCTTCGCGCACCGTCAGCTCCGCGTTGCCCTTGACGGTGACCTCCTGGCCGAGCACCCGCAGCGGGGCCGTGACGGAAAGCACACCGTCCCGTTCGGACAGTTGGAGGCCGGGCTGGTTGATCAAGGCGACGACGCTGGCGTACGCGACGATCGCCGTGCCCTCGACAGTGCCGGCGGTGATCTCACCTTGCTGGGTGCGCAGCGTGTCGAGCGGTGCTGTCACGGAGCGCGCCTCGACGTCCAGGCGCGGCAGCCGGACGCCTTCGCCTTCCAGCGTCCCCTCCACGTCGCGGAGCCGGATGGAGATCGACTCGTACTCCCCAGCGAGCACCTGGGTCAGGAACGGAAAACCGCCGACGCTCACCTCGGGCGGCGACGTCTCAAGGCCCTGGGCGACGAGTTCCTGCTTGATCTCATCGCCGATCACACGCTCGGCCATCGAGGCGCCGACCCGGTCGGCCACCGCCACGAGCCCCAACAGCACGAGCAGCAGCACGACGAGTACGGTCAGCAGCCGCCGACCCCGCTTGCGGCGGCGCGGCTGAGTGCGTTCGTCGGCGTACGTGTACGTCGTCACGTTCGTCGTTTATACCCGGTGTTCCTGTGCGCCACGCTCACGTGAGAAACAGGACGCACATGGCATAAGCCGCAGGAGCCGCGAGCGCGAACCCGCCCAGCGGCCCTTGCATGTGCCGAGCGATCCACATCGTCGGCGGCTCACCGGCCATCTGGCGGCCCGCTTCCGAGTACCCGGCCGCCAGGTCCGCCAGACCGGCCGCACTGGCCGCGACCAGGCCGACCACCGCGCCGCTGACGGGCGTGAAACCCACGACGTAGCTGCCGATGACCGCGGCGGCCAGCGTGCCGCACATCGCGCCGAGCACGACGCCGGCCGCGCCGCGCGGCACCTGCGGCGCCAGGCGCGGCCAGGCGAACACCGCGTCGGTCAGGCGCGCCACGACCAGCGACACGCCGGTCGCGGTCAAACAGACAAAGATCGCCTGTGTACCCAGCGGAATCCGACCCAACACGATCAAGGTGGCGAACGCGACGACGCCCACCACGATGAGCAGGGTCGCGCCCAGTGAGTCGGTGACTCGCACCCGGTCGACACGCCGGATGAGCTGGGCGAGCACGCCCGCCACGAAACCACCCACGGCGACATAGCCGACCGGGGCGATGGTCGCGGTATCGGGCGAAATCGCGGCAAAGTCGGCCAGCGCGGCGATCGCAATGCAGACCCCGGCCACCAAGGGCAGCGCCGGCGGGCGGATCGCCATCGTCCACGCCAGGACGAAGAGCAACTGCACACCGAAGATCACAATCGCGTACGGGATGCGTGCGCCGCCCGGTCCGGCGGTCTGAGCACCCATGATCAGTCCCAGCGTGAGCAGCCCCGCGAACCCGGCCACCGCTACCGAGAGCAACCGGCGGACCGGTACCGGCTCGACCTCTTCCGCGCCGTCGTCGGTCTCCTCGTCGCCGGGCTCGGACTCAGACAGCTCTGTCGACTGGAGACCGCTCGGCCCGTCCCGGCGGGCACGCCGAGCAGCGGCGCGCTCCCGCCGATCGTCGGGACTGGTCACCGGTGCCGCGCCGGGAGCGCCGTAAACGTTCGGGGCCGTACGCCGCGGGCCCGGCGGGGGTCCGTCCCACGACTCGCGGCCCACGTCAGAGGACGAGGGAAACACGCTCGCACCGTACTCTTTTCTCGGCCGTTATGGCCGATCACACAGATGAACGGGTATGCACCTGGGCGTTACGAGCTGAAAATCGGTTAAGCTCAGCGTCAAGTTTTCAGTAACCCCGCCCGTCAGCGACGCCGGGACCCGACGGTCACCGCGCGGCCCAAGCGCCGCGAGGACGGAGGTGAAGTGTGGAGATCCTGCTCCTCGTGACAGCGCGTGCTGGTGAGCCTTCCGCTGTGCTGCCCGCGCTCGATCTGCTTCCCCACTCGGTGCGCACCGCCCCGCGCGACGTACGCACACTGGTGTCCGGCCCCAGCCCCGACGCTGTCATGGTCGACGCCCGCTCCGAGCTCGCCGAGGCCCGCGCGACCTGCCGCATGCTGCACGCCACCGGACTCGGCGTCCCGCTCGTCGCTGTGGTCACCGAGGCTGGGCTCATCGCGCTCAACGCGGACTGGGGCGTCGACGACGTCATCCTCGCCAGCGCCGGTCCCGCCGAGGTCGAGGCGCGGCTGCGGCTGGCCGTCGGGCGGCTCACCAACGCCACGTCCGGCGCCGGTGGGCTGATCCGGGCCGGCGAGCTGACCATCGACCCCGACACGTACGCCGCCAAGCTCAAGGGCCGGCCGCTCGACCTGACCTACAAGGAGTTCGAGCTGCTGAAGTTCCTCGCACAGCACCCCGGCCGGGTGTTCACCCGCGACCAGCTGCTGCGCGAGGTGTGGGGTTACGACTACTTCGGTGGCACCCGCACGGTCGACGTGCACGTGCGGCGGCTGCGCGCCAAGCTCGGCTCCGAGTACGAGTCGATGATCGGCACGGTGCGTCAGGTGGGATACAAGTTCGTGGTCCCGCCGACCCGCCAGCTCCCCGACACCGAGCCCGCTCCCATCCCGGTCTAACCCTTCCCGCGCCCGCTGCTCGTCGCGCCCGCTGCTCGACGCGCCCCCGCTGCTCGACGCTCGTCGATCAAGGGCAAATGCACGTGGTTCGATCTCTTTTCCGCGTGCATTTGCCCTTGATCCATGCAGATCTCCTTGATCGACGCGCCTGCGCGCGTCCGGGCGCCGTCGGCGGTTGCCGTCGCCTGTCCCGCGTCGCCTGAGGCCTGTCACGTGTCGCCTGTCCCGCGTCGCCCTCTGTGCGTCACCCTCTGTGCGTCGTCCGCTGTGCGTCGCCCGCGCCGCGTCGATCAAGGACATCCTCGTCGATCAAGGGCGAATGCACGTGCTTGGATCTCTTTTCCGCGTGCATTCGCCCTTGATCGACGAAGAGTGGGAGTCCGGTGGAGGGCGCGCGAAGGAGAGAGCGGAGCGCGGGCTAGTGGACCACGCGGTAGGCGAGGTGGGTTACGCCGTCGCCCTGGACGACGGAGATGGGGCCGTCGAACTCGACCGGGGCGCCGGCGATCTGCCCGAAGAACGGGATGCCGTCGCCCAGCAACACCGGCACCAGGTCGACGTGCACCTCGTCGAGCAGACCGGCCTCGAGCGCCTGCCGGGCGATCGTGCCGCCGTTGAGGCCCACGTCCTTGCCGCCGGCCAGTTCCTTGGCCTTGGCTACGGCGTCCTCGATGCCGGTCGACACGAAGACGAAGTTCTCGTCGTCTTCCGGCCGGTCGTCGGGGCGCTTGTGGGTGAGGACCACGGTCGTCGTGTCCATCGGGTGGCGGCCGCCCCACCCGTTGGTGATGTTGTACAGCGTGCGGCCCACCACCAGTGACCCAAGGCGCTCGTACAGGTTGCGCAGGTGCTCAGCGCTGGCCGCCGAGGTGCGGAACGTCATCTCTGGGTCGCCGGTGGGGACCTCTACATCGCCCCGGTTGTACCACTTGAACAGGTAGTCGAACCCGTCGTGATTCGGGCCGGCGATGAAACCGTCGAGGGACATCGTCGCGCCGGTCGCCACCTTGCTCATTGGTCTGTTCCCTTCTCGTCAGGTGTGTGTCTACCGAGGCGTCGTCCGGCAGGCACTGGATTCGACACGTCGGCATGTGACTATTCAGTCACCTATTGCTGCAAGGTCGGTACATGACGGCGATCGCAGACGGGGCGGCGAGGACGTGGCCGCGCGCTTGCCCGTGTGGAGGCCGCTGTGCGGATCGCGACGATCCGGTCGAGGGTCGGCACCTGGCGGCGCCGGGACGGCCGCAGTGGTCGGGCTTGACGCGGCATCAGAGCCCCTTCGACGGCGTTGATCAAGGAGTTAACGCCGTTAAGGGCAGGGCCACGTGTCAAGGTCACGGTTTCGCGAGGTGCTGTGAACCTTTGATGCTGTTCTGGCAGCTGTTCTGGCAGCATCAAACGTTCACAGCGCGAGGGGCAGTGGCGCGGAACGGGGCGATCCGGTCGTTGGCCGGGCGCCTGCGGCGCCTGACCGACCGTGGCGACGGGTCTTGACGCGGCGGCGGATTGCTCGACTCAACGACGTCGATCAAGGGCATCTGCATGGATCAAGGGCGAATGCACGTGGAAAAGAGATCGAATCACGTGCATTTGCCCTTGATCGGCGGGGAGAGGCGCCCTTGGCCCGTGGGGCCAAGTCGGA